>CAZPLD010000071.1:0-1686 GCA_964587505.1 uncultured Candidatus Saccharibacteria bacterium | reverse complement strand
TCATTAGCTCTTCTTTGGTTCTTTTTCTTTTGGTAACATAATTATTGTTTTGAATTATTAAAATAAATTTAATTAATTCCAACATTTGCTTGTTACTTAAAATTGAACTCCTGTTCAAGAGTTTGGCCGCTTTAAATAAAGCGCCCGCCTGATCTTTCTTGAACTTGATAAATGGGATTAAGTCTTTGAGAATATCTCTAACTTGTTTGAATCCATTTATTCTTAGCTCGGTCATTCCATCATTTCTTTTGGATATATAACCGATACCTAGAATATTTTTAATCCAATATAGAGATTTCTCGTGCCTACTGTCTTGATAAAAACAAATAGTGCACATAAATCGCCATTTTTTCTTGCCATCTTTCCTTCTTTTGATTTGGAGCATTAAGCTCCCATCTCCATCCAGAAAACCGGCAATGTAAGCTAAGTTAATTTTAGATCGACTTCCCACGATATTGTCTTAATAATTTTTCCAGGCGAAGTTTCTTGAGTGTGCTTCTTTAGCCACTCTAAGAATCGCCTCTGGTCCTCAAGTGTACCATGATTTTCGGACCGATACAATCATGGTTATCAACGGATACAGATTTATTAAGATTCCACCGTTATTAGCCGAATTGTCATCACGGATTACTCCGTGAAGTAGCAATTACTTACTAGGGACAACCCTTCTCAAGTATCAACGCCCGCACCAGATATGGACCAACCTGTCTCACGACGGTTTGAACCCAGCTCGCGTACCCTTTTAATTGGCGAACAGCCAAACCCTTGGGGCCTCACATTATTTTCTTATATTACTATAAGCGCAGACTATACCTTCATCCATCCGCCTTTTGGCGAGATTGGGATGCTAGCCGTGTGATAGCCATTATAAAAAGAGGGCTATCTCATCCGCGATCTAAAAGATCGGGAATCAGTCGTTAGAGGAGGCATCGAGAATAATCTTGGAACTATTCTTCCGAATACTTTTTGAGCGTATGTTGTAGCTACTTAATTCATCTGCTAATTTTGCATTTCTTAGAAGATCGTTTCTGGTAAGAACAGGTGAATTTAGTATTTTGACCGCCAGCTTGATCTGTCTCTTTTTTACAAGAGAAAAATCAGCCAACTGGGGCAAAATCCTATGAAGTGTGGATTGGTTTTTAATGGATAGTTTATGAGTGTTCCGTATGGACTTACCCAAACTTCCTTCGTCAAAGTAATTCTGAATGTATTTGAGCACATAAATATTTTCTCGGTGCTGATAAAAATCCAGAGTTATCCTTACACGAAATCCAAACTTCTTTTCCGAATGTTTTTCGATAATAGCACAAATTGCGCCATCACCGTCTAAAAATCCGGCAATATACGCCAAGACTAATTTATTCTCGGTTGCCTTTCCTACGGTAACATCCTTCATATTCTAATTATATCAGGTCACCTGGGACCTTCAAATCAGATATGCACAGGACTCCACCGTTTTGAGCTAGTTTCGCTGTCTAAATATTAGACAGATCTCCTGCTAATAAAATTAGCAGATTACCCTAAAATTACTTTTAGGGGAAGAAGGTTTAACTACCACTCTTCAGTCCCAGGATAGGGCGAGCCGACATCGAGGTGCCGAACTCTGCCGTCGCTATGAACGCTCGGGCAGAACCAGCCTGTTATCCCCGGAGTAGCTTTTATCTGATGATCTTCTCCGCTCCTACG
>CAZPLD010000070.1:0-1855 GCA_964587505.1 uncultured Candidatus Saccharibacteria bacterium | reverse complement strand
CAAAACCGGATTATTCAACGGCGGTTGATATCGTGACCAAAGCGGCATTGCGTGAGATGATAGTGCCGGCACTTATTCCGATTCTGTTTCCTGTGCTTGTCGGATTCGTGTTGGGTCCTGAAGCGCTCGGCGGACTGCTTGTAGGCGTGATTGTCACGGGACTGTTTGTCGCTATTTCAATGACTTCCGGCGGCGCGGCTTGGGACAACGCCAAAAAATATATTGAAGACGGCGCTTACGGCGGCAAAGGTTCTGATGCCCACAAAGCTGCAGTGACGGGTGATACAGTAGGCGACCCATACAAAGATACCGCCGGCCCAGCTATAAATCCTATGATTAAAGTTGCGAATATAGTTGCTCTGTTGATAGCGAGATTTCTCTAAGTGTTATACTTGGTAGGTGAAAATAATTAGGTTTTTGGAAGGGAGGTGTTGTTATGTTTGAAGTAGTAGCAGCATCAGATATTGTTAGAAATTCGTTATTGACCTTGTGGGGAGGGGTAGCTATGTTCTTACCGCGCTTTATTGCAGCGGTAGTTGTATTTTTGGTTGGCTGGCTTATCGCCGAATTGCTTGGAAAATTAGCTTATCACATCATCAAGATATTGCACTTAGACAATGCCTTGAGCAAGGTTGGTTTCCGACAAGCTTGGGAGAAAAGCGGTTTCAGACTGAATACCCCGATGCTATTTTACGAATTGGTAAAATGGTTCTTCGTAGTGGTGTTCTTGATGGCGGCGACAAACATTTTAGGGTTAGTACAGGTTTCCGAATTTTTGAGAACCGTCGTCTTCTATCTCCCGAATGTAATTGTTGCAGCAGTGATCCTTTTGATAGGTATCTTGGTGGCGAAATTCTCGGAGGGATTGGTAAAGGCCTCTGTAAAAGCAGCCGGTCTTATGTCGGCTAATTTTTTGGGAGCTTTGACCAAGTGGGCCGTGTTCGTATTTTCTTTGTTAATAGCTTTGGCTCAATTGAAAGTAGCCGATGATATTATCAAGATCGTTATCACGGGATTGATTGCGGCAGGAGCTTTGGCCATGGGCTTAGCCTTTGGTCTTGGAGGAGTAAAGCACGCCGAGCAAATGATCGGGGATTTAAGAAGAAGAATAGAAGAGTAGTTTCTTATATTATCAAAAACCGCCCAAAGGGCGGTTTTTGGTTTAAAGAATTTGCAGCAGGCGTTTGTATATTTCCGGAAACATTTTTTTAATCACATCTTGCTCCTTCGGGGAAAACTTGGCAAGAACGAAGTCCATCACAAATGCATCCCGCTTTTTATCGGATTGCTCACGCGCTTTCAGAAGTGCTCGGACCGATGTCCCGATGCGCAGGCGGTAGAATTTATTCGTCTTCAGGGCTTTGATTACTGATTCAACGCCTTTATGTCCGCCGGAATTTTTCTCAAATGAATTCTTGAACGACCCGAATTCAATATCGAGGTCGTCCTGGACAACAATAATGTCTGCCGGTTTTATTTTATAGAATTTAGCCAGTTTCGAGACAATTTCACCGCTCTTATTTACATAGCATAGCGGTTTTACTAATACGACTGGCGTTTTTTCGATTTTGGATTTGGATACCAGCGCATTATGTTTCTTGTCTTCTGCGAAGTTGTTCGCCTCAATCTTCTTTGCCAGATAATCCAAAAACATAAACCCCACATTGTGGCGGGTATTCTGATATTCCTCGTCCGGATTCCCAAGCCCGATGATTAGTTTTGTCATGTTGGTAGTATAAATTAATCTGAATAATTTTCAACCAATCCCAAACCAACCACCCCCAAGACTACCATTCGAATGCCCAGCGAGCGTTCTCATTGCCTTCGTCAGTCGCTCGTCCCTTCGGGACACCAT
>CAZPLD010000069.1:0-1883 GCA_964587505.1 uncultured Candidatus Saccharibacteria bacterium | reverse complement strand
TCTAAATCCTACAGAGATTCCCGGGCTAAAGCACCGTGAACCTTCTCCGAGCAAATCCGAATTTCTAAACAGATCCAAAATTAAAAAATCGAAACTAAAAGGACCGGGTATATTATGCCGGGAATTAAAAATAGACAGAAAACTTAATGCGGTAGACATAACGAAGAGTAATTTGTTGTGGATTGAGGAAGGTATAAGTAAAGTTAAAAAATCTCAAATTAACCCATTCGGTAAACTCAGGGTTAATGGTGAGCAGAGCCAAACCATTAAGAAAGGCAAACGCATTGGCGTTGACTATGCCGGCAAATGGAAAGACAAGCTCTGGCGTTTTTATTTGTAAACTGATACTCTTTTGCCAACAGAACTTTTACAAGGATTCATATGAAACCCGAGATCCTATCTCAAGCCTTGGATACGGTTATTTCTCGGCCCCGCTTCACGAAAGTTGCGAGAGCTCCGGATATAACCCGCTCGCAGAAAGATGACTCAAAACAAGTGAAAACTGGGACAACAATCATTGCCTTTCCTTTCTTGGGTGGGATTATCTTTGCTGCCGACAGAAAAATATGTGGAGGCTATCTGACCATTCTTTCGGTGGATAGCATCAAGATTCATGAAATATCCCCATTTACCGCCATTGGTGGTGCGGGAATGGTTAGTGACATTCAGCATGTGGTCAGCTTAATGAAAGAGTTAAACGGAGGATTTATTAGTAAGTTTGGCTATCCGTTATCCGTTGAGGGTCAAGCCAGATATTTGGCAAACTACATGAGAGAATTCAGGTACTACGTCGACCCGTTTGGCATGGAAGCTCATTTTGTAATAGGGGGCCTTAATTTGGAGCATGACCTTGCTATTTTCGAAGTTGACGGTGACGGCAGTCTTCTTCAGGCCAGTAGTTATGCTGTAGTTGGTTCCGGTACGAACGGGGCAATAGGCGTTTTGAGAGAAGAAAAAAATAATTTGACCGAAAGGAAGCTTAATCTTGAAGAAGGAATAGACCTGGCGGTCAAAAGTATCTCTAGGGCCGGCGAAAGGGACAACGGTACTGCCGATATCAAGATAGCAGAACCCCTTGTTGCAAAGGTCACCCCCGATGGTTATGAAGTAATCGATCCTTCTGTGGTATCAAGGTCAGTAAAGAATCTTTTAGCAAAGGATGTTTCTCGTGGCTGAGCTGAGTCATTCTACACTAAGAGACTTCCAGATTAAGGAAGCCGATACTAAGCAGCGGCTGGGAAAAGTTTTTGCTGCTTTCATCAGGCTTCCCTTGGGGGCATACTTTATTACTGGCGGAAAAGAACCGCCATTCCTCTTTAGCAATGAAAATTTTAAATGTGTTTGTATAGGAGCTTCTTCTATTGATATCAATGAGGCTGAAGACATTCTTCGCGAAATTGGTTCGGCCATTTCCAACACCTTCTCCGAGGCAGATCTCCATGCTTTGGTAGTAACAAATTTTGTCTCCAGAGTAATGCAATCAAGTTTGGAAGACAAAAACAGCCCGCGCGGAGTTGCAGCCGAGTTCATTATTTTCGACATTGGTGAAAAAGTACTCAAGGTTCGATATGATGGTAATATTGAGATCAAGGAGTTTGATAACATGAAAGATGGCCTTACTCTCATCGGTGCCTATGACCAGGCATTCAGAAGGATCTTGTTGAAAGAGCTTAAGTTGGCCCCGACTGACGTTACTCCCAAAAATGTTCAAAAAAGGGCTAAAGCAGTTGAAGAAGTCGCACTCAGCATTCAAAAGAAGCTAAAGCTTGAGCATGTCGGCGTGTTAATGTAAATCCGGCCAAGGCCGGATTTTTTAATTCCTAATTTTTAGAGTATATTTAAGGAGTGATAAAAAGCTGGTTAAGAAAGGAAATCTCGGACAA
>CAZPLD010000068.1:0-2025 GCA_964587505.1 uncultured Candidatus Saccharibacteria bacterium | reverse complement strand
TGGAGGTTGTGTCAGCTGTCCGAGTTGCAAAATTTGGGGAGATGAGGTATAGTCTTACTACTAAAGTAAATCTTTAATTTTGGGGATTCGCAGTTGAGTCACGAAGGTGACGAAATACTGAAGGCAACAGCCTGAAGTACTGGTCTTGATTATAAAGACCCACACCAAGTGAATGTCCAATAAAATTTCGTGCTTACATTAAATTCAGATATCAAATCAATGAAGGACCTTCTGTCTAAGGAGGAGTTTTTCTTGCCCAAGCCGGGAAATATATTAAGCGGTCAGATAATCAGCGTTTCTAAGGCAAATGTAGTTTTAGACTTGGGCTCAGTAGGAATCGGCATTATTTACCCCGGCGAGTTTTATGACAATCCAGACAGAATGAAGGGGCTGAAAACAGGAGACAAAGTTTCGGCCATGCTTATTGAACTTGAGAATGATGAGGGTTATAGGGAGCTGTCTTTGAAATCAGCCCAGATGACTACCGCATGGCAGGATATTAAAGAAAAGAAAGATCTGGGCGAAGTTATCACGACCAAAATAATCAACATTAACAAAGGCGGTCTTATCGTTGAAGTCAGCGGTATCCAGGGCTTCCTTCCCCTCTCACAATTATCGTCCGAACATTATCCCAAAATAGACGGCGGAGATACAACCAAAATCGTCCAGGCCCTCCAAAAATTCAAAGGTATGGAATTTCAGGTTAAAATACTGGATTTTAATGAAGCCGAAAATAAATTAATTGTTTCCGAGAAAGCGATTAAAGAAGAGGTCGCCAAAGAAGAACTGGCAAAATTAAAAGTCGGTGATTTGATTGAAGGAAAAATAACCGAGGTTACCGATTTCGGAGCTTTCGTAAAATTAAGCGACACGCTGGACGGTTTGATACATTCATCAGAGATAGATTGGAAATTTATTGAAGACCCGAGAGAAGTTCTTCATTCGGGAGATAGCATAACCGCAAAAATAATCAGCTTGGACGGCGGACGGGTTTCTCTTTCATTAAAAGCCCTCAAAGACGACCCTTGGCTCAAAGCCGAAGAAAAATATCAGCCCGGAAACAAAGTTGAAGGCAGAGTTATCAAAATCAGAAACAATGGCGCTTTTGTGGAACTGCCCGGCGACATAATCGCTTTCTTGCCGGTAGCGGAAGTGGGCGGACAGAATTTGAATGACATTTTTGAAGCCGGCAAAGAGTACGAATTTGCAATCGTCAGTTTAGATCCGAAAGACCACAAAATGGTTTTAACTCTACCGGGTAAAAAAGCCACGGAAGAAACTCATGAAGAACCAAAAGAAGAAACCCCTGTTTCCTAAAATAAGACACATCCCCGTCCCCCCTTCGCAGGTTCATGAAAGCAAAGTTAAGCCCGTCTCAAGGGCAAGGTTCAGGAGGCGTTCTCAAAAAGAAATAAAAGAAGGGATTAGGGAAATAAACTAGCTTCAAAAGCTCAACCTTAACCCATTCTCGGGCACGGCATAAATTTTTACTAAAATTTTGCCTCGTACTCGTTCCAGTCGAACTCCGTAAGTCCCTCTAATGGGTTAAGGTCTCGCTTTTTAGTATATCATACTTGCTCTTGCAATGTTATAATTCGCGTGGTATAATATCGACACGTTCGTTTCCAACAGAAGGAGAGGACAGTGAAACAAATCGCAACGCTCGGTCCGTCGGTTCGTCTGGTGGTGTTTCAGTTTCATGTGAAAAACGAGAGCGTTCCGGAAGGTATTCCAAAGTATTCGGAATTACACAAACCGACTGCCCGCCAATTTGAAGGCACGGGGGTCAGGATTATGGAACCGACTCCTGATGTCCTATCAGACTTTGTTGCCGACAGTGACTATCAATTGATTGATGCCTGGTATAACACCGAGGAAGAGGACTGGAGCCGGAGCGTCGTCCGGTTTGTGTTCTGTCACAAAGAATACATAAACCGAAAACTCCGTCCGGACTTCGTCGCCAAGAGAGACGGCCTGCTGGAAACTTTCAAAAATCTCACAGGCAAAAACCTGTGGAAGACGATG
>CAZPLD010000067.1:0-2086 GCA_964587505.1 uncultured Candidatus Saccharibacteria bacterium | reverse complement strand
CTATTGAGTATTCTCCGGAAAATACGGCAGTTACTGTAAATTTAGAAAAAACGGAGAGTTTTATTAAAGTATCAATAGCCAACAAAGGCCCGGTTATTCCCAAAGATGAGCAATCGCATATTTTCGGAAGGTTTTATAGAGGAGAAAGTGCCAAGAAAATGAAAGCAGAAGGTACTGGCTTAGGGTTGTATATTGTCAAAACGATTATAGAAGATATGGGCGGTAAGGTGGGTTTTGAGTCGGAAGAAGGTAAAGATACGACATTTTGGTTTACCATACCATTAAAGATAACTAATGAAGATTCGGCCTCGCGTGCTGATTCATTGGTTGTCAAATAAAATTTATGAAAAAAATATTAATTGCAGAAGATGAGGAGGTTTTACTAAATGTTCTCAAAGACAGATTTGAGGCCGATGGCTGGACAGTTATAGTCGCAAGAGACGGTGAAGAAGCGGTAGAAGATATTAAGCGATCTCCGCCTGATTTAGTTTTGCTTGACCTGGTTATGCCTAAGAAGGATGGTTTTGAGGTTTTGAAAGAGATAAGAAATAACCCGGAATATAAAAATTTGCCAATTATTATCGTTCTTTCAAATCTTGGCTCTGATGAGGACATTAAAAAGGCCTTAGCGTTGGGAGCCAATGATTATTTCGTTAAAACCCAACACCCGATGAGTGAAATTGTGGAGAAAGTCAAAAAATATGAAGCGGGGGATTAATCGTCCCATTTTAAATGTACTTGTCATCGGTTTAGCATGCGGATTTACTCTCTTTGAATTGCAGATAGCCAATGCCGATACTACTTCCATTTTACGCCCTGTTGCCGATGGCACAGATGACAGCGCAAGCTGGACGAATACCGGCGGTACGGCTTGTAATGCAACTGACTGTTATCTTGAAGTGGACGAATCAAGCGGCTCTTCGTGTACTGACAGTGATGGCGACACTTCTTTTATCGAGGCAAGCGTGAATGGGGCAAACCAAACTTTTGATATTAATATCTCATCTATCCCGGATGGAGCAACAATTTCCCAGGTTGATATAACGGTTTGTCAGAAAAGAGTAGGCACGGCCCCTCCCAATAAATTCCAAACAAGAAAATGCATTGACGGGGTTTGTTCTAATTTTGGAACTGATAACGCGGCTGCGGGAAACTATGCCGAAGTTGCGCAGTCCCACACCGGTTTAAGTATTTTGAAAACAGCGACAACTGATCTTGAGGTCGGGGTCTCTGTTACGGGGACTAACAGTAAAGTGGTACGGATAAGCCAAATCTCGGCAACGATTACCTATACTACACCTGCTCCAAGCGGCACACCTACGCCTACCCCAACACCTGGCGGAGGAGACGGCGCTGCAGTGGAAACAGTGCGCAGTGGTGGAGGCAATACACCGGCAAGAATTATTTTTTCCGGCAAGGCCTACCCCGGAGCAACAATGGGAGTTCACTTAGTGCGGGAAGAATGGGGAGAGCTTCAGCAGGTTCTCATAGACGGTGAATTTCAAACTAAAGATGACGGCTCATTTTATAAAGAAGTTGTTAGTCCGCCGGAAGAAAAGCGTGTTTATGCTTTGTTGATACGGGACAAAGATGGCCGACAGGGAAAGTCCAAAATTTTTTCTCATGATTTTAAATTTAACACCGTCGTTCGCTGGGAAAATATTATTTTCCCGTCCACGATTAATTTAAATAAACCGGCTTTGACCAGGGGCGAACTGCTTCTTATATCGGGATACGCGGTGCCGGGGAGCAAAGTAGAGGCCTTATTTGACGGAGAGGTTTTGGAGAATGTTAAAGCGGAGGAAGGCGGTTTGTATAGAATTTTAATTAATACCGAGCGGCTGTCTCTAAAGAATTATAGGGTGCAGACCAGACAAACTGATTCCGGAACCGAGAAAACAAGCGAGGTGTCAGAGGCAAAAACTTTAAGGATTTCATCTTTTGCTTTTGCTCTAATTGATTTTAATGGGGATAACAAAATCAGTATTCAGGATTGGAGCATATTTTTAAATAATTGGTCAGCCAAAGACGAAGTTGTTAAAGCAAAAAGCGACCTAAACGGCGATGGCAAGGTGGATGTGTCCGA
>CAZPLD010000066.1:0-2164 GCA_964587505.1 uncultured Candidatus Saccharibacteria bacterium | reverse complement strand
AACTCAAAAGCGAGGGTCGGCTGGTCGCTGTTATAAGGCGCTATTTTTTCAAGCTGTCCGATGGCCTCTCTTACTTTGCCCATCCTGTCATATACGGCGCCTAAATTATATATAGCTAATCCGAAGCTGTTCGAAAGGTCTATGGCTTTTTTGAAATTTTCTTCGGCTTTGATAAGGTTCGGCATTACTTCCTGCTGGAATTTTGACGCATTCGCTCCTCCGCTAACAGCTAGTTGGCGGGAAAGTTCTGACTTGATAAAATACATGTTTCCTATTTTGTTATAGAAAGATGCGTCTCCCGCCCTAAGTTCTGCCGCTTTCAAATAGGAATCTTCGGCAAGCTTATCTACCCCGTCCACAAAACCCATCAGACTTTGATATACGTCTCCCAAATTAGACCAGTTGCTTGATTCTCTGGGAGCTACTTCGGTGGCACGTTTAGCCAGATTAATGGCTGAAGCCAAGTAGTTCTGGACTTTTGCTGTCTTATCGGCGCTGTTATCTTTTTTATTCAACTCTGTTGAAAGCAATGAGAGAGCAACTTGAGAAGATGCTCTGTAGTATCTGTCGTCCTGACCATTCCAGTTAATTGCCTCCGTAAGCAGGATAACCGACTTGTTTATATCCTTGCTTTCCAAAGCCTGGGCATATTTAATATCCGATATATATAAAGTGGCTCCAAAATAAGAACCGACAAGAACAAGAATTAATCCGCCTATAAATCCAAGCGAAGAGATAAGGGAAGTAGAAGCCCTTTCTTCTACATTAAATATTTTCTTCCCGTTTCCCCACAAAGATACTGCCATCAAGCCCATCATTACGTAAGTAACAAACATAAGGGTAAGGTTGAACGGATACAAGAACATCCCCACCATTAAAGCCACAACCCCGGACATAATTCCAATATCTTCTTCGGCCAATCCGCCCTTAAAAATACTCCTGGCCAAAAGCCAAAGGAGAAAACCGAAAGCGGCAAGAACAACCAACCCTCCCTGAACGGCCCAGTTAAAAACCTGCGAAGCAGAGTCAAAAAATCTGGCACTGGATAAGGTGGTATTAGCAATATTTCCGGCGCCATATTGGTCAAAAGCCAAAGAAAAGTTCTCCGGGCCGTACCCAAAAGCTATGTTTTTTCTCATTACAGATTCGGAAATATTGGCTGATAAGCTGAAAGACGGCGCTATTTCAATTGGAAAATTTTTCTTTAAAAAGGAGAGGTCTAAATTAACGATCATGAGGAACACCCCCACAACAATTACAGTCATCGGCAACAGAAATTTTGATACCCTGAATCCGGGGTTGTTCAAGCTGTCCAAAGCTATCATCGTTGCCATTCCAGCTATCGCTACGGCCCAAAGTACCCACCAGTTTAATATCACAAGAACCGCCAGTGCCAGGAACATTCCGGCTATATTGATATATTTTCCGAAAGAAACTGCTTTGGTTTTATAAAACAAAGGCAAGGCCACCGCCGCGATCATACCAAAAGAATTTACTGAACCGACGGTGTTGAATGCTTTTGACATCGCAAACGGCAAACGGACCAGATAGACCCCGAATAGATTCAGGGTGCCGTAAAGAAGAACGGCAAAAAAAGAATATCCGAGCACAGAGCGTATTTTGCTGCCCTTGTCGTCAAAAACATTAACTATCCCGAAATAAAATATAGAAAGAGCAGTTATGGTCAGGAGTGAGTCGCTTAAGCTTCCCGTCAGCCCGAATAAACTCTTAAAACGAGCCAGAGAAAAAATAGTTGAAAGAGAAACGGCCACAAGGAAAGCTACTATTCCTTTATCTAACGGGGTGGCTCTCCATGATAATTGTCCGGAAACAACTACGTGCAGAAGCCATAGGATAAGAGCCGTTCCGGCTAAAATTAACAAGAGTATCTGTTTGTTGAATTCAAGAATACTGGTAGACCATGGAAGAAAAAATAGGGGCAAGATGAAAACGCCGGCAATTAAAAACCAGCGGTTTACCTTATTGTAAATAGTTTCCTGGGGCTCGCGGCTGCTGGGAGTGGTTTCATCGGGGTTGTCGTAAGAAACTGTTCTTATGTCGACCTCTCCTCCATCCAAAAAATTGGTGTCCATTTGTACCTAAAACACTTAACCCCTCCAAATATTTAGGCATTCCTATCCAAATATTTAAAGACTTAAGTATT
>CAZPLD010000065.1:0-2180 GCA_964587505.1 uncultured Candidatus Saccharibacteria bacterium | reverse complement strand
TAGATTAAAGGGCGATGAAAAAGATTGGAATTGATTTAGGAACAACAAATACGGTGGTATTCATACCCAAAAAGGGGATTATCATTAACGAACCTTCCGTTGTTGCCATCTCCATTTTAGATAACAAAATAATGTCCGTCGGCAATCTCGCCAAAGAAATGATAGGCCGGACGCCTGATAGTATTACTGTGTCCAAGCCGCTTATCGACGGTGCCATTGCGGACTACCGCGTGACCGGCGCAATGCTGCGGTACTTCATCAAAAAAGCCGGCGGATTCTTGAGTTTTGTTAAGCCGGAAGTTTTAATATCCGTTCCGGCGGGAATCAATTCCACCGAAAAAAGGGCGGTTATAGAAGCGGCTTTGAATGCCGGCGCCAAGGCAGTGTACCTTGTCAAAGAGCCGGTACTTGCCGCTATCGGAGCCAAGATACCCATCAACAACCCGGCAGGGAATATGATACTTAATATCGGCGGAGGTACTACCGAAATAGCCGTCATCTCCCTTGGCGGCATTGTGACGTGGAGATCTGTCCGCATCGGCGGAAACAAGTTGGACCAGGCCATCGTTGAATACATAAAAAAGAAACATGGCCTCGCCATCGGAGAAAGGACCGCTGAACTTCTTAAAATTTCCATCGGAAGCGCGATGAAAGTGTCCGAAGAGGAAAAAATAAATATAAGAGGCAGAGATCTTGCCACCGGTTATCCGAAAACAATTGAAATTACAACTAACGAAATCACCGAGGCCATCACCGAACAGCTCCGGGAAATAGTTCAGATCATTAAAAGCGTCCTTGAAGTTACGCCACCCGAACTTTGCTCGGATATTATGGATAAAGGCATTCACATTTCCGGAGGCGGAGCACTGCTGAAAAACATAGACAAACTGATTACTAAAGTAACTGGCGTTCCCGCCATGATTGCCGACGACCCTTTGTTCTGTGTTGCCCGTGGCACCGGCATTGTTCTCGAAAATTTAGATGTGTATAAGAGGAACGTATTAGCAAAAAGATAAAAAAACCAGCATTATGCTGGTTTTTGGTTTACCTTTCGTGTTGGGTGATTGTTACTGTCCGGCCGTCAGGATCTCTCACTATGGCTAATGTGCAACAAGAATACATCCTAGGATTTTCAGGCCTTAACACTGGAGTCTCCATTTCCATCAAATTCTTAAGAACAATGGGAACATTATCAACGTCGAATCCCAAACCCTGCGGACTGATTACAGGCGATCCGAATTCAAGCGGATATATCTCGAAAATAATATCTTGTCCATTGTTTTTAATAATATCGAGATAGTTATAGTAGCCGCTCCAGCTACCGGATCTCTGGAGACTCAGTCCGATTGCATTGTAGAATTCGGCTGTCTTATCCATTTTTGAAGAAAAAAGAGTGATACGGCTTACAACTACATTATTAGTCATGAATTTCCTCGCCAAATCAAAGACCTTGACAGATAGTAGCAAAATATCGATTGTTTTTCAAGTATCTTTAAAACCTGCCTATTTTATGATAATAATTACCTATGAAAATTGCTCTCGTGCATGATTGGCTCAATAATTTGGGAGGAGCCGAGCGTGTGCTTATAGAACTTCATAAAATATTTCCAAAGGCACCCATATATGCTCTTTTTTCTAATAAAAAATTCGTTCGGGAATTTCTGCCCGAAGCGGAGATTAGGAACAGCCCTCTTCAAAAATTTCCTCTGATAACAAAGTTGTATAGGTATTTTCTTGTTCTCATGCCTTCCGCAATAGAATCGTTCGACCTGTCCGATTTTGATGTAGTGATTTCTTCATCGGTTATTTTTTCCAAAGGTTTAGTATTAAAACCCAAAACAAGGCATATCTGCTACTGCTACAGCCCGACAAGATTTCTGTGGGACCGCCACGCCGAATATGAGAACAAGACGCATTTGGCAACATTGCTGCGCCATTTATTGAGAATCTGGGACAGACAAGCCTCGGATAGAGTAGACGAGTTTGTGGCGATTTCCAAAAACGTCCAATCAAGAATTAAAAAGTACTACGGCAAGGAATCAAAGGTAATTTATCCTCCGATTACTATTGAAGAGCCATTAGCCACAAAGCGCGCTTTGAGGAAGGAAGCGGGCATGGCGTCCCAAAGGGACGAGCGACTGACGAAGGCAATGAGAACGCTCGCTGGGCGTTCGAATGGT
>CAZPLD010000064.1:0-2189 GCA_964587505.1 uncultured Candidatus Saccharibacteria bacterium | reverse complement strand
GCAGAGCGAATATTGTGAGCCAACCCTTTGGTTTTAAGATAATTTATTATAAATGGCTTAAATAATTCTAGAGCCATAAATTTAGGTAAACCGCACTCGCTGATCTTTAAATTTGGGCCGATAACAATTACGCTTCTGCCGGAATAATCTACGCGTTTGCCGAGTAGGTTTTGCCTGAATCTACCCTGCTTTCCCTTAAGCATATCCGCAAGAGACTTGAGGGCTCTTTTTTGGCCAGTGGAAGCTGAAACAAGCGTTTGCCCCCGCCTCATAGAATTATCTATAAGTGCATCAACGGCTTCCTGGAGCATCCTTTTTTCATTTTTTGTGATAACCTCTGGTGCTTTAAGCTCAACCAAATGTTTCAAGCGGTTATTTCTATTTATGACGCGTCGGTAAAGATCATTTAGATCCGATGTGGCATAACGGCCGCCGTCTAATTGAACCATTGGGCGAAGTAGCGGTGGAATAATTGGCAGGACTTCAAGAATCATCCACTCCGGGCGTATATTATTTCTTAGCATTTTCTTGAGTATTTTAAGGCGGCGCATCCACTTTTTTTGTATAGTTGGATTATCAATTTCTTTTAAACCATTTTCTGCTTTCGTTATTTCTTCTTGCAGATCCATCTCTTCCATAAGTTTTCTTATTGCTTCAGCGCCTATGCTTGCTTCAAAAACTTCACCATATTTGAGTGATAAATCTCTGAATTCGAGTTCCGAGAGTATCTGGTATTTTTTTAAGCTTTTGAGATTACCTTTTTCTTCTTCACGCCGTTCTTTAATTCTTTCCTGTTCGCTTTTCTGCGGAGCGTTTTTAATAAGAGATCGGAAACCGGTTTCCATTTTTTTCATGGCCTCGGTTTTTAGGTCTTCGTTTACCCTCGTTACAATGTAAGCCGCAAAATATATTACCCTTTCAAGGTCTGGCAATGAAACATCCAATACTGTGGCAATGCGCGAAGGCATTCCGCGTAAAAACCAAATATGCGCAACAGGGCTAGCTAACTTAATGTGACCCATACGTTCGCGCCTGACGATAGATCTTGTCACCTCAACGCCGCAACGATCGCAGATAATTCCTTTGTAGCGTATCCTTCTATATTTTCCACAATAACATTCCCAGTCTTTTGTCGGTCCGAAAATAGACTCTGAAAATAGACCTTCTTTTTCAGGTTTTTGTGTGCGGTAATTTATCGTTTCCGGTTTAGTTACTTCGCCATAAGACCACTGAAGTATTTCTTCAGGCGAAGCGACTCGGAGTTTTAAGGCAGAAAAGTCCATATTTTAAATCTCTTTTAACTCTATATTCAACCCCAATCCTTTTATTTCTGACAGCAGCACCTTAAATGATTCTGGTAGGTGCGGAGCCCTGATTTCTTCTCCCTCAACTATTGCTTCGTATGTTTTTGCACGTCCTTGAACATCATCGGATTTGATGGTTAGCATTTCTTGCAATGTGTGAGCTGCTCCATAACCTTCAAGTGCCCAGACCTCCATTTCTCCAAATCTTTGACCGCCAAATTGAGCTTTGCCGCCCAATGGCTGCTGTGTGATCAATGAATACGGGCCGATAGAACGCATGTGCATCTTGTCTTCTACCATGTGCATCAGTTTCATGAAGTAGATAACCCCGACAGTGGTTTTCTGGTGGAATTTTTCTCCAGTGCGGCCATCATAAACGTATATTTTGCCATCTTCGGGCAATCCGGCTAATCTTAGCTCTTCCTTTATCATGCTTTCTGTTGCACCGCCCATCGCTGGAACCGCGGCTTTGTAGTCTAATTT
Organism: uncultured Candidatus Saccharibacteria bacterium; assembly: GCA_964587505.1. Lineage (GTDB taxonomy): Bacteria > Patescibacteriota > Minisyncoccia > 2-02-FULL-40-12 > GWA2-44-9 > 2-01-FULL-41-26. The sequence continues at coordinate 402 of CAZPLD010000064.1, read as the reverse complement.
AGATGCCGCCCAACCAAGATGGGTTTCTAAAACTTGGCCGATATTCATACGCGAGATTATACCAAGGGGGGATAAGATCATATCGACTGGATGTCCATCTGGTAGATAAGGCATGTCCTCTTCTGGTAGTATGGTGGATATAACGCCTTTATTTCCATGTCTTCCGGCCAACTTATCTCCGACTTGGACTTTTCTCATTTGTGCGACTGAAACCTGGACAGTTTTAATAACTCCCGCCTGAAGTTTGTCGCCCTGGTCTCTGGAAAATATTCTTACTCCAACGACGCGCCCAACCTTTCCATAATCTAGAGTTAAAGAGGTGTCTTTTACGTCTTGTGATTTTTCTCCGAATATTGCTCGCAGCAGTCTTTCTTCGGCGGTCAAATCGCTTTCACCTTTTGG
>CAZPLD010000063.1:0-2751 GCA_964587505.1 uncultured Candidatus Saccharibacteria bacterium | reverse complement strand
TTGGTGGGGGAGGTCAGGATAAAGGCGCTTAACAAGAAGTACCGGAACAAGAACAAGGTTACCGATGTCTTGTCTTTTCCCCTGGAAGAGTCAAGGTTTAAAAAACATGCTATACTTCCGTTAGGAGACATATTCATTTGTCTGTCTTTTGCAGTCAAAGAAGCCGAAAGACAGAGTATCAGCTTAGAAAAAGAGTTGGCATGGCTGACGGTGCATGGATTTTTGCATTTATTGGGGTATGACCATGAAAAATCCGCCAACGCCAAGAAGGAAATGTTTAGTTTGGAAAATAAAATTTTAAATAAACTCAAAAAGTAATATGGCACGACCATATATAATATCCGGAATTGATATAGGAAACTCGCAGGTTAAAGTTGTAATCGCAAAAATAGACCGCGATACTTTGGGGGCTGAGATATTAGGGGTGGGAAGCGCTATTTCAAATGGTTTGAGGCGGGGAATGGTGGTTGATATGGAGGAGACCATTGATAATGTCCGAACAGCGGTTCAGAGAGCCGAGGCGATGGCTGGTGCCAATATTAAGAGAGCCTACCTTGCCGTGAACGGACTTCATATAAAAACTCAGCTATCCCGGGGCGTAATTGCTGTTTCCCGTGTTGACGGAGAAATATCCCAGAATGATATCGACAGGGTCTTGCAGGCGGCATCTGTCGTGAGCTTGCCGGCCAACAGAGAGATAATCCATGTCATCCCGCGCAACTATATTGTAGACGGAACTGAATATGTTAAAAATCCTATGGGGATGAAAGGTGTTCGTCTTGAAGCAGAAGTATTTATAATTGACGGACTTTCTCCTTATTTAAGAAATATAGCCAAGTGCGTGAACGAAAATAACATAGAAGTGGCCGGATTGGTTTTTGCGCCTCTGGCCTCGTCGCTTGCGGTTCTTGATAAAAATCAAAAAGAATACGGAGTTCTGAATCTTGACTTTGGAGGAGGTACTTCCACCCTGACGGTTTTTGAAGAAGCCGACCTTCTTCATAGCGTGGTTTTGCCGATTGGTTCAAAACACATTACATCAGACCTCGCCGTTGCCTTGAGGACCTCAATGGACGTTGCTGAAAGAGTAAAGATAGAACACGGGGCGACTTCGGAAGGAGAAGATCTGCGCAGGAGGGGGAACATAGATCTCTCTGAACTGATGTCGGAAAAAGATTTTATTCTTCCCAGAAAACAGTTAATCAGAGTTGTAGATGCGCGCGCCCAAGAATTATTGGAAATGGTGGCCAATGAATTGAAGAAAATTTCCAAAGGAATGCTTCCGGCCGGCGTGGTTTTATCCGGAGGCGGGGCAAATCTGCCCGGTCTTGCCGCTATGGTAAAAGAAAGGTTGAGGTTGCCGGTAAGAATTGCCAAACCTTTAAATTTATCCGGAGTGGCCGACAATCTGGACGACCCTTCTTTTGCAGTCGCAGCGGGATTAATAACTTGGGGGATAGATGAAGAATTTAGCGGGAATAAGGGTTCTAAAAGCGGTCAGCTTACCAACAACAGCTCATTTAAGAAGGTTTTGGGCTGGTTAAAGAACTTCTCCCCGTAACTCTATATCCCAGCTTATTCACAGAGTTATCCACAGCCAGTTGACCTATTATTTGATACTGGTATTCTTTTGTGTTAATACGCATGTAAGATTTCCTTTTATTAGTAAATAAATTAGATTACATGGGACAAATCATTAAACCAGCATTTGAAACATTTGCAAGGATAAAAGTCGTCGGTGTCGGAGGTTCCGGTTGTAATGCCTTGGGAAGAATGATCGAGGCCAGAATTCACGGCGTTGAATTTATTGCAATTAATACTGATGCGCAAGCTTTGCACAACAGCACCGCCACCACCAAAATACACATCGGTAAAAGTTTGACCCGCGGTCTTGGCGCCGGAATGAATCCGGAAATTGGCAAACAGGCTGCCGAAGATACTAAAGAAGAAGTGATGAATGCCTTAAAAGGCGCCGATATGGTTTTTATAACAGCAGGTATGGGAGGCGGAACCGGAACGGGAGCCTCGCCCGTAATTGCTGATATTGCAAAAGACGTCGGAGCTCTCACTGTAGCTGTTGTGACCAAGCCTTTCAGTTTCGAAGGACCCCAGAGATCAAGGATTGCCGAGGACGGCTGGAATATTTTAAGGGAAAAGGTAGATGCTTTGATTACCATTCCCAATGACCGGCTTTTGTCGGTTATAGACAGAAAAACTCCGTTGCTGGAATCATTTGGCATTGTAGATGATGTTTTAAGACAGGGCGTTCAGGGTATCTCCGACCTGATAACTATTCCGGGAATAATCAACGTTGATTTTGCCGACGTTAAGACGATCATGGCCAACTCCGGTTCGGCGTTGATGGGTATAGGCAAATCTATCGGTGAGGACAGGGCAATAGAAGCCGCCAAGATGGCAATCAATTCTCCTTTGCTGGAGGTTTCTATAGACGGTGCCCGCGGCGTATTATTCAACGTATCCGGAGGAGCAGATATGGCGATGGCCGAAATAAACGAAGCGGCCAGAATAATTACCGAACATATCGACCCTGACGCAAAAGTTATTTTCGGAGCGGTTTTAGATAACAATCTCAAGAAGGGAGAATTAAAGGTTACCGTTGTGGCCACCGGATTTAATAACGGATATCCAAGTGCTACCAAACCGCCCATGAACGGAAGACAGAATATGTTTGAAAATGTAGCCAAAAAACAGGTCAATCAATTCAATGGCACACCCGCAGTCAAAGAACTC
>CAZPLD010000062.1:0-2864 GCA_964587505.1 uncultured Candidatus Saccharibacteria bacterium | reverse complement strand
GCGGGTATCGTATATCGGTAATACATCAGTTTTCCAAACTGATAAGGCGGGTTCGACTCCCGCTACCCGCTCAAAATATAAAAATTCCTCCAGTTGGAGGATTAGAAACTCTTACTATATTTAATGGCGAAACCGCCAGTAACAGCCGATACGGCAATTGGCGGTACCCACCACCATTTTTTGCCGTCAGATTTCAAGTTAGCGCTTTGAGCAAAGACCAGAAAGTCTGATATGGCGGCAACCGTATATATTTTCAAACGCCTTTCGGACTGGTTCTTCAAGTCTTCGTGAACGGCAAATTCTGTCATGAGGATGCTTGAACCCACTAATATACCGGTAACTGTCCATAATTTTTTATCAAAGACCGGCGGTTCCGTCGGCGCCGAAGTTTGGCTATGTGCCGAAGCTGATACCAGAAATAAACAAAGAACCAACACGGCTATCCGCATCACTGCCCCCCTCTTCGTAAGTTACGGAAGCTAATAATACAATACACTAAAATATCAAATTGTCAAATAAAAGACCCGCAATTACTGCGGGTTCTGTAAATAATTATCGATGTTTTGTTCAATATCTTCCGGAAATTCCGGCGCTATGCCGGCCAGATTGTCTTTGTAAATATTCAGCATCATCTCTTTGAAAATAGGAAGGGCTATTCTTCCGCCAGTTTCCTGCGGTCCGAGTTCGCGGAAATCGTCAAATCCTATCCTTACGGCAATAGTAATCCCTTTTTCTCCGTAGGTAGAGCCGACAAATAAAGCATCGCGGAAATCATTGGTAGTTCCGGTCTTGCCCATTACCTGGATCGGGAAGTCTTCTTGCGGTGAGCGGTGTCGAACCGTGTTGTCCAAAGAATGGGCGGTTCCTCCTGGAATTCTGACCACTCCGCGCAGGCCTTCTTGTAGATGTCTCAAAGCAGTTCTATCTATCTCAAGCGGCCTTGTTCCGTTTTGAGCGGTAAAAATAACTTTGCCGTTTTTGTCTGTCAGCTTTACAACCGAATACGGTTCGGCGTAAATTCCTGAAGCTATCGCTCTATAAGCATTGGCCAATTCCAAGAGGGTAACATCGGAAGCGCCGATAGCTGTCGTGATATACGGTTCAAGCTTGGTTTTGACTCCGGTCAAATACGCGATATTGATAATTTCGTCAATATCTACTATATCCGCAAGCCGGACGGTTGGAGCGTTTCTTGATTCGGCGAGAGCTTTCCTTAACGGAATAAATCCCTTGAATTTGCCGTCATAGTTCTTTATCCACTTGGGAGGCTTTTTTACCCACTTATTGCCGATCTTTGCATAACCCATCGGTACGGCAACCGGAGCATCCCGTATTTCTGATTCAAGTGTCCAGCCGTCTTTTAGCGCTGTTAAATAAACAAACGGCTTAAAGGCCGAACCGGGCTGGCGATGCGAGTCCTCGGCCCTGTTGAAGTCGGAATAGGCAATAGGCCTTGCTTCAAACACCTGTCTTCCGCCGACCTCGGCAAGTATCGCTCCGTCGCTGTTTCTTAAAATTACAACCAAGCCCTGAATAACCCCTCTTGATTTGGGATATCTTTCCTCATACGCTTTCAGGCCATTCTCAAGCGCCTGATTGGTTATTTTTTGGATTTCTAGATTTACTGTCGTATGCACCTGAATTTCGCCGACAAAAATCCCGTTAATATCAAGATTATTATTTTTAACTTCTCTGAAGACATCGCCTACAATAGATGGGGCGTCTGTTTGGATATTAATATTTTTTGAGCTTGGCAGAGGAAGTTCTGTCTCTTTCAACCTGTCGGCGGTCTCCTTTGTTAAGTACTGATTTTTAACCATTAGATCTAGAATGCTGTTGCGCCTGTTTAACTGCCTCTGATAACTCAAGCTATTTGTTTTTGAGGGTTTTTTAGTAGGAGGCGCGTACAAAAGAGGATTCTTCATTATTCCGGCAAGCAATGCTGATTCTTCGTAATCAATATACTGAATATCTTTATTGAAGTAGAACAAAGACGCCGCTTTTATTCCGTATACGCCCTTAAAATAAGCATAATTCAGCAGGCAGGCCAGGATGTGTTCTTTGGCGTTTTTCTTTGACCCGAAATACTCCGGCTTTTGCAATTCTTCATTAAGCCAGACAGCTAACCTCCATTCTTCGAATTTTCTCCAGAATTTACTTACTGGATCCGAACCCTCATGGCGTACGATCTCCTGAAGGAAAAATAACCTGACTAATTGCTGGTCCAGTGTAGATGCGCCCTGCTGGGCCCGAATGATAGGTTTTTTATTGTGGTAGATATTCTCGGCCACATGAACCAAATTTCTGACGCCTGCCCGGAAAAAAAATGCCTTCCAATCAACTCCGTTATGCTCGTAAAACCTCTTGTCTTCGGCCGATAAAACGGCTTGGCGGACGATCAGAGGAATTTCCTCGGGCTTTGATGTCCAGCGGAATTCTTTAGCGAGGTTAATTACTGTTTTACCGCTCTCGTCATAGACAGTGCCTACGGTAGGCGGGTCAAAGTTTACTATTGCTTTTATATCGGGAAGATTGCTGCGGTCATAGAAAACATAGTAGTAAATATAGCCGGCGAACGAAGCAATGGAAAGTATGGAAAACGTCAGTAATAAAGCGAGAGTTGTTCTTATGGGTTTTCTCTTGAAATGCCGGCACAACCATCTCATGTAACACCTAGTTTTCAAACAACTGATATAACGATTTATTACCACAATCCATGGTGGCTGTAAATCAATAAATTCTTTACTAAAAGCTAATTTTAAGGTAAAATTATGCCAGACATTATGTCTATGCCCCTGTAGTTCAACGGATAGAACAACGCCCTTCTAAGGCGTGGATCCAAGTTCGATTCTTGGCGGGGGTAC
>CAZPLD010000061.1:0-2984 GCA_964587505.1 uncultured Candidatus Saccharibacteria bacterium | reverse complement strand
CTCCAAATCTTCAGAAACTTTGAGCCAGTGCTCTGCTTCGGGATTTACGTGTGGTTCAAACAGCTTAAAGTCCTGCTCGTTATCCTTGGCCAGATATGTTTGGACCACGCGCCAGACAGGCCTGTCGCTTTCAATTTTTTTGTCAGACACATCTCCCCTTAAAAGTGATTTGAACTTATCTATAAAATCTGGGTCTTTCATGAATTTGCGGAAGAGGTCGGAATAAAACGGCACTTCGTGCAGATAATGCATTATCAGAGTAAACATTCTTGTCGTCTCGCCGGCGGTATCAATAGGCAGAGGAATAACAAAAATAACGCCGTATTCTTTCAGATGGCTGATGTTGTGGTATTTCTTCTCAAGAAATTTATCGGCCACCGCGAGCCATTTTGTTTCCAATATTTTCAACTCTACGTCTCTTTCTTCAAAGTCTTCGGGTTTTAACTCGTTATAAGCAACATCAAAAAACTTATGCATCCAGTCCCTACTCTGCGTAAATCTTAAAGCACTGACCACCGATGCAAACCCTTCTTTGTCCAAAAGTTCTTTAGTGTTTGAATATCCGAAATGATTCAAAAGGTTATCCGGCCTATATTTCTCCAGCAGTTCGGCAACTTTTTCTTTTTTAATAAACATGCCCCGAGGCGGAGAAAAAAGTCGTAAGGCCGTTTCACAAAGCTTTCCGCAAGTAACTGACATCTTTGAAAGATCGGGCTTATCCAGTAATTCATATAAATTCTGGTCCAATTTGACCAGTCGGCGGATCAAAGCGGTATAAACTTCTTCTGCGGTTGAATTCCTGGTCAAAGATAGTTCTGTCAGAGTTTTTGAAACCAAAGCGTCGTTTTGATTCGCGACAGCTTCCATGACCCCTTCTTGGCCGGTAACTTTTCCCATCTTAACATCCAATTCATAGAGAATCTCGGGTGTGGTTCTCAATAATGCCGCAAGTTTTTTATATGGTTCAAGCATATTGACTTTATAATAAAGATTTGTTATTATTAGCATTCCAGGCTGGAAAGGACTCCGGTTTCCCTACCTGATCCTGGCGTCTATTATTACCAAGGGCTGGCTGTCCGGAGCAACCAATCCTTAATTCTCAAGGAGGGAACATGCGATGAGGTTCGTCATTCGGTGGAGAGGTTTATAATCCCCAGCACGGCGCCGACGTCGGTCCGTCTCAACGTGAGACGGGCCCTTTTTTATTTTTTCAAAACCTCAACCAACGGCCACGGCCCCCAATCTCCGTTTTTAAGTATTCCTGCTTTTGATCCATACTGGGTAACAACCGACGAGGCGTTGGCTGTGGCAAATTGAATGGCTTTTGAAATATCTCCCGAATGGATATATTCGGAAATGAATCCGGAACTGAAAGCGTCGCCCGCTCCGGTTCTTTCTACAACCGGTGAATCTGGAACTCCTGCCCGATAGATATTTTTACCATCGGAAACCACAACTCCTTCCGGACCTTTTGTCATAACAAACACGCCACCTATTACCTCGTCCATGAATTTAAATATTTCTTCTTCTTTCTTGTAATCAATTCCAGTCAAGCCTGCCGCTTCCTCTTGATTCATTATAACTATCGAAAAATTCTTTAACAGCGGTTTTAATTTTTCCAGACCATGCGCCAGCTCCTTCCCTCCGGGATTTGTGGCCAGTTTTACGTTGTTGGCAACCGCCCAATTAACCGCTTTCTCAAGCAAATCATAATGCCCTCCTAAACTGTCCAAAAAAAGCCACTTAGTTTGAAGCTGGTCAAAATCAATTTTATTAACATCAAAATGCTGTCCTTCGCCTTTGTAGGACAAGATGGTCCTTTCTCCAGAAGAATCAACTAAAATTACCGAGTAAGCAGTAAAATCATCATCGTGTCTTTGAAAATATTTAGTCTCGATACCCTCTTTGTCCAGCTCGTTTACAACCTCTTGGCCATTTAAATCGTTGCCGGTCACTCCAATACATGCCGTAGATAATCCCTGCCTCGCAAAAGTAACCGCCGCATTGGTTCCGCCTCCGCCGGAAGTAAATACTATTTTTTTGACCTCTATTTTTGAGCCCAAAGGGAAACAAAGCCCTTTTCCCGTAGAAAAATCGGCTATATTTAACGACTTAAAATCATCAGCATTAACAAAGACATCGCGAGTTGCTGAACCTATTGAAACAATATCAAACATATCTATATATTGTTGCTTATTTTAGCCAATTCTTCAATCGCCTTACCCACATCATTGCCCTCGTTCAAAATATGGGTACCGACAACCAATATCGATGCCCCCACCGCGACAACCATTCTTGCTGTTTCTGTGTGGATTGCTCCGTCTACCATAATCGGCACATTCGGATAGCGTCCGTGAAAATCCAAAATTTTATCAATAACACTCTCCACAAACTCTCCGCCGTAATTACCCGGATGCACGGTCATAAATTGAACGAAGTCTATGTCATCTATAAGTTCAACTATCTTCTCAACTTGAGTTTCGGGATTTAAAACCAAGCCGACCTTTCTGCCGTTAAGGTGTATCTGATTTATCAAATTACTATGACCGTGGTCAGTTTCGGCGTGAATGAAAAATCTATCCGCCTTAGTTTTGTACCAAAAATACATCTGGTCCTCCGGCCGCGAAACCATGAGATGAACGTCAAAATTAACTTTAGTTTCCGTGGTTATCAATTCCTCATACCCCGAAATAGTTTTTGTTGCCACAAAATCACCGTCCCCGATATCTAAATGCACCCTGTCCGCATAGGGCTCGACGCTCTTTAAAAGTTTCTCAAATTCTTCTTTGGTTGTCGCAAGTATGGACGGTATAATTTCAATCATTATTATAACTTGCTGGCCGCTCTGCTATGGCCTTCGGCCATTAAACAGTATGCTCTTAGCCAACTTCTTCGTTAAATCTTCCGCTTGCTCCTAGTCATACTTCAGTATGGCTCGTCGCAATGCTCGGATTTGCCTTGAATTTGGCCAAGCCAGCTGCGTT
>CAZPLD010000060.1:0-3139 GCA_964587505.1 uncultured Candidatus Saccharibacteria bacterium | reverse complement strand
ACCCGGCCGGTTTCTTTCATGCGGGCTTTGCCCCGTTTTTGTTTCTTCCAAAGTTTCATCCTGCGGGTTATATCCCCTCCATACATGTGCTGTGTAACATCTTTTCGCTTTGCCCTAATTGATTCAGCCGCAATAACCTTGCCGCCGATAGCCGCCTGAATGGAGACTTCGAACATTTGCGGAGGAACTACTTCTTTTAGTTTTGTCACCATGGCCCGGCCTTCTTGGTAGGCCTTTTCTTTGGGAACTATTCTCGAAAACGGCTCTACAATATCTTTGGCTATTAAAATATCAAGCCGGACTAAGTCGCCTTCCTGCATGTCTTTAGGTTCGTAACTCATTGAGGCATAGCCGGAAGAAACACTTTTAAGTTTGTCGTAAAAATCCGTTATCACTTCCGACAAGGGCATTTCGTATTTCAATAAAGCCGTTTCTTTGCCTAAATAATCCGTTCCTTTATACACGTTTCGGAAAGTAGATATCAGTTCCATTACACTCCCCATATAAACAGTCGGCGTAAGCACCTCAATGTTGACTATCGGCTCGGCGATTGCTTTGATTCCGGAAAAATCAGGAAGCATTGAGGCCGAGCGTATTTTTAACTCCTCGCCATTCTGCATTTTTACGGCATATTCAACGGATGGAGAAGAAATTATAAGCGAAAGCCCGAATTCTCTCTTCAGCCGCTCGGATATTATTTCCACATGAAGCATGCCCAAGAACCCAAGACGAAATCCTCGCCCCAACCCAGCGGATGATTCCGGTTCATAGACCAAAGAGGCATCGGTCAGTTTAATTTTACCCAAAGCATCTTTTAAGATATCGTAATCGTTCTCGGAGTGGTTTCCTGGCCGTGCTTTAGCCGGCCGAGGAACTCTGTCGCTTTTCTCCGGAAAGAAACTGGCAAAAACCATCGGCCGCGGTTCTTTGTACCCCGGCAGCGGTTTAAATTCATAATTCTTAATTCGTGATTCATGGTTCTGATTAGTTATCGTATCGCCGACTCTTATTTGCCCGGGGTCTTTCAGTCCAGTCGCAATATAACCTATCTCCCCCGAAGACATACTATCCGAAGCAATAAGATTGGGCGAGAAATAACCTGCTTCCAGAACATCCGCTTTCGCTTTAGCGGCAAAGGCAATTATCTTGTCTCCCCTTTTTATTGAACCCCCAAATACTCTTATATAAGCGATAACGCCTTTATAGGCATCGAAGGTAGAATCAAAGATAAGAGCCCTAAGATTGGCATCGTCGGAAATTTTAGGAGGCGGGATAACCTTGACGACCCTTTCCAAAACCTTTTCCACATTAGTTCCGTTCTTGGCTGAAACCTCCAAAATATCTTCCGGTTCCACGGCCAACAAATACGCCAGTTCTTCTTTTACCTGTTCGGTTCTCGCATTAGGCAAATCAATCTTATTCAAAACGGGAATTATTTTAAGACCCTGCTGTTGAGCCAGATGCAGATTAGCTAAAGTTTGGGCCTGGATACCCTTAGAAGCATCTGCAAGCAGTATAGCCCCTTCAACAGCTGCCAGAGAACGCGAGACCTCGTAAGAGAAATCTACGTGTCCCGGAGTATCTATCAAATTCAAAATATATTCCGGCCCTGACCCGTTAGAAGCGCGGTAGCGCATTCTAACGGGCTGGAGTTTGATAGTGATTCCCCTCTCTCTTTCCAGCTCCATAGTGTCCAGATATTGCTCGTGCATTTTTCTTTTCTCCACTGTTTTGGTCAATTCCAAAAAACGATCGGCAAGAGTCGATTTTCCATGGTCCACGTGAGCCACAATTACAAAGTTTCTTATTTTAGAGATTTCCATAAATTAAGTAAAGGGCCTGCTATAAGGGCAGGCCCTGACCATGGTAAGGTTTCATTCTTGTCTCTTCCTCTACCTTACCGCCAAGTCTTTCTCGGCATTTATCACATAACCCAATATGGGCAACAATGACTTTTACAACATTTGGATCCAGAACATTCCGGCCCCGATAAAACAAGTCAACGGCTCTTTCTGTCAAACGTGTTCCCGAAAAAATCTGGGACATGTCTGGAAATCCGTTCCTTTTCAAACTGTTAAAGTGGGCCTTCTCTTTTCTTGCTTTCTTAGCCAACTTACCAACCCTTCTTTAAAAAGATCAAGTTCGTTAAGTTTAAGAATACCAGCAAAAGTAATAAAAGTCAAGATTCCAGTAGTCATATATTTCAAAACCGTTAAAAATACCGGCGACGGAAAAGAATAAAAAGCAATACGAAATTAATATTATAGGCCGCAACAGTGGCAAAGGCGATGCCGCGGACACCCATTTTTAACTGTAAGCCCAATACATAACTCAACCAGACATTAAGCGCAATTGATAACACCGCTACCAAAAACGGGGTCTTCGTATTTTGAAACGCATAATAAGCCCGCGTAATAACGTGCATAAGACTCTGGGCCACGACGCTAAACATAAAAATACCAAGTACTGATGCCGTCAATGCCCGATCAGCTTCCTTAAAATTACCCACCTGAAAAATAGTATCAATAATCAGTTGCTTAAAAACAAATATCGATATTGCTATAAGGCCGGTTAATATAAGCGTTATCCGGAGAGCATAATTAAGTTTTCTTTTAAATTCAGGTACATCTTGGGTAATTGCATGAGAAGATAATTGCGGAAACACCGCTGTGGCTAACGAGATGCCAATAACAGAAACAGGAACAAACTGAAGATTGGTTGCCAGATTGATGATAGTAATACTTCCACTTCCCAACAATGAAGCAATGCTTGTAACAATCGTCAAGCCGATATTATATGCGCCCAATGCCAGTGTACGGGGTATCATAAGCGTAATCATTCGCCTAAACGCATGGTCGGATAGGTTGAATAACATTCCAAAACGAAATCCCTCGCGCAATGCCACAGGCAATTGAATAAGCAAATGGAACAAGGCGCCCAATACAACACCGGCTCCAAGACCATAAAGCCCATGGTATCCCCATCTTTCAAACAAAGGGACAAAGAATACAGCTCCGACGATAATACCGATATTATAAAACACCGGTGCCAGCGCATAGACCAAAAAACGCTGAAGAGCATGGAGAATCGAACCTAAAATAGTGCTAACCGCAAAAACCAGCGTACTCAAAAGCATAAT
>CAZPLD010000059.1:0-3154 GCA_964587505.1 uncultured Candidatus Saccharibacteria bacterium | reverse complement strand
GTAGCCGTGCTTGCCAAGGCAAGTGAAAGCGAACTTCAAATACGCCCCGATGAGCTTGAAGTCACCTTTTCCCGGGCTGGCGGACCCGGAGGCCAGAATGTAAACAAAGTAGAGACTGCCGTAAGAATATTGCACAAACCGTCGGGGATAGTCGTTTCTTCAAGACAAGAAAGAAACCAGCAAAGGAACCGCGATAAGGCGATGGATATTTTAAGGGCAAAGCTTTTGGAAATAAAGAAGGCCGAGGAAACCGGCAATATCACCGAGGAACGCCGGAAGCAAATAGGCACCGGGGACAGGTCCGAAAAAATAAGAACCTATAACTTCCCTCAAGATAGAATAACCGACCACAGGATAAAAAAGAGCTGGGGAAACATAGACAAGATATTGAACGGGAATATGGACCCCATTTTTGACGCACTATCTAACTCATAACGACCTTCAAGGTCGTTATGACTAAATCTGTGGATAATTTAGATTTAAAAAGTCCCATATTCAAACCCAACCCCGGCTGGGGAGGTAAACTAAAAAAGTGGCTCGCCCACAACGGGTTGCCACTTTTTGTTTTGCTTTGGGTATGTTTGTTATTCTTCTTTCTTCTCTTGAGGTAACGGTGCAGGCGTCTCCTCGCCCTCTTCCGGAACTTCTTCTTCTTTTTCTTTCTTAATAACTTCAACATCTTCAACGGTCGTGGTCGGAGCTTCCAAAGCCTTTTCAAGCTCTTCTTGAGACATTGGTTCCTGGGCTGTGGCAATTATTTCTTCGGGTTCGGCCATCACCTTAAGTTTCGAGTCCAATTTCAAATTTTTGACCAATATCTGGTCTCCGATATTCTTCAACGAAGATGTATCTACGACTATCTCGTGAGGTAAGTCCTGTGGGAAAGCTTCTATTTCCAGTTCGTTTATATTTCTTACGAATATGCCTCCGAGGTCTCTAACTGCGGGTGATTCACCCTGAAAAATAACGGCGACTTTGGCCTTAATTTTCTCATCCAGACGGACTTTATAAAAATCAGCGTGCAAGATGTCGTCGCTTACGGCATCTCGGGCTATGTCGTGAATAATGGTGGGATATGCCTGGCCGCCTACATTTATAAAAATCAGGGTTGATTCTCCGGCCAATTCAAAAGCTTTGCGAAAATCTTTAACCGGAACCTGAAGAGGAATGGATTCCTGACCCTTTCCATACAAAATTGCCGGCAGATATCCGGATTTTCTCAAAGCATTCAGCCCGCTTCCGACGACTTCCCTCTTCTGGGCATTTAGTTCAATTTTTTGCTGTTTAGTAGCCATGTTATTTAGCTTAGTTATCTTACTCTAATTTTTATTTAAAATCAAGGCCTCGCTCCACCTTATCCCAAATCAGACCGCATAAAACCCTGCTGGGTTTTTGCTCTATCTCGGCTACCCGCCTGCGAACGTTCTTCTTTGGAATAAGGCGTCGCTCGTTTACCCTTATCCAAACAAAAAAGTGCGAGATTATCGCACTGTAATATTCATTACTTCCAACCCAGCACCTTCCAACCGTCTTCTGCATATAGACATAGTCCGTCTTTCCCTTCAACACATTCAATCCATGTATTTTCTCTGTCAGACCAATAAAAATTTCCTTGTGAAATCTTTCCGTCAGAATCCTGAAAACGCAGTTTTACGGGCCTTGTCTTTCTCTTAGGCGGTTTAGTTGTTTTCCAGCTCATTGTCTTCTCCTCAATAAAAAGAACCTGAGAATATTTTACTCAAAACAAAATAAAAGTCAAGCCGCTAAAAAGTAGCGCGGCCCGACATTTTACTTCAATAAGTTTGAACCTTTATGGCCAATCGCCATCTATCTACCTAAACAACCGGCGGAGGGTGTGCCCTTTTATAAAATTAGTAAGATTTTAGAAAAGGGGCACCCCGCAGTCATGCATAGAGGTTGTGTGAACTATTCAGGTGAGCCAAATTTATTTCTCCATGAATAGATGGATTTTAGCAGTCACGAGTTTTTTGACCTCATCCACGGCAGGGCCGAGATACTTGTAGGGTGTAGTTTCGTTGGGATGAGCATGGAATTGTTTATCTATTTCGTTGCGATAGGCAACCCGGAGTTCGGTATTAAAGTGGACATTGGTAATCCCTGCCTTGATTGAGGCGGCCACATCTTCATCTTTCAGCCCCGATGCCCCATGTAATACCAAACAAAGACCGTCTTTGTACAAAGACGGTCTTTGTAAAGTCGCAACAATTTTTTTGAGATGTTCAATGTCCAGTTTCTCTTCTTGGTCGGTGACAATACCATGAATATTGCCGAAAACCACAGCCATGCGGTCAACTCCCGTTCGTGAAACAAAATCTGCCACTTCTTCCGGTTTTGAGTAGTCGGCTGGACTTATCTCGATTTTTGTCTGGACTTCTGAAGAACCTCGCAAATACCCAAGTTCGCCTTCAACAGAAATACCCGGATTTACCGAGCGAGCATAGTCCACAACTTGTTTTGTCAAAGCTATGTTTTCTTCATTTGGCAACCTTGAAGCATCAATAATTATAGAATCGTATCCGGCGTCAATCGCCTCTTTGCATTTTTCGAAACTTTTGTAATGGTCCGCATTAAGGAAAATTGGATAATTGAAGTCCTCTCTCATTGCTCTGACCAATGCAACCGCTTCCTTCATACCCACAAAACCCGCCTCTCCTTCCGATGTCCCCACCATGACCGCCGGGGCACCGGCATCACGTGACGCTTCAACAATACCCCTTAAAACATCTTCTGTGGCAAAATTAAAATGCCCGATGGCATAGTGACCTTCTTTTGCTTGTTTTAAATAATCGTTTAAGTTCAAAGTTCTATAAACCCGCTTATTAGGTTTTCTTCAATTAACTCATTCATCCTTTCTCTTCCTTTATATTCCGAAAATATTTTGTTCCAAAGAGCTTCCTGCTGGTGATAAAGATATTTTACCTGGCCTTTTTTGACTAAAGACATTATCAGATCGGTCAAGTCAAAACTAACCAGTTGCTCCTGGTTGTTCTGGTCTTTAAAGAAATCTCCTACATAATCCAGACCCGACCAGTACCCAAGGCCAATCTTGCCATCTCCCGGTAACATTCTTCCCAACCGCTCCAAATCTTCAGAAACTTTGAGCCAGTGCTCTGCTTCGGGATTTACGTGTGGT
>CAZPLD010000058.1:0-3194 GCA_964587505.1 uncultured Candidatus Saccharibacteria bacterium | reverse complement strand
TTCGCATGCCAAACAGTGATATTGTCGTAGCTGAAGGAATGCACCGCGCCTGCGCCGTTACCATGCTCGCTCATGAAAATAAACCTCTCAATAAAGACGTGCTCGTTATGATTGCTGACTGGCCCGACGAAAAACCTCCCCGCTTAGGAACCGGCTGGGAAAAAGATTGACATTTTTAGGCTAAATTGCTATCATGTAGCCACATTAATAAATGGTTTTGGGACTTGAGAAAATACCCATTAGCGGAGCAACTCTTCCCTATTTCTCGGACTAAAAACATTTATATATTAATTTATAACGTGGGTCGTTAACTCAAGTTCGAGGCAAAATCGAGCATTCGATTGAGCCATAGTAAACTATGGTGAATGAGAAGCGGAGATTTTAACAAAGAAATTGAGTTAACCCTTTAGGGCCCGTACCGCTTAACGAAAGTTAGCGGAGGGCGAACAAGTTATGACACAGACGAATTATGAATTGGCTTTTCATTTAAATCCAAACCTGGAAGAGGCCAAGGTTAGTGAAATAAAACAGGGTATGGAAAAGATTATAACCTCGCATGGCGGCGTTATTTCTTATTCCAAAGAACCCGAAAAGATAAGGTTATCTTACGAAATCAAGCATGTTGGCAACAGCTTTTTTGGGTATATTCAGTTCAATTTGTCCGAATCACAAGCTTTGGAAGAATTAAATGAACAGCTCAAATTAAACCCCGACGTAATGAGATATCTGATAATCAAATTGCCTTCCGATTTACAAAAGAAGCAGTCCATGTTAAAACAGATTAAGATGAAAGAGAGACAGGAAAAGAGGGCTCAAGCCAAGTCCGCCGCCCCAGTAGAACCCAAAAAGGACTCAAAAGAATTGGACAAAAAACTTGAAGAAATAATTGAAGGACTATAAATATGAATTTAAATAAGGTTTACCTAATCGGAAGATTAACCCAAGACCCGGAAACGAGGTCTACTACAAGCGGTCAAAGCGTTACTACTTTAAGAATGGCTACAAACAGGGTCTGGAAAGATCCTTCCGGAGGCAGAAAAGATGCCACCGAATATCACACCGTAATTGCCTGGAGCCGGTTGGGAGAAATTGCCAGCCAGTATTTGAGAAAGGGCGGTTTGGTCATGATTGAAGGCCGGCTTCAAACAAGAAACTGGACCGGACAGGATAATGTCAAAAGATATGTCACCGAAATAATCGCCGAGAGTTTGCAGATGGGACCGAAACCGGCAGGCGGACAAAGTAATTATTCTGCCGAAGTGTCAGACATAAAAAAGTCTTCCCCGGCGCCCGTTAAAGACGCCGATATTCCGATAATCGACGAGAACGAACCGATGCATTCAGGAGTTGAAGAAGACGAGATGAGTATTAAAGAAAAAGACTTACCCTTTTGAGGAACGAAGGTGACGAAATACTGAGCCCAGCAGGGCGAACGTATAATCCTTCGACAAGCTCAGGATGGCAAGTTTCTAACAACTCGACATCGCAATCAAAATTGCTTGCCTCGTTGAGAAACATCCCATGAATTGTAAATTTTGCCAGGACAATATAAATAGGGTTGACTACAAGAACACTCGATTCCTAAGGAAGTATGTCACTTCCCAGTTTAAGATTGCCACAAGCCGGAGAAACCAGCTTTGCAATAAACATCAAAGAAGAGTGGCCGAAGCGGTCAAACTCGCAAGGTTCATGGCAATCATGCCATATACCCGCAACCAAACGGTCAAATAAATTAAAACTCTCGCGCAAAAGCCGCGGAGCCCAGCAATCTGTAGGGCTATCCGCGGCTTTTGTCTTTTCAGATTTGACCAATCTCTGCGTTGAGAACTCCAGTCCTCCCTCACCATATTATTATATGGCTCGGTACGGGCTTCGCTCTCGCCTTGACCTTGGTCAAACCCGAGAAGTTTTAAAATTTTAATTATAAAAGTAAGAAGCCCCACCCGAACCTAAGTTAGTTCAAGCGGGGCCTATTGATAAAAGAACGGCGCAAGGCTGGAGTAAGGAGATGACCGGAAACACACCCGCTCGGCAGGATTACCGCGCGGCAGCTTTCCCGACCACGGTCGCGCGTTGCCGAGCGACCACTCCAGCCTCGCGGAATTAATTCACACAATTTTTGTGAGCTAATTTCGAGAGGCCGAGTTAACAACTCGGCCTACCCCTCACCGTGTTTTCCGTTCGATTTGATCTTCCCGGGCCTTGGTCATAGCCTCGCCCAGGGTCTTTCCGCTGTAGACCTGCCCACTGACAACAACTGTAACAATCTTACCCGCAACGATCATGGAACCTCCGGTTGTTGGGGTGGTCGCTACTTAAGGAGAGCAACTTCATCCTTTTCCGCCGAATTTCTTGGCCCAGCGGAGACAGCCTAACTTATGAAAAGAGCTCGCGAAGCCGGAAAGCCGGATGTGGATTTCTCTATTCCGGTCTACCCCTCCTATCCCTTTGGGAAACTGACCCAACATGGCGTTTATCGGGGGGCTCAGTCACCAGCCTCGCGAAATTAAATCATATTATATACGACCTAATTTCGCAAGACTTTGATCTGTTAAAATAGAGCGGGTGAGGCTCCAGGAAACCCTAGAACCCCACCCCTTGTGATCAGCGCCTGCTGCGAGGATTTCAGGCAAGTGCCTCAGGCTAACGAAAGCCAGTCTACTTCCCTGCCACCTCCAGCATCTCTACTATTATACTCTCCTAAAACTAAAATGTCAACCCCGTGTTGTTTAGAGGCAATGAGCTCTCGCCCCATCCCGCCTTCTCATCTGTTTCCTAAGTTTGAATAAATAGCCTCTAATAAATTCGGAAATCTTAAGAGCGCTTCGCTAGATTAAGATTTCTTTGATTAGCGGCTTATTTATTAAAGCAAACTTATCCAGGACGATGAATTAGTCGGGATGGAGGTGTCGCTTTATAATTAAAAGCGAGACCCCTGCCCATTTCAGACCGATTGGTTTCGAGGGTAACATAATGCTTAAATTAGTTGATAATTTGCTTAGATAACAAATTTTAGCCGGAAAATCCTGACGCTTTGGGAAGGAGGAACGGATGCTAAAATTTGTTAAGCAAATTGAGGGTTAATTTAAGCATTTGTCCGAAGAAGACGAAGTCGTAATCCAACAGGTCGGAAATGGGTGGGGGTTCGCTTAACCCTACGCTTCAAGTACCGCTGCGGCTTTAATTTTGGTGAC
>CAZPLD010000057.1:0-3238 GCA_964587505.1 uncultured Candidatus Saccharibacteria bacterium | reverse complement strand
TCTTTATCTGAACGGATGGCAAAACCAAGGCTGGGTTTCCGTTACCAACTTCCGGCCGGAGGATGTTAACCTGGAGAAAGAGACCAGAAATACGAGATATGTTGAAGGGGGAATCAATGGACTTAGGGTATTTGGCCATATTAACTCCGGAAGACATGACGGCAAGGGCCAGATAGTCGACACCGCGGCTTTGAGTAATCTTCCGGTCCATTTTGCTGTTAAAGAAGGCTACTCTAACATTGTGGTTTTCCATTATAATTCCAAAGCCGAAGGACCGCTTGATAGGGTGTTCGAGAATTGGGTCGAATTATTAAGCCGCTGTTTCGATATAACGGTGTCTGAAAACACCAGAAAAACTATTCTTGGCTATTTAAGGGTTAATAACGACCTTGAACAATTGGCCAAACAAAGAGAAAGTTTGAAAAGAGTTGAAGAATTGCTTCACTATCAATATTTTGACGTTAAAAGCCAACAGGTGATAAGACAGCATATTCGAGATATGGAAGAATCTATGCGGGGATTGTCCTATGCTCACAAAAAAATAATCAAGTTCTTGTTTGTCGGTTCCGATCCGATACCGGATGCCCATTTTAGCGACTTTACCCAAAATCAGATGATAGAAGGAATTAATTTGGGGTGTAAAGCTGGTTTAGGTGCTGTTCCTCAAATAAATAAAAGGATTGCATAAAATCAAGCCGAGCTCCTTAACGGGAGCTTTTATTGTAAACAAGCATTGTTTATGGTGTAATAGCGGCAAGTTCTTTCAAAAAGGCAATCAAGTGGGCCAAATCGATATCCAAACCGATGTCGCAATAATCGGCGACGGGATTGCGGCTTTAGCCTTGGCTTATATAGCCGGCCAGAATGGTTTGAGTTCGGTTATCTTGGGCAAGGGCATCCCAGGTGCGACCAATGCCGCGACCGGTTTTTTAGCTCCCAGGCCTGATTATATTCTGCACGACAGGGAACTGGTCAAGGAGACGGCTTATCAGTGCTGCCGGTGGAATCAAACTTTCTTTCCACAGATAATAAAGCCCAAATTATTTCTGATACCGCTTGGTCCGGAACTTCCTGAAAGCGCCGATAAATTCGAAGCTCTTCTGGATTTTTATGACAGAGAAACAAAGATTAGGCTGGGCCAGCTTCCGGGGAATTATTTTAAAATAAACCAAACAGTGCTTGAAAGAATGGAACCGAACTTGAAGAAAAATCATTTTGACGGCGCCTTAGCTCTTTGGGAACTGGTTGTTGACCCCAGCACTCTTTTAAAAAACTTATACGAGATTACCCTTAACACGAACAAGATATTAGTTAGCAATATTTCCGGTTATTCCGTAAAAAATAACCGCATTCAAGAAGTTTTTGCCGAATACGGCAACAAAAATTCGCTTCGAGTTCATAATCCCAAAGGTACTCTGCTGGTGGTTAATGCTGCCGGGCCGTGGATTCCTGATATCTGGAAATTTTTCGGTATTTCCCTGCCAATGGAA
This sequence comes from uncultured Candidatus Saccharibacteria bacterium, assembly GCA_964587505.1. GTDB lineage: Bacteria > Patescibacteriota > Minisyncoccia > 2-02-FULL-40-12 > GWA2-44-9 > 2-01-FULL-41-26. Next base: position 1,748 of record CAZPLD010000057.1, on the reverse strand, counting down.
CTGAAAATAGGCGTTCAGGTGCAAGTTCCTGGTTGGTATTTTCAGTCGGGGATAATTACTTTCGGACCGGACAGAAAATATGTCGTCTGCCTTCAGAAAAATGGTTATGTTCAGGTTGGCCCTACCAATGGGACGGACGATGTCGGATACCTCCAGTCTGTTTTTGCCAATCTTATAGAAGGCCCTGCATCAGAAGCTTCGTTTTTAAAATCAGGACATAGGTTAAAACCGTTTGTTGCCGATACTCAGCGTCCGGTTATCTGGAGCCATAAAAATTGCGGTTTTGACAACCTATATTCACTCCATCCCGGTAAAATGGTTCTGGCGCTTCTCGCTGCCGATGAGCTTTTAGCAAAAATCGAAAAAGACGGATGGATACACCGGAATATCCCATTATCAACTAAAACTTATTCCCTGAAAGGAGGGTCAAGGCGCTGTGGTTACTTGAAAATACGCTGGCTTGCTATTAAATCTTTTATATCTTTAGCTATTTATTATTTAAAATTCAAACTAAAATCCCCTTAAACAGGGGATTTTACTTAATTTTATTCTCTTTAAGAAAATCTTCAATATCTTTTGAAGAGATGGCATAAATGAAATTTCTTGAAGGCGACACGGATACTGTTATTCCTATAACCTGACCTTTAGTGTTGATAACTTTGCCTCCAGAAAATCCAGGCTCGCCGCCATCGTGCAGGCGGTGTAGTAGTTTGACCCCTGCCCGATTTCCAGGCATATCAGGTATTGATGCTTGAACTTCTGCCGGAAAGGTGTGGTTTATAAGATCCATAAAGATCAGGATGGAATTATGGTTTTCATCGTCATATTCCCCTATGCCAGAAGCAAGACCGGTTATATAAACTTTTTCTCCCAATTTTGCATCTGCAAGTTCGGAAGGTATCAGCAACATTCGAAGCGGATTTAGAGTTGTTGAGCCCTGGAAACTTCGGGCTTCGGCCATAGTCGACGCGTCAACCCTAAGAGCCATTATATCTGTTGTGGTTCCGGCTTTTCCTATCGCAGCCAGATAAAGCGGGAAGTTTACCCATTCAGTAGGAGTTATAATGGTCCCCATGAAAGTAATATCGTAATCAAACTTTGGCTTGGTTTTAATTTTCTCGGCTTTTATTGCTTCCGCGTCTTTAATCGTTTCGCTTAACACATGCCTTGCAGTTAGTACCACGCCGGTTTTTGGGGACATAAAACCGGTACCGCCGCTGGAAGCTATGATATTGTCGGTGCCTTTTTCGAAGAAAAAGACGTTAACCATGAATTTATTCTTTTGGGATTCATAGACCTTGTCAGGGAGCGGTTCTGTCGAAATGATGACTTTACCTAAACGAAACATCTCTTCTGTTCTGTTGTGCAGGTCTTGGGCAAAAAGAGGGGTGGTGATTAGTTGTGAAAGAACCAATATAAACAAAAACAGAGGCACGCAAACACTACCCCGCGCCCATTTCGCAATAGGCGGGATTACGCCTCGCGCTTTCGCGCTTGGCTTCACTTTTAGGGATAGAGTCGGCATGTCTCTGTTCTTTCTGCTGAAAAGAGTCATTTGCCCTTTCCTTTCTGAAGGATTCAGATACCAGCTGTTTGGGAACTGAACTAATGATAGTCGATAAACAAAACAAGGTCAATCGCAGTAAACAACCATTGAAAAAGTCAAAATTTCTGCTACAATAAAATTATTATTGCGGGTATCGTATATCGGTAATACATCAGTTTTCCAAACTGATAAGGCGGGTTCG
>CAZPLD010000056.1:0-3360 GCA_964587505.1 uncultured Candidatus Saccharibacteria bacterium | reverse complement strand
TTATCAAAGAAGCCGTCGCTCAATGATAACCTCATTATCCACGGCGATAATTTGCTCGCGCTCAAAGCCCTTTTGCCGACTTATGCCGGAAAAGTGAAGTGCATTTACATTGACCCGCCATATAACACCGGCAATGAAAAATGGGCGTATAACGACAATGTTAATTCGCCGATGATGAAGGAGTGGCTTGGCAAAGTGGTGGACAAAGACGACCTCACCCGCCATGACAAATGACTTTGTATGATGATGCCGCGGTTAAAACTTCTGCGCGAACTTTTACGTGATGATGGTGTGATTTTTGTATCAATAAACGACATTGAGCAACACCACTTGCGGTCGTTAATGGACGAAGTTTTCAATGATGGATTCGTTTCTTCAATTGTGCGCCAAACCATTAAAGGAGGCACTGGCCCCTCTGACTCAATAAGACTGACACACGATTACATTCTTGTTTATGCAAAAGATAAAGATGTTGCAGATCTTTCTGGATTGACGGCAGAAGCTATTGAATTAAATCAGAGGGATGAAAAAGGACTGTATGCAAAGGGAAGAGAACTAAACAAGTGGGGTGCAGGTTCAAGGAGAGAAGATTCTCCCTCAATGTGGTTTCCGATTCCGGGTCCAAAAAACGAAGAAGTGTATCCGATTCGAAATGATGGCTCGGAAGGTAGGTGGAGGTGGGGCAAGAAAAGAATGCTCGAAGCTGTTAAGAACAAAGAGGTGATATACGAGAAGCGGAAAGACGGTACGTACATTGTCTATGAGAAAGTCAGAAGTAATGATGGACGAAGTAAGTCGTACCAAAGTTTATTTTTGGATAAGTATACCAATGCGTTAGGAACTGAAGAAATAAAGTCAATTTTTGACGGGAAAGCTATTTTTGATTATCCAAAGCCAACGGAATTAGTAAAAACTCTCTGTAGAATAGCTAGTGTAGGTGAAGGCGATATTGTTTTAGATTCTTTCGCTGGATCAGGTACTACAGCACAAGCGGTCTTATCCTTTATTAAGGAGGAGGAAATAAATATTAAATTTATTCTAGTCCAGTTATCAGAAAAAATTGAGGAGGGTAAACCGGCTTATAAACTTGGATTTCGCGAAGTCGTTGATATCGCAGCCGAGCGAGTGCGACGGGCGATCAAAGGCATGAAAGGCGCAAAAGACGAGAATTTACGAAAAGGTTTAGGCGGGTCATTCAGTTACTATAAACTTGGCAAGCCGATTGATACTGAAAGGATTTTGAAAGGAAAGGATTTGCCGACATTCGCCGAGATGGCGCGCTATATTTTCTATACCGCCACCGGCGAAGAATTTAACGAAAAGAAAGTAAACGAAAAAACCGGCTTGATTGGCGTGAGCAAGGAATATCAAATATATCTGCTCTACAAGCCGGATATGGAATATCTAAAATCCACTGCGCTGACTTTGGAGCGTGCCGAAACCCTTGGCAAATTTACTGGGAAAAAGCGGCTTGTATTCGCTCCGGCGAAATATCTGGACCAAGAACATCTCCTGCGTTACCACATTGATTTTGCGCAATTGCCCTTTGAGATATATCAAAAAGCGAAATAATAACATGAAAATTTTAATAAATTTTTACGCAAATGTTTCCGAAGGGTCAGTTAATGACTTGATCAAGTTTATTACCATACAACTTGCACAACAAAATCCTCAAAAACCTATTGACGAGTTGGTAATACAGATATCCAGTTCTGGTGGATCTTCTGACCACGGATTACTTGCATATAATTTTCTTAAGCAAATAAGCATTCCCAAAACAACTATTGGTATGGGGAATGTTGATAGCGCAGCGATTATGATTTTTGCCGCAGGAGATAAAAGATTGGCTATGCCAAGCTGTAGATTCGTTTTACACGAGGCGATAGCTACTTTAGGTGGTCAATTTAGCCCATCAAAACTTAGTGAGATGGCACGTCTAATTCAAAGAATCACTGATGACTATTCAGAAGTAGTCTCAAAAGTAACAGGGGAAGAGAAAGCAAGTATATCCGAGGAAGTACGCAAGGGTTCCGTTATGTCTTCTTCAGAAGCCTTGGAGTTAAAATTAGTAACCGAGGTACTTGATGGTCCCTATCTCAAAGAAATGAAAGATTTGCAAATACTTTTGATTAATAACCCCAAACAAAATCCTAATCAACAGCCATAGTTACCACAAAGGAAGGCTGAGATCTAGCTATGGAATTAAAAGATTTTCAAAAAACATCGCTTGAACGGATTAAAAAATATCTTGAACTTGTCCACAAAGAGCAAGATGGTGGGAATATAAACTATGCAAGCATTGCTGCATGGGACAGTTTGAAATCAAGTTTTAACTTAGCCAATGCTTATCAAAAACGAGAAAACGGTCTAAGTAAAGATGTGCCGAATTTTGTCTTGAAGATACCAACCGGCGGCGGAAAAACATTTTTGGCCGTCAAAACACTTGATGTTATCAACGAAGTTTTTCGCAAAAAGCGAACGGGACTTGTTTTGTGGGTAGTGCCGACAACATCAATTTATCGGCAGACCGTGCGCGCCCTGAAGGATAGAAACCATCCCTATCGCCAACATCTTGATATGGTAAGCGGCGGAAAGACTTTGATTCTGGAAAAATATCAAGGCAAAATTGACCGCTTTACCCCGCTTGATGTGGAAGAAAATTTGGTGGTGTATGTGCTTATGTTGCAATCGGCGGCGCGCAATGAGCTGTTGCAAAAGGACTTGCGCATTTTTGCCGATAGCGGAGGATTTACGGAATTTTTCCCGCCGGAAGATCGGCTTGACCAGCACGAAAAATTGATGGAAAAATATCCAAATTTGGAAACATTCAATGAAGCCGGCGGTATTTGGAAAAGGCAGATAAAAACATCGCTTGGCAATTCCTTGCGATTACTTAGCCCCGTGGTGATTTTGGATGAAAGCCAAAAGGCATATTCCGCAAACGCGCAAAGAACTATTTTCGGATTTAATCCATCGGTTGTTATTGAACTTTCCGCAACTCCATCGGAGGGAAGTAATGTCTTGGTGAATATTACCGGAAGGCAGGTGAACGATGAGGAAATGATCAAGCTTGACCTTCATGTTACGCGCAAAGGAAGTTTGGCATGGAAAGATACTTTGTGGGCAAGCGTGAAAAAACGAGAGGAATTGGAAAAAGAAGCCGTCAAGAACGAACAAAATACCGGAATGTATATTCGGCCGATTTGTCTGGTGCGCACGGAGCGGGTTGGCAGAGAACAGCAGGGGCGGGGTTTTATCCACTCTAACGACGTGCGAAATGAATTGATTAACGGTGGAATACCGGCTGAATATATCGCTATAAAAACGAGTGAAGAAGATGAGCTTAAAGAAATAGACGAC
>CAZPLD010000055.1:0-3501 GCA_964587505.1 uncultured Candidatus Saccharibacteria bacterium | reverse complement strand
GGTTTGCATAAAAACAAGATGTTTGGTATAATTTGCGTGTTAGTTATTAATTTTAATCTTTAGTTCTGTAGCGGAAAAGTTTCACAAATAGTGAGCATGCACTACTACTTAACTTTTAAACAACATGATTTCAGGATTAAACCCGCTAATAGCGGCAATTTCGGCGTTACTTCCAGGACTGGTCATCGGTTATCTCATCAGGCATTTAGTCGCCAGTAGAAAAGTTACTCTTGCTGAGTCAAAAGCAGAGACAACTCTCTCGGATTCTAAAGCAAAAGCACAAGAAATAATTCTTGAAGCCAAGAATAATGCTTTTAAGGTTCTTGAAGAGGCAAAAAAGGAAGAAAAAGAGAGAAATTCACAGCTTTCGAGGATAGAAAATATTTTGACCAAAAAAGAAAACGAACTTGAGCAAAAAGGAAAAGAACTTTCCTCTGAAAAAGAAGCTCTTAAACACAAAGCGGTTGAACTAACGGCGCTTAAAAGCGAACTTGAGCAGTCCAGGGAAAAACAGCTTAAAGAGTTGGAGAGAATATCGGGATTGGACAGGGAAAAAGCCAAGATCGAATTGATTACCAAAACCGAGGAAGAATACAAAGATGATTTGTACAAAAGAATGAGAAAACTCGAGACCGAGAACAAAGAAGAGCTTGATAAAAAGGCCCGGGAAATAGTTACTACAGCAATTCAAAGATATGCCGCTTCTCAAATCGCGGATGCAATGACGACGGTGGTCAGCCTTCCTTCAGACGAAGTAAAGGGTAAAATTATTGGTAAAGAAGGGAGAAATATCAAAGCAATAGAAAGATTGACCGGAGTTGATATTATTATCGACGATACCCCTGAAGCACTTGTTGTCTCCGGGTTTGATCCGGTCAGACGCCAGATCGCTAAACTTGCTATTGATAAATTGATAGCTGATGGCAGAATACACCCGGCTAAGATAGAGGAGATGGTAGAGAAGGCCAAGAACGAGATAAATGAAAAAATAAAAGAAGCGGGAGAGGCGGCACTTTTTGAAACGGGAGTAGGCCCGGTAGACCCTAAACTCACATATTTACTGGGCCGGCTGGCATTCAGAACAAGTTTTGGGCAGAATGTCCTGCTTCACTCTGTTGAGATGACTCATATTGCCGGAATGCTCGCAGCCGAATTGGGTGCGGACGTATCTATTGCAAAGAAAGGCGCTTTATTTCACGACATAGGTAAGGCCGTAGACCATGAAGTCCAGGGAACTCACGTTGAAATAGGCAGGAAACTGCTTTCAAAATTCGGAGTTGACCCGAAGGTTATCTTGGCAATGGAAGCTCATCACGATGAATACCCCTATGCCATATTGGAAGCCCGTATAGTCACGGCTGCTGATGCAATTTCGGGAGCAAGACCGGGAGCCAGAAAAGATACCGTTGAGATTTACCTGAAACGGCTTGAGGACTTGGAAAGAATTGCCGGTTCATTTGACGGTGTTGAAAAGTCATACGCTATTCAGGCCGGAAGGGAGTTGAGGATATTTGTTACACCAACTAAAATTGATGATTTGAGCGCACTTAAAATGGCAAAAGATATAGCTAAAAAAATAGAAGAAGAAATGAAGTATCCGGGAGAGATAAGAGTTAATGTTATACGCGAAACACGCGCGATAGAATATGCAAGATAGCTCACACAACCTCTATGCATGCTACGGAGCTAATTTCAGAAATACAATGGGGGTCTTTGTATACAAAGACCCCCATTGGCAGGCTCCCTCCGCCAGTTGTTTTGGTAACTGCTGATGGTTGGCAATAGAGGCTCAAACTCATCTGAATAAAAGAAGCCCCGCGAGGGGGCTATAGGTTTATAAAGAATACGACTATTGAGTCCGCTTTTTCCAAATCATATACAATAGAATACTAATAACCAAAACAGAAGATAAAGTAAACCAAGTCATTAATAACTGATTTGAGGAAATTGAGTTTACGGCTTCTTTAAGCAGGCCTGTCCTTACCTGATCATCTCTTTCTGTAAACGCAGCTCTCCAAGAGGGAGAGTGGTAAAAAGCGATAAGCATTACAAAAAAATTAACAAAAAATATCGTAATAGATGGCAGGAAAGCCTTCCATCGCCAGCCGACTCTCCAAGCAATCACTATTAATACAACTTCTACGATTCCTGCCACAGAAAGCATCATATTCCTCGGTTATTAAAAAACTACTTTCTGGAGTATGAATCACGATGGTTTATAAGTCAAGCTCCCTTAAAATTCCGGATTTATTTGGGTTGTTGATAGGAGGTATTGATTTTTCCGCATAAAACCTTAATAATTGATAAGTAATTAGACAATCTCAATGGTCGATTGGGGTTTAATAAGTTTTATAATAAGTTTTTGTCCAAGAGTGAAACGATTGGGTACAAAAAGTTACCCGCCTAAGGCGGGTGCTGATAATTGTAACCACTCACTATGTTCGCGGACAATTATCGCATGCCAGTAAAAAAAGCAGAGTTAGCTGGGAGACTTGCTGAAAAAATGGGAGTCACCAAAAAGCAAGGCGTAGAATGGTTAGACGCTTTTGTTGACGAGGTTACCAAGGTTATGAGGTCGGGCGACAAGGTCAATATAACAGGATTTGGTATCTTCAAGGTTTCCGACAGGAAAGCCAGGGAAGGCCGAAATCCAAGAACAGGCGAGTCCATTCATATCGCCGCTTCCAAGAAACCAAGATTTACTCCGGGTAAATTGTTGAAAGAGGCCATTAAGTAGTTTTTCTCGGAGTGGGGCATCGCCCACTCCTGGGGAACTCTGTAGTATCTCGAGATATTAAAAATAAAAAACCAGTATTTGCTGGTTTTTTATTTTTGTTGTATAGATAAGTCACAAGCGCTCTTTAACAAGAGGGACTTATGCAAGAATGGGCAATGTGTCTGCCTGGAACATTTCCAAGATTAGGGCCTCATGCCGGCGCTTTACACGCTCTTCGTGACGCCGCATCCCAAGGACTTCTGGAAAGAGACCCCTCCTTTATCGCTACTAGTTCTGTTTCGTTTATTCCGGCATCTATCTACCTCCAAAGATCAGAAAAGGACCATAAAGAGTTTGAAGAAAAACTTATTAATTTAAGGAAAAAAGAATTTGTAAGTTTGCACCCCGACTTGAAAAAAAGAGCCACAGTCGACTTTTTATCTATCGCAGGATTGCTGATTGCCGCTCACGAAACCGGCAAGATAAAAAATTCATGGGCAAGATATGCGGCTTTGCTGGCATTAGGTTTTCCGGCTTATAAAATAACCCGGAAAACGGTCAAAGATATTTTTTCTGTTGAATCTTTGCTTGTTTACGATAATCTCCGGAAACTTTCATTTAAAACTTTCAAGTTTGACTCCATTTTTAATTCGCCGATAAAAATTGAAGTGCCAGCTGTAAACTTAAACACAGCCGGTTGGACGCTTGATCAGATACTTTCCGACCCGCCTCTTTATCTGAACGGATGGCAAAACCAAGGCTGGGTTTCCGTTACCAACTTCCGG
>CAZPLD010000054.1:0-3535 GCA_964587505.1 uncultured Candidatus Saccharibacteria bacterium | reverse complement strand
TAACTCCCGCCGCAAGCGAGACGGTGATGGAGATGATTAATTTGAAAAAATTATTAACAAGCATAAATTCTTTGCTACAACATACTTATAAACTCCAGTTTGTAAGGGTGTTGTCATATCTTTTGGAATGATTGCAAAAAACGGACGAATGTCTTGCCATACGGCGAAAGCGCATGTTCCACAAATTTACCACGATACTTTTTATTCACCAGCCCGGCTACAGACAGTCTCCGCGTATGCTCACCGAGAGTCTTCTCATTCGCGCCGAGAGCGGTAACAATATCATCTAGCGTTGCCCCATCGTTGCCCGCGATAAATAATAAGATTTCAATCCGATGATGATTGGCCATCCCCTTCAGGTGCCGCTCCATTTGTTTTGCCGTTTTTACCTTCGCCATATTTTCATTATACACCACATCCTTACATTCTCAAGTTTATAAGGATGTTGTTGAAGATGTTATTGAAACCAGGAAAAGGACGGTCCTTGCTTTGACTTCTCAATCCATTACTTAATCTTTTAGCCATGGGTCAAGTATACCTTTTCTCAAGAGCGAATACCGCAAGGTTTCGCCTCGTTTACCCCGTTTTTTGAAAAAATTGGCGGCTTAATTCTTTTTAACGTCAGCAAAAATCATTTTGACTATTTCAGGAAACTTGGCGATGTTGAAATGCCCGCCCTTGCTTTTATAAACCACGATGTGCGCTCTTTGAAATTTCTTCCTGTATTTATCGGAGTGAGAAACATGCACAACATCGTCATCTTTTGAGAATAGCAAATGTAGATTTTTGCAATTTTTCTCAACCAAAGACAAATTATTTTTAAGTTTGAAGCCGCCCACCAAATCTTCGGCAGATAAAGTATTATCAAAAGGCGGACATACTAAATAAACTGATAAGACTTTTTTACGAAGTTTATTTTCAGAAAGATATTTTGCAAGGAAAACTCCGCCTAAAGACGAACCGATCAAAATATATTTATTTTTGATAAGAGATAAATATCTCTCAAAAAATATCTTCCAATCTCTGTACTTCGCAAAATCCTGCAAAGGCATTCGTGGCGAAATTATCTCAAACCTTTTACCTAAACTTTTTTCTAAATAATTTCCTGCCCAAGAAATCTTTTTCTTTGTCGTTACTTTTTTGGTTTTTAGGTAATGCAAATAGTCCTTCTCATTTTTGAAGGTCATTCCGCCGTGAACTAATAGCACTTGGATTTTTTTGTTGCCATAGTTAAGTTGTTTGTTCTAAAAAAATACTAAGCTCTCTCAACCAGCAGTTCTTGCATTGCACCAAAAATTTTGCCCGTGTCTGAAACAAAGCAATCAACAGCATCAACAAGAATTGTTTTTGTAACTTTTTCCATCCTGTTACTATACCCTAAAACGAAAGCCAGCACACTACCTTGCGGCAGGCGCTGGCGACTTTCACACCTAGCTTATACCAGCCAGTTGGCATAGTCAAGGCTTTTTTGATCATTTATTTTTCGCCGTCGCTAAACCAGCTGACATATTTGTCATAAATATATGATTGACCGTATTTTTTATCTTTATCCTTTGGCGAAAGTATCTTCAGTTCGATGAAGCGGTCAATAACCGCTTGCGCGCCTGCCCGAGTAAAACCGGTCCACCCCTGCACGACGGCAACATTGACGACTGGCTGTCCGTAAAGCTTTGGCAGAACCTTAATCGCGCTTTCTGATGCCCGCTTACCGAGTGTCTGTACCTTTTCCATGTCATTTTGGCGAAGAATAGTAATTTTGCCAACAATATCAATCGCTTCACCCGCAATCTCAATCACTCCATCAAGAAAAAAGTCTATCCAATCAGACACGACCCCATGGTGATAGCCAAAGAGCTTTTCATAATAAAGCTGTTGATGTTTCTTGAAGTACGATGACAAAAAGAGGCCGGGCTTCTCCAGGAATTTTTCTTTCCACAAATAGAAGGTAATGAGCATGCGCCCCGTTCGACCGTTGCCATCAAGAAAGGGGTGAATGGTCTCAAATTGCGCATGCAAAAGGCCTGCCTTGATCACGGTTAGTGTGTCATCCTCGTCATGCATATAATCCTCAAGCTCGGTAAGCGCCCGGTGCATCTCATCGACTGGCGGGGGGACGAACCGAGCGTTGTCAGGTCGAGTTCCGCCAATCCAGTTTTGAGATTTGCGAAACTCACCGGGATCAGAAAAGTGTGTCGCTCGAGCCTTGTGCATGAGTTTTTCGTGAAGCTCCCGGACGAATCGCAGAGTGAGCGGAAAGTCATCGGCGACCACGCGTTTCATTCCATAGTTCAAAGCCTTGATGTAGTGCAAAATATCATCCACATCTTCGGGGATATTGGTGTTTATTTTCACCTCGGCTTCAATGGCATCGATCATCGTTGCCCTCGTGCCTTCAATCTGACTCGAAGCCGCGGCGTCCTTGCGCAAATACATCAGCAAGAAAAAATCGGCGTCAGGCAAAAGTTTAGTAATTCCATCCAATTTGCCAAGCAACCTGGTCGCTTCGTTGTTTTTCTTCAATATCTTAGAATCAAAATCAAAACCGCCCTATAACCCTTTGGCTGTTGCTTATAGGTGCCGATTTCGACCTTTTTCATGGTTTGTTTACATCTATTTTAGAATGTATACAAAGTATATAGGTTTGTATATAACAAGTCAAGCAATGTATACAAAGTCTACAACTCGGGCTTTCTATAAGGTCAAGCGCGTTTGGCGGTCTTTTTCGACCGCGAGGTTTTGTTTCTCAATCCATTACTTAATCTTTTTGCCATGGGTCAAGTATATCCTACTGGTCCCTTCTGTCCACAGCCTTGCCTTGCCAGAGGCCACAACCATAATTGGAGCTAGTTGAACACAAACAAAATGGCAAATATCCGATGTTTGCCAAGCAGCTCGGAGTCTTTATTTTCGCCATAATCTCATTATACACCACACCCTTACATTCTCAAGTTTATAAGGATGTTATTTTATTTGTTTTCCTCGGCATGTGCAGTGATCTCGATATTGCAACTCTTATTTCCCCGACACCATGTCTCGCATTTTTCAGCCCACTCTTTCTTGGCATAGTGAAAACCGCACTCTTCGCATTGGTATAGCTCTTTATTTTCTTTTTGGATTATCTTGACCATGTTGTTGATTATATTCTAATAATTTCCCCGCCTGCGCCGAGGCTTCGGCGGGCAGGTCAGCTGGGGAGATGCCACCAAGCACCTCGTGCGGAAAGCTTGCCCCCGTAGGGAAACTTTGTTTCTCCTTTGGGGTTGTTTTGATTCTAGTTCCATAATTAGTTCTTTATTGCAACATCCTTACATTCTCAAGTTTGTAAGGATGTGTTTTGTTGTTTAGTTTTTCATTGATTTTGATAGAGCCGAATCAAACAACTCCTTCAACTTCGCTTTTTGCTCAAGGAGTTGCTTTTTATATTCTTGAACTGCGGAAAGTTTAGCAACGATTTGTTTTTGGATTCCAATGGGCGGTAATGCGAATGCGATGGCAATTTTATTGCCATGTCAAGGGCGACCCTTGCCGGAGGCAA
>CAZPLD010000053.1:0-3773 GCA_964587505.1 uncultured Candidatus Saccharibacteria bacterium | reverse complement strand
GATGTTTTTTTGATAACCAAGCTCGGATTAAGATCGCTTATCAAAGAGTGATAAATGTTGGAACCGTTCTCGGCAACGTGAACACCCAACCCGACCGTGGCATTAGCCTGTGAGTCTAAATCAACCAAAAGAACATATTTTCCCAAGGCAGCTAAGTAGGCCGAAAGATTGATACTAGATGTTGTTTTCCCGACTCCGCCTTTTTGATTGCAAACGCTGATAATGCGAGCCATAACTTTATTCTAATTATTTTTATCTAAAAAAGCAATTGAAAAGTCGGTTTAAAAGTGATAGAATATAAAATAGGGAGTATTGCCCAGGTGCTGGAATTGGTATACAGGATGGTCTCAAAAACCATTGAGGGAAACCTCGTGTGGGTCCGAGTCCCACCCTGGGCACATGGCTTATTATCGGACCCCGAGTGTTAGCAATGATAGGAATTTAAGAGCTTACATCACGGGCTTAGCTATTGGTGACGGAAATTTATCTTTGGTTAGAAAGACAGTACGACTTAGAATTTCCTGCGATAACGCTTACCCTAATCTAATACTCCGGATCAGTAAAACCCTTCAAGCCCTACTGCCAGAGAATAAAGTTGGTTTAGTAAAAAAATTTGGAAATTGTACTGATGTTTACGTATACTCCAACCAGTTAGAAAAACTGCTCGGCTGGAAAGCGGCCAAGGGCTCAAAATTCAAACAAAACGTAACTACCCCAGCTTGGATTAAAAAATCAAAAGAATACAAAATCAACTATCTTAGGGGATTGATTGAGACAGACGGTGCAATTTATAGAGACAGGGGCTATCTAATGGTTATTTTCACAACCATCATTGAAGATTTGGCATTAGAAGTAAATGACTTCATTAAGAACCTGGGATTTAAATCTAAACTTTACAAACTCAAACCAAATCCAAAATCAGTTTTCAAGCAACAAGATTTTTATCATGTTCGCCTCTCCAAAGATGTTCAGAAGTTTTTAGATTTAGTGAGACCAGATAAAAGTTAGCTCAACTCCCACCTCGGGCACCAAACAAACTTCTCTTGCCTAAATTATAAAGCCGTGGTATCGTTATACCAGTTTTTTATCAGAGGAGAGAAGCATGGCTCCAATTGATCAGGATAGGTTAAATGTCTGGATTTATAGACTACTATTAGGAACGCTCTCAAAAACAAAGAAAAAACTCCTGAAAGAGGAGTTGGCAAGAAGGAACATGGAACATAAAATTTTCAGTGCATTAGAGCAAAAAGTATTGGCCGCGTTTACGGCAAATAGGCCAACCAGAAAATACTTATCTGAACTGATTGACGACTGGGAAAAAAGAAACTGGGGTGATTAGTCCACAAATGTCCTCCGGGACATTTTTTGTTTTAGAAAGTTTATCAATACTGCCGTGGCTATACCCAGTACCGCTCCTGCTAATATATCCAAGGGCCAGTGGACGCTTACAAAAATCCGGGCAAATCCCATAAACCCGACTAACACTAAATAGATAAGGCCGATTTTTTTATTGTATAAGTAAATCCCAGTAGCCAAGGCAAAATAAAATGAGGCGTGGCCGGAAGGAAAAGACGACTCAAGTTCATGATTCATCAGCCGGTTTACGTTATCCAAGACCAGGAAAGGTCGGGGAGAATATACTAAATAGCGTAATATGGCCACAAACACGAATCTGGCAATTATGGCCGAACCGAAGGAGACAAAAACAATATTTTTGAAATAATCCTTTTTCCAGAATAAAATAAGCACAAACACTATCAAAAGATAGCCCATCTTGTCGGCTGTAAATATCATAAACTTGTCCAACCAGACATTGTGTCCGGCCAGATCATTTATCAGCCTGAATCCCTCTACATTAAATCTCTCTAATATCAAATCCATCTATTTGAGCTCCCTCGTTAATAAAATCAAATCTTCCCTCGACCTTTTTGCCGGCTAAAACCATAGGTAGCCAATGTTTATCATCAGCCCACATATTGTCGTAGGGTATTTCATCCAAACCGAACCATTGCGGTTTTAACTCCTCCGACTCGACTGGTTCGCCATTCCATTTTTTTACCAAAAAAATATGCATTTTCTGATTCCACTCCGGTTTATCTTTAAAATAAAAATCGATATAGCCAATTTTTTCTGCATCACTCTCGTTAACCAGAATTCCAACTTCTTCCTGTGTTTCCCTGACTGCGGCCCGTAGAATTGTTTCACCATCCCGAACTTTACCTCCGCAATGATTCCACTTGCCAGCTCCAAAACGCCTCTTCTTCATGCCAAGAAGAATTTTGCCGTCGTTAATAAAAAGGCAAAGCGTAGTATCTTGCATATACTAATTTTACATTAAGAGTTTGGAATGGCAAGTTAAAAGCCCTTTGATAAGGGCTTTTAACTTGCGGCTACTGGTTGATTGGGTTCTGCTTTTGTCGCAGGGGCTTCAGCTTTTGGTTTTACTTTAGGTTTCCAGCTCTGGACCTTAGGCTTGTCCCAGACTTTGTGATTTACAAGCAAGTTATTGACTGTCGGGGATGCTTGAGCGCCTTTTGAGATCCAATACTCTATCCTGTCTTTCTTAACTTTAAGAACTTTTTCATGAGGATTATAAGTACCTAAAAGTTCCAAATACTCGCCTTTCGGCTTCTTGGTATGTTCCACGACGACAACCCTGAAATAGGCCTGTCCCCGCTTTCCAATCCTTTGTAGACGCACCATTAACATGTGGCTTATTTTATCAGATATTTAGAGTTGGAGCAAGTCCTTAAAAAACCGCCCTTCTGCGGGCGGTTTTTTAAATATTACCACCCCTTCTTTTTAAGAGCATCGGACGCCGCCACCTGTTGGGCTTCCTGCTTTGAAGGTCCATCGCCTACCCCAGCCATTTCCTTTTCTAAAAACACTCCGACCTGAAAATTGCGGGCATGGTCCGGACCCCATTCTTTGAGCACCTCGTAAGTCGGGGTAATGCCAACATGTTCTTGAGCCATTTCCTGAAATAAGCTCTTGGCATCCCGGTATAATCTTTTTTCTATAATTCCGGGCAACTCTTTTAAAATAAACTTCTTTATAAATTTTTCGGAAGAATCATACCCCTGGTCAAGATAGATAGCTCCAATGAGTGACTCCATCGCGTTGGCTAAGATATACTGGCGAGCCCGACCAGTATCTCTAGCTTCACCTTTTGACAGAAGGATATAATCATTAAGGTCAAATTCTGAAGTAATTTTTGAAAGCGTAACTGCATTTACCAACGCAGCCCGCCAATTAGTCAGTTCCCCCTCTGGATTCGGATAAGTTTTATACAAATATTCCGTAACCACTAGTTCCAGAACAGCATCGCCTAAAAATTCCAATCTCTCGTTGTGGTCCTGACCCCACTTGGGATTTTCGTTCAGATACGAACGGTGAGTAAGAGCTTGAAGTAATAAGTTTTTGTCGCTAAAAACAATTCCTACCCTTTTTTCCAATGCAGAAATATCCATTACGAACTAAGAGCGAGAATCTAATCAATAGGCGACACTGGAGACCCAGCGTTTGGCATGGCCGAGGCGGTAAAATATTCCGGACTGCCGAGCAAACGCTGGGTGATAGTAGCCGAGAGGTCTCGCAGGGGCCTCGGAGGCGTGTCGCTCATTGATTAGGTTCGAGCTCGCTATTAACTTCTTTTTCCAATTCTTCTTTGTCTTTCTTTTTCGGGGCATCGTCTTTTCCTGGCTCCCCTATTTCCCTGTAAACCGTCCCCAAAACACCGTTAACAAATTTGCCGGAAGAATCTCCTCCGAACG
>CAZPLD010000052.1:0-3990 GCA_964587505.1 uncultured Candidatus Saccharibacteria bacterium | reverse complement strand
TTCCATTTTAAAGTCGAGTTCGGTGTTGTTGTGCCTCTTTCAAAAGATAAATAAGAGTCTTCGATATCGGCGGTAATGTTGTCGGTATTAATTCTGAAAGAACTGCTAGTCGTGCCCTCAAAATTGCCGCCGCCTGTACCGGTAATAGTGAGATTCGAAAAACTGGCACTTGAAACATTTAATTCATCCCACGGATTTGCTGATGAACCTAAATCATATGACCCAGAAGGGATAAGATTCGAAAGTATTTTACTGACCACCAGATCGGTGGTTGTGGTTCTTCCGCTGGCGGTCAGATTGCCGCTGCCATCAACGCTGAAATATTTTGAATAAACCGTAAAGCGTGAATCTTCCGGTCTGTCTGAATCACCAATCGTAGCGTCCCCGGCTACCCCTAAAGTTCCAAACGCGCCGTCTGAACCCCAAACACCTTCATAAAAAAATCCAGGGGCGCGAAATTCGCTCTGGCCGTTTACTTCAAGACCGCCGATAGTAATGCCGTTTCCGGTTGACGCTCCGTTTGAAGTAACAAAATCAAGATTGATATTTTGTTTTTTGATGCCGTCAAGAAGTTCGGCATTTAAATTTTTTATCAGCGAAGTATTGGAAATTTTTATCGTTCCCTTTTGTAAGATTATATCTTTTCCGAATACCGCATCTCCGAAGACGCCAAGGTTTCCGTAGACCTGCAGTGAATCCAAAAGTTTTGTCGCGCCTTTTACGGTTAGTGTTTTACCAACCTCGGCATTACCTTCTAAAAAAACATCCTCATAAGTGAGGTTGCCGTTCTTAGTCACAAAAGCAAGTGTGAAATCTTTGGACGCCAAGCCATCCAAATAATTGGCGTTTAAATTGTCAACCAATGTCATTGAATCAACTACTATCGGCGCCACGCCGTCAGGAGCATACGAACGGAACTGGCCTTGAGTTTCAATATGCCCGAATATCGAGACATTTCCCGCTTTATCTAAAACAAGAACTTCGTTGGCATGAGTGCCCGGAAAATGCCCTTGGATAGTATCCGCATCTTTAAAAGTTTTCTTGACCTGCTGAACCACGTTGTCGATCTGGCCAAAACTGAATCCGCCGGCAATTATAAATATGGCAACGATCGACGTTATCATTATTGTCATCATTCTGACGGGATTGCGCATCATAGAACGCGCATAGCGGTCAAAAATTTTGAAGCGGTGGGTAAATGAGGCAAGTTCTATGTTAAAAAATTCTTTTTGCTCCGGGGTTAGAACTTCTTGTCTGGGCTCTTCGAGTTTTTGAGTGACCCTTTCGGCAAAATTACCCAATGACTCCGAAAGAGTGTCGAGTTTTTTTAAAACATTTTCTTCCGGTTGACCGGGTAGTGAAACTTCCGGTGTTTTTTTCAGAGCGGCTTCGCCGCTTCCGGAAGTTCTACTACCCGGTTGAGTTATAACCGGACTTTGCGGTCTAATTTCTTTTCCAGCTCCGAAAGATATCTGCGGATTTAACCTTTCAAATTCTTCAAATATTCTTGAGTGCCCTTCATGATCCGCTGCTTCTTCCGGTTCCTCGGGAGTAAGAGAAGCTGTCAGTTTTCCAAAAACATTTTTGGGCAAAGAGATAAAAACGCTTTGTGTTTTTAAATAATCATCTACCGCTTCTCTGGTGGTATACCAATTTCTTCCAATTTTTTTGGAAAATATTTTTCCGCGTCTTGCAAGCAAGCTCAAATATTCCTGCGAGTAGGCACACAATTTTGATGCTTCAAGTATCGAGATCCAGTGTTGATTTTTGTCTTGAAAATCTGTCAATTTTTTGATATATTAAAAAAACCTAAAGCCCGTAAATTTTACGAGCTTCGGGTGTGCATTCCCCCAGCCCCTCTCTTTCGAGTGGGGCTGGGCCGTTTTTTATCTCACAACTATGCATTCTCTTTTTCTTAATTTTTGGATGTGCATTACGGATGTATTTTTGTTAATTTACAACAAAAAAATGCTGCATCCGATATCGTATCGGATAGATTACTGTACCCCTTTCAGATCCAGCTAAGATTCCTTCGTTTCCGATACCTAAATTATAGCATCAGGAGTTGAAAAAGTGTTGATAACTAAAGGAAATTTCTATACTTCGACTACATATTACAATGGGGGTCTTTGTTTTTACAAAGACCCCCATTGTAATTATCAACATTGACCTTGTTTGAACATAAAAGTAAAATTAATATATAAACACCTATAAACATTGATATGATAAGTTTAATAAAAGATTTAAATGGTTAGGGTATACTTTTATTAAACTTGCTGTATTAAATTTTTCACTTTAATTTTTTACATCATATGCCAAAGAAATTTCTAACCGTAAATGACGTCGCCCGACTGCTTGGGGTAACCCCCTTGACGGTTCGCAACTGGGACCATGCCGGTAAGCTTGTTGCCTACCGCAACCCTGTGAATAACTATCGCCTCTACAAAGTTGAGGATGTTGAAGTCTTATTAAAACAAATAGAACATTCCAAAGAAAAAACCAGAAAATTAAAAATAGATATATTTTAAAATCCTAAACTCTAATTTATAAAATTATCGAAATTAAAAACTTCACATTTTAGTGAAGTTTTTTAAACTCTGTTTTTGCATGTTCAATGAATTCATTTCCAAAGTTCGCTGGTGAGAACGCGTAGGGCAGCCATTTTTTGACGTTAGTGGCCCGAATAGTTTTGATCTTAGGATTTCCGGATTCCACCTCATAGGTCATAAGATATACCAGCGGATCTGAAGTTTTTCCAGTCACACACTCTTGTTGAAAATTTAACTCCAAAAGGTGCTGTCTGTCTTTATACATGACGTCGGGAACAACGCCTTGCGATGCAACTACCACATATGAAAAGTGCGGATTGTTATCACGCCTGGCCTGTCTGACAGCATCGCGAACCGCATATATAGGATGATAATCGCACATTACATCATGCGCCCCAAAGTAAGTTTTCTCTCCCTTGATTATAGCAATGTAACGACGCCCCGGTTCTGGTACTCCCGGAAAATAAATATTGTTTTCCAGATTCAAGCACTTAGCGATTTGACGCTCGGTATAATTGAGAAAACCAGAATCAACTTTATTTAACACCTTGTAATCATTAAAGAGAAGATTTTTTAAACGGGCAACAATTACCCTACCTCCCCGCGGATGTCCACCAAAGATCATGGTTTCCGAAGGAAAATAATCCCTCATGATATCCCGGCAATTCCCGCAACAAGTAGGAACTCTTCCGGTTTCGAATTTTGATGAGAACGCAACAATGACTCTATATTTATTCCTATCAATTGCCGAAGTATCCATTCTTGAACTTAAAGCACTAACCAATGATTCCTCGCCGTGAAGAGCTTGGCACAATCCATACTCAAGATTACCGCCGGAAACTCTGTAAATCTTCTCAGTCAAGGTAAAAGATCCGTCTTTTTTACTAACAAGAATACAGGCACAATTGACATAATACCCGGAAAATTTTGGATTTGGCACTTTCGATTCCATCGCAACGCTCAATGCGTCCTCAGCTTCTAATTTTTCAAAAGTACTTTTAAAAGGGATAACCTCATCGTTTTTATCGAGCTCAAAGAATTGCCATTTCGACATAATTTTCACTCCTTTCAAAGAACCTGACTCATATTAATATACCTGGACTATTTAATCAAATTAAAAACCGAGCAACATGCTCGGTGTTTTATTTTAGACCTGAATTAACGCTTTGGCTTTGGAAGAATGTCCATATGCTTAGCATCGACTTCATCTTCCCACTGTTTGATCAGCGGAGAGTCAAAACCGAAATCATATTCTCTGGAACCCGGCTTGGGCCTGACCAGAAGTTCATTCTTGTCCTTGTAGAAAGGACTGCGGCACTTATAGTTAATCAGGTATTCCATCGGATACATCTCAACCGTGATGCCGTCCTTATTAGAGAATTCCACCATACAGAACAAGGAAAGAGGAGTGAGACCGAAGCCAAGTTCAAGACCCGACTGG
>CAZPLD010000051.1:0-4185 GCA_964587505.1 uncultured Candidatus Saccharibacteria bacterium | reverse complement strand
TAATAGTTCGGTAAAGGCTTCGACTGAGCTTAGCCGAATGTCCTCACTATAAATAGTAAGATGACCGGAAACCCACTGACAATACAAGTTGAGTCGCGGTTAGGCGCTTTTTATATATCTTTGCTGGGGCTTTTCTTTGTTGGTTTAATTTTTATAGCTCTGAAAAATTTTAATTCGGACTTGGTTATTTTGGACTCCCAAAGCGCTCAAGTTAAAACTATCTCTACCACGGAAAGATATTTGATCGACGGTTGGATAAAAGAGAATAATACCGAAGTTCCAAATGGCAAAGGATATAGATACATAACTCAACAATACCCCTCTAAACCATGGTTTAAATGAAAATTAATTTAAGCTTATTTTTTAAAGAGGCAGTATTATTTGGCGTGACCCTAATGATAGGCATTTTTTCGGCTTACCGGAGTGTTGCCTCGTCTGTACCGGTAATTATTCCGGAAGTCAGATTTGGTTGGGGTGACGCTATTTTCTTTGCGGTGCTGGCGTTATTTTTTTTATTTTTTTCGAGATATCAAAAAGTGGTCCATTTTTCTTTTAAATTATTTCTGGTCTTGATAGTTTTTTCCGGCACCAGTATGGTTGCAAGCGCGTTGTTAAGCCCGCCCTGGGATATTTGGACTACGTTTTTGGTCGTGGCCCCCTTTTTATTTATTAGAAACGTTCTTGTTCATAATATCGGAATAGTTTTTGGTGTAGCCGGTGTTGGATTTTTGCTAGGTTTGTCTATTTCTCCCTGGACTGCGGTTATAATAATGGTTATTTTATCTTTTTACGATATAATTTCTGTTTATGTAACCAAGCATATGGTCAAAATGGCAAAGGCAATGATGGAGTCGGGAGCCACGTTTGGCTTCATAATTCCTTCGCGGATGAGCGGGTTCTTTTTCCACAAAAAAGAAGCCCAAACTCAAGTCGGACAAAGTGGCCAGTTCATGATATTGGGTTCGGGCGATATCGGTCTGCCGGTTGTTCTGGCAAGTTCGGTTGTCAGGTACTCTCTTAACGGTGCGATAACCGTAGCCGCATTTTCTTTGGCAGGATTATTTGTTACCCATCTTATTTTTGTGAATCAGCGGGAAAGAAAACCCATGGCCGCTTTGCCCCCGATTGCGACGATGTCAATAATCGGATATTTGATATCCTTAGTAATATAGAAATACGGGAACAAGCAATTTAGTAAAAATACTATATGACTTGTCTCTTTATTTCTTTATTTCAATGAAGTTATTTTTCTACGGAGGAGCAAAAACAGTTACCGGGGCGAATTACCTGCTTGATGGCGGCGATATTAAAATTCTTGTCGATTGCGGTTTGAACCAGGGCTCCAAATACTCGGAGGACATGAATTACGAAAAATTTGCCTACAATCCGTCTGAAATAGATTTTGTATTCGTAACCCACAGCCACACCGATCACATTGGCCGCCTCCCCAAATTATTTAAAGAGGGTTTTCGGGGAAGGATAATAGCCTCCAGACCGACCATAGATCTGGCCAGCAAAGCTTTGCCCGATAATTTGAATATAATAACCGAGGAGGCCAAAAGAGAAGGCCGGGAACCAATATTTGAACTTAAGGACTTAGAAGGCGTTCTGGAACTGGCGGAAGGTTTTGACTATGAAGTGCCGATAGGTTTGGGGGACGGGATAAAAGCGGTACTCCATGACGCGGGCCATATTCTCGGCTCCACGATAGTAGAGATAGATTTTGACGATAAGAAGATCTATTTTACCGGCGATCTTGGCAATCCGCCGACCCCTTTGCTCCAGCCGCCTTTTTTTCCCAAAGATGCTGACTATACCGTTGTGGAATCCGCTTATGGTTCCAGAATTCACGAAGACCGCGCGGCCAGAAAATTGATGTTGGTTAATGTCATTAAGGAAACCTTAACTAAAGAAGGCACCTTGATGATACCTTCTTTTGCCATGGAAAGAACACAGGAGCTTCTGTACGAGCTGAATCAGCTTGTAAATCACAACCAGATACCGCGGGTGCCGATGTTTGTGGATTCTCCCTTGGCAACAAATCTTACGGAGGTCTACAGGAAATATCCAAGTTATTTTAACAAAACTGCCCACCATGTTATTGATTCAGGAGATGATATATTTAATTTCCCGGGTTTGACATTCACAAGAACCGTTGACGAATCAAAATCTATCAATAATGTTAAGGGACCAAAAATAATCATTGCCGGTTCAGGTATGTCTACAGGAGGAAGAATTCTTCATCATGAAATGAGATATCTGCCGGATCCCAATTCAGCTATTTTATTTATCGGATATCAGGTTGTGGGTTCATTGGGGCGCAGGATACTGGACGGCGAGAGAGAGGTTAAAATATTCGGTGAGAAAGTTGTTGTGAATTGCAAAATATATGCCATCGGCGGGTATTCGGCCCATGCCGACCAAGCCATGCTACTTAAATGGATAGCAAGCGCCGGCTCGGGCGGGAATCTCAAGAAAGTTTTTGTGGTTCAGGGCGAAGAGGACTCCTCCACGATTTTGGCGGAAAAAGCCAAAACTGATCTCAAAATCGACGCAGTTGTACCCTCGCAAGGGGAGAGTTTTGAATTATAATTCGCGAACGCCTCATCCCAAATCAGACCACATAAAAACCCTGTTGGGTTTTTTGCTCTATCTCGGCTACCCGCCTCCGAACGTTCTTCTTTGGAATAAGGCGTTCGCTCTTTAGATGTATTAAACGGCTTATCACTAAAAACTATTGACTTTAAAATAAAGTTGTGTTAATATCTTGGCCGGTAGTTAGTTCGTAAACAACTTTGGCGGCTACTGCCACGGGCCGAAATGTCCAAAAGTAGCAGAAGGAGAAGGGATACATGCTTAGCATTACGTCAATTCTACTGTTGGCTTCTCTCGCTATTCTTGTGGTGGCAACTATTATGGTTTCTGTTATGTTTCGTCGGGTGGTAAGCACCAACATGGTGCATATTGTGCAGAGCAGGCGGAAGACATCGCCGTATGGTACCGGCCAAAGTGCCGGCAACGTCTACTATCGATGGCCAAGCTGGGTGCCCTATTTCGGTATCACAGTCATTGCGTTGCCAGTAAGCAACTTTGATTTGTCACTTCAAGGATACGAAGCCTACGACAAAGACCGTGTACCATTTATGGTTGATGTCGTTGCCTTTTTTCGGATCAACAATACGGCGACTGCCGCCCAGCGTGTCTCCAGCATTGAAGAATTGAAAGCGCAACTCCAGCAGATTGTCCAGGGTGCAGTCCGTAAGGTTCTTGCCTCGGCACTTATTGATACAATCATGCTTGAGCGTGCGCAATTTGGCGAGCAATTCACTAACGAGGTACGTGAACAGCTCTCGGAATGGGGTACTGAACCGGTCAAGTCCATGGAATTGATGGATATCCGTGATGGCCACGGCAGCAAGGTTATTTCCAATATAATGGCGAAGAAGACCTCGCACATCGAGATGGAGAGTCGAACAGAAGTTGCTAAAAACATGAAATCTGCCGAAACGGCGGAGATTGAAGCGAAGCAAGCCGTTGATGTACGAACCCAGGAATCCTTAGAAGCTGTTGCCAGGCGAACTGCCGAGAAAGATAAAGCTGTGGGAGTTGCTCAAGAACAATCCCGCCAAGAAGTTTTGACACAGCAGA
This sequence comes from uncultured Candidatus Saccharibacteria bacterium, assembly GCA_964587505.1. Taxonomy (GTDB): domain Bacteria; phylum Patescibacteriota; class Minisyncoccia; order 2-02-FULL-40-12; family GWA2-44-9; genus 2-01-FULL-41-26. The sequence continues at coordinate 537 of CAZPLD010000051.1, read as the reverse complement.
AAGTGACTCAAGAACGTGACATGGAAGTGAAGCGCGTTCAGCAGGTTAAGATGGCAGAGATTACCAAAGAACAGCAAATCGTGACCGCCGAGCAGGGCAAACAGACCACCATTATCAAAGCAGACGGCGACTTGGAGGCTAAGCGCAAAGAAGCTACTGGCGTCCAGGTACTTGGCGAAGCAAAAGCTGCTGCCGAGAAAGCAATGCAGTTGGCGCCGGTTCAGGCCCAGATCACTCTTGCGCAGGAGATTGGCAACAATGCTGGATATCAGCAGTACCTTGCGATGATTGAGTCCATCAAGGCATACCTTGTGGTCGGTGGCAAACAGGCCGAAGCCCTGCAAAAGGCCGATGTCAAGGTCATTGCCAATTCCGGCAATCCGACTGCGGGCGTGAAGAATGTCATGGATCTGTTTTCGTCCAAAGGTGGAACAGAGTTATCTGCGATGATTGAAGCATTAGCGCAGACACCGCTTGGGAAGGCGACCTTGAGTGCTCTTGGTGTCCAAACAGATGTTCCTAAAGCTTAATTTCTAA
>CAZPLD010000050.1:0-4244 GCA_964587505.1 uncultured Candidatus Saccharibacteria bacterium | reverse complement strand
ATATTGTCGGGATGTTCTTTGTTGAAAAAAATCTCACTTTTATCCATCAAGATAACTTTCTTGATACCGGCTTTTATCATCGTATTCCAACACCATTTACAGCACCACCAGTGTCCCCAAAGATATAAATACGCATCCTGGGTCTGGTTCTCGTTGTTTCGGGCATCCTGAACAGCTTTGGATTCGCTGTGGTTCTTGGGGTGACATCCTTCACAAAACTCGTATCCTTCGCCGGTTCTGAATCCAAGACGGACTCTTTCACAACCGCGCCTTTCGTGATAGTCGCTTCCATTGGCGCCTCCGCCGATTATTTCCCCGTTTTTTACTATGATCGCCGCACTGGGCATTGTTTTGTCCAGCGATTCAAATTCAGCCAGATGTCTGGCGAAAGCCATAAAATGATTGCTTTCGGGTACATATTCTATAGTTCTGCCTTCAGGCAGGTAGGGATATATGATATTAGCCACGTAGTTCCTCAAAGAGCTGACGGATTAGACAAATCATATGTTAAATAGGGAGTTTGTCAAAGAAATTAAAACACCCCCATGAGGGGTGTTTTAATTGGTGGAGTTAGGGAAACAATGTTCGAATATATAAAACATAGCATAAATCAGGAGTTTTTCAAAAATCAGAGATTGATTTTTGAGGTGTACAATAAAATTTTTATGTAACTTTAAAAAACAAAAACGGCCTGATATTAGGCCGCTACTTTTCGTTCTCTGTTCCAAATCTTGAATAGACAACTTTCCATCAATGTTGAACCCACGACAAAGTCATGGAGAATATTTCCTGTCTCTCCGGCACGACGACCAGTTTCGATATCATGCCATACAGTACAGTTACCTCTAAAACGTTTAATTTTCGAAATAGAACCGAAAAGAGTCGCAAAAAAACTAGGAACCCTTTCAAGAGCGATGATTGAATAAAAGTTATTTTCAGGACATGCGGTCATAGAAATAAAGCGATAGCTCATGGTTGGCTCCTCTACTGTATTGGATAAGTTCTGTGCCTATTTTATACATATTTGTCAAATTGTCAAGCTTGTTCAACTCACCCCAACTCTCAACCAAAAACCACTCAAAAGAGTGGTTTTTGGTGTTAAGTAATGGCGAAAAATCAGCAGTTCGAACTTAACAAAACAAGTGGAGATGGGGGGAATTGAACCCCCGTCCGGGATTTGGTCCGAAGAATATCTACTTAGATAGTTGATTTGGTATTTCGTCTGAAGCTAAAAAATCAACAAAATAACTTCAAACTATTTTTCCATATTCTCAACAGCGAAACAGGAAAAAAATGAATCGCTGTCCAGCCTGCGATATAACACCCCGTAATCTCCTAGTAGGCGTCGGAGCGGGATGGCTTACCTAAATAATATTAGGCGAAAGCGTAATTAGGTTGCGTTTTTGCACCTATTAAGTTGGTCGAATTTTTTCGGTGGTTAACGGCCATCCACCCCAAGCATCCGATCGGTTCATAAATCTCGTCGAAGCCGATCATCCCCATGTAAATAGTATACCACAAAAGTTACTATTCCTCAAGTCCTCTTTGCTTTGCCCTGGCGACATCTTTTTTCTTGATGGTTTCCCGTTTATCGTATTTCTTTTTGCCCCGGGCGATGCCGATGAGAAGTTTTACCCGCCCTTTTTTGTCGTAAAGCTTCAGGGGCACAAGAGTTAATCCATGGGCTTGGGAAGTCCCGACTAAAACCGAGATTTGTTTTTTGGAAAGCAAAAGTTTCCGGGAGCTTTGTGGGTCATAGTCGTCAGGGGTATTTGCAATTTGATAGGGGGAAATAGTGGCGCCGACCAAAAACGGCTCTCCGTTAAGTATTTTCACGTAGGAACCTTTTATGGAAACCTTACCGGTTTTAATCGATTTAACTTCATATCCCTTCAACACAATTCCTGCCTCAAGAGTTTCTAAAATCTCATAATCAAACCCCGCCTTTGGATTATTTGCGTATTCCATATTTTAATCCTACATTCTTTTTTGAAAATGATGAAGACCACCCGAATAGTTCACACAACCTCTATGCATGACTGCGGGGTGTACCTTTTAAAAATATTTGCTAAATTTTAAAAAGGCACACACCCTCCGCCGGTTGCTTAGATTACAGTTTACACTTGGCAATAGAGATTCAAACCATTATTTTGAAATAAAAAAGTCCAGTTATCTGGACACTTTGACCTGGTTCTGGATAAACTTCGTCAGGGTCTTACGGAATATAGCGAACACAAATCCCAAGAGTATGACGACCAAGGAAACTATGTCAACGAAATTAATGCTTGACCCTCCAAGACCAATACGCAGTTCTCGTGCTATTAAACTTGTTACTACAAGCAAAACACTAAGAAGTAGTATTTTTCTTGAAGTCATTTTTTACCCCTAATTAACTAGTCTAATTAATAAGATACACATATAATAAATACTCGTCAATTCTAGGTGAAAGGGTAAAAGTTTTCACGACACAATCATTAGCGAAAGGCCTTGCTTGATTTTCTCACTTATGACGAACGAGGAAACCTGCAAGATTAAAAAAGAGCGAGGCCTTATTGCATTTTTCAGACCCGCTCTCAACACCGAAAGGTGAGACCCCATCCCCATTTAAGGCCGTTTGGTTCCTGCGGAGAACACAATGCTTAAATTAACCGATAATTTGCTTTTTAAACAAATTTAGGCCGGAAAATCCCGAAGGGAGGAACGGGTTGCTTAAATTTGTTAAGCAAATTGAAAATTAATTTAAGCATTTGTCCGCAGGAGATCCGGAGGACGTAACCAATAGGCCGAGAATGGGAATGGGGTTGAACGATTACTTTCTTTCCTCCAATTTCACTTTCACCTTCATTTGCTCGTCTTTTCTTAAGACTGTAAGTTCAATTTCGGTTTTAACCTCGTATTTTTGGAGCATATCCTGAAGCTCGTCTGATACTTTTTCCCCGTTTAACTCCAAGATTATGTCGTTTTCTTTAATTCCGGCCCGTGCGGCGGGGGAGTTGGGAACTATGGCCACAGAATCCGGCCGATGATCGCGGACCACCAAAGCCCCGTAATCAACCGGCAAGGAATATTGCTTCTGAAGTTTCTTATCCAATTTTACATATTGAAGACCCAAATATGGCTTAACAATTCTTCCATATTTTATTATATCTTCAAGGTCTTGCTTTGCCCAGTTTATAGGAATTGAAAAGCCAATATTTTGGGCGCCAAAAATAATAGCGGTATTGATGCCGACAACTTCCCCATCAAGGCTTATCAGCGGACCGCCCGAATTGCCTTGGTTAATAGCCACGTCTGTTTGAAGGACGCCTCGCAGGTGTTCCATCTCTCCCTCGGTTCCCAAGGCGGCAGAGATACTTCTTGATAAACCGGAAATTATTCCTCTTGAAACGGTATTGGAGAACATACCCAAGGCATTGCCGATTGCGAGTACTGTTTGTCCTAATTCAAGCTTTCCCGAATTTCCCAGACGGACGGCCGGTAAACCCTTGGCATTGATTTTCAAAACTGCGATGTCGTTGATTGGGTCACGGGAAAGGACTTTTGCGGGGTATTCCTGAAGGTCGGTGGTTATAACTGTGTATTCGGCTTCCTGGTCAAAAACGACATGTTTGTTGGTGAGTATCAGGCCGTCTGGATGAACGATAAATCCGGAGCCACCGCCCACGCTTATCTTTTCTTTTTGGCCGTCCTCAACCTCTCCAAATAAGAACGGATTTGAAAAAGGAGTACCGGGCATGCCATAGACCCCCTTAATCTTTGGAAGGAATTTTGATATAACAACACTGACGACCGAAGGGGCGACCTTTCTTACTGCCTCAATGGGCAACTTATCGTATTCGTTTGTAGTCATGTCCTAATAGTACCTAAAAATAAACCACATGAAAAGACTTGGTAGAAAATTTTTTAACAGGCCGACAGTGAAAGTTGCCCAAGAACTTTTGGGCAAGTGTTTAGTTAGAAAAATTAAGAATAAAGTTATCAAAGCCCGAATAATCGAAACCGAAGCGTATTGTGGAAAAAAAGATTTAGCATGCCATGCTTCCAAAGGTTTAACTGAAAGAACAAAAGTGATGTTCGGTCCGCCGGGCTATTCCTACGTATATATGATCTACGGCATGTACCATTGTTTGAATATTGTCACCGAAAAAGAAGGTAACCCATCCGCCGTCTTAATCAGAGCGGCGGAAATTCTAAATCCTACAGAGATTCCCGGGCTAAAGCACCGTGAACCTTCTCCGAGCAAA
>CAZPLD010000049.1:0-4387 GCA_964587505.1 uncultured Candidatus Saccharibacteria bacterium | reverse complement strand
ACCGTATTTGTTGTTCCTAAATCAATTCCAATCTTTTTCATCGCCCTTTAATCTAAACCTATTTTATGATAAAATCAAATTTATTAGATTCTAACTCACAACAAGATATGACCAAACGAACCAAAAGGATTCTATTTTACTCGGCGGTAGCCATTTTTGCTTTATTAAGCTATGTGGTAATTCTCTATGCTCAAGGGTATAAGTATAGTTTTTCGGAAGCTGAATTTTTCCGGACTGGTTCAATATATGTAAAGGTAAATGAAGACGCGAAGGTCTATCTAGACGGTAAATTTTTGAATTCCACATCTTTTTTCGGAAATTCATATACGATAAGCGGGCTTTTACCGAAACAATACACAGTTCGACTGGAAAGGGATGATTTTAGTTCGTGGCAGAAAAAAGTGGTCGTGGAAGAAGGGCTGGTAAATGATTATTCCAGAATACTTCTTTTACCGGCATCTGGGGAAGCTAAAGAAAATCTTAGGGTAGAAATAAAAGACATTCTCTATCCCACCCCCAAACCGACACCGACCCCTTCTCCTTCGGTCAAACCGACGCCGAAACCGTCGCCTTCTAAAACCCCGACTCCTTCTCCCGTTTCCGTGGAGCCTTTTTATATTAAGAACGGCGTGCTGTTCAAAAATATGGACAACGGAGAGACCGAACGGCTTGCCTATCTTGTGGCCGGATTTGCGGTTTCGCCGGATAGTAAAAAACTTGCCTGGTGGAACGAAAGCGAACTCTGGGTGATATGGATTTCAGATACAGATTATCAGCCGTACCATAAGGCCGGAGACAAAGAAATGATAATGAAATTCTCCAGTAAGATTAAAAAAGCCGCTTGGTTCCGCGACAGCGACCATGTTGTCGTTGATTCCGGCCCTTCGACCAACTCAGGGCAAGCTGGATACAAAGTTCTTGAGATCGACAAGCGTGGCGGATTGAATCTCATAGAAATTTAACAAATTTTTTATTAAACAAAAAAGGCCGTATAATTACGGCCCCCAGGGAGCTCTTCCCATCACTTCCTCATAAGTCGGTGGTTCATAGGAAGGATCATCGTTTATTTTCTTTACGATATCTCTGCATATTGCCAAAAAGCGTAGGTCATACACGTGGTCGCTCTGCATTCTCACTTCTTTATCAAAACGCCTCAACCATTCTTGCTGGCGGTTTTTAATCGTAGCGGCAACTATCTTATTCAACGAAATCCACGGCTCCGGAGAATTAACCTCGGAACCCGCAATGTATGTAATCCGGCGGTTGTCAGGAGGTTCTAAGTTGGTTGTTGCGACAGTTTTTCCCGAGGAGTTGGTCAGCTCGGGCATGTAAGGAACGTAGTGGGGATTTTCTTTTTTGTCCAGAACAGAATTTGCATTCCGGACTGCTCCCAATATATCTATACCCCAAATCTCTACTCTCTCTACCACTTCGCTTATTTCCCCATCTTCTCCGTCTTTTATTGAAAACTGTAACTCATAACGCTTCAAGTCCATGACCCTGCCTCTTTTTAATGTTCCGATAAACTCTGCCGATACTCTACGACAATTTAAGGAGTGGGTCAAATAAAAAAGCCGTTCTAACGGCTTTATAATCCCAAGTATTCGTCCAGTTGTGCCATCTCTTGATCGTTAATTTCGAATTTCTCTCTCACATATTTCTCCCAAATTTGCCAAGCCTCACTAATCTGGTCTTTAATAACCAATGTTTGTTTTTCATCTCCGCTCAACTTAACATAACCTTTTACCGTCAGCCAATATACTGTAACCCTTACCGGATAATCATTTGCTGTTTCAAGGAGCATGACGTACACAATTTCAGAATTAATTTTGGAGATTACTAGCAGTACTTTTGGTGACTGTCTAAATCGTACTTCTTTTTCAGCTTCAAGACCCGGCCTTATCGTCAGTTTACTAGTTTCTGATGGCCAGCTTGTGTAACCTTCAGGCAGTTCCGGTTTTGGCATAATCGGCAACTGGGCGTGAGCTGTTGTGAAAGTTAAAAACAGAATAAGCACCGTGAAAATACTCTTAATCATGACACTACTACCTTTTCAGATTTCAAAGAAACTCTGCCGATACTTTAGAACAATTTGAGCCGGAGGTCAAATAAAAAACCTCGCGTGGAGCGAGGCTATGTAATTTCTCGTGGACCAGGAGTTAATTTGTTCCTATCCTTGCCAGGTAGCAGAACCATTGATTGTTTCCTATCCAGAGACATTTCATAAAAACCCCTTTGGATAACTCCGGCTTCATATAATGCTTCCAGTAACTGGCTGTATTTTTCCCAAGACATCTTTTTATCAAGATAAAGATGGAAATGCCCGGGCGTAGTCGAAGGTATTAATTCGGCCGAAAAATCAATATCCAGAACTGGTGCGTGAAGGCCGTCTTGACAAAGAGAACCGACAAGAAGCGCTGAGATACGAGAAACTTGTCTATAATCGTCCGCGCTGTCATCTCGATAGCCGTCTTTCAGAAATCCGGTCATTGTGACCCAAAAAGTCCTACCTGCTTTGTTAAGAAGCTCACACACCTTAGCCATGTCTGGCTACTCTTTTTTCAAATAAAAAACTCTGCCGATACTTTAGAACAATTTGAGCCGAAGGTCAAATAAAAAACCGGCTATTTTAACTTTATCGTAGTTGATTTTTTGAGGCCGTATTTTTCTTTGACCCATTTATCAGCATCCTTGAGCACGAATTTTCCATATTTATTATCAGGAGCTATTGTAAAATCCACAGCCCATTTCCTCTGGCCTTTTTCTTTTGTTTTCACAAAGACGATAAAATCAACATCTGCAGGCCGTGTTTTCTTGGTCGTGAAACTGCCTAAAACATGGACGGAAGATACGGGAAGAACATTTTTTAAAGCATGCAATATCTCTCCTGCTCCCATCCACATTTCTTTCCGGTATTTAGAATTTAAAAGTTTTTTCGGAAGTTTCGGCATGATGGTTATTTTAACTCCAAGGCGATGAGGCCATGTTTTTGAATTTTTTCTTTGTAGCCGGGATAGTTATAGTAGGCATCTTGCAATTCTTTTTCGGTAGAAAAATGGGGCATAATTTTCTTTATCGGATATGTCTTCAGTAGGGCTTTGATGTTTTTGAATATTCTGGCCTTTTTGACTTTCTTTTGGAATCTCTCTTTTCCGCACACTAAAACAACAACATCCCCAGCCTTCATGTCTCTGTATCTTTCCGACGCCGCTCTTGTCTCAACACTTTTCTTCCCGGACTTAATATCAAGAAAAATACCCTTGTTTATCGCTCTTAATTTTAGGGTGTATTTGGTCATGTTTGTAAAATAATCTCATTTTTCTACAAAAAAATCAAATAAAAAAACCTATCCTTGTGGATAGGTGTCATTTGGGGTCGGCTTACACTTTTTGCAGGGCCGATAACCTTCGGCAATCGCATCTTCCCAGGTTAAAAAGAAAACCCTGTTTTCTTTTTTCATCCTCATCCCGGATTTACAATCTAATCTTCCAAATATTTTTCCACGTTTCCAACCGGCATATTTACCAGGGACGGAACTTTCAACAATCTTTCCACCTTTTAAAACCTTATACATCGTCGGTTTTTGATTACTTTTCAATCGGAAAATGTAAAAAGTGAACTCCTCGAGTTTTGGCGTCTTTGACAGCTTCATGACAGCCGCACTCCGGATTATCACATTCGCTAATGATAAGAACTCCATGCGGACCATCTCCAAGCCAGCCGACGGTTTCATGCGCTGTCCGCAGTTTCAGAACAGGCCCCGGCCACTGATTTTCCATTGCAAATTCCTCTTTAGATTTCAAAAACTCTGCCGATACTTTACTACAATTTGAGGCGGGGGTCAAATTATTTTAACTCCAGGGCGACAAGGCCGAATTTTTTGATTTTTTCTTTATAGCCCGGATAGCTGTAATAGGAATCCCTAATTTCTTTTTCAGTGGAAAATTGAGGCATGATTTTCTTTATCGGATATGTCTTCAATAGAGCCTTGATGCTTTTAAATATTCTGGCTTTTTTTATTTTCTTTTCAAACCTCTCTTTTCCGCACACCAAAACAACAACATCTCCAGCCTTTATGTCTCTGTATCTTTCCGACGCCGCTCTTGTCTCAACACTTTTCTTTCCCGATTTTATATCAAGAAAAATACTCTTATTTGTGGCCCTGAATTTTAGGGTGTATTTGGTCATGTTCGTAAAATAATCTCATTTTCTTGCCCAAAAATCAACGGCTCACATGGTGAGCCGTTTAAGTGTTAACTATAATACCGAAAGATTTATCTTGCCTCAAGAACATCTAACCTGATTTCTGTTTTGCTAACTCGGCCCTCCAAATTTTTGTGGTCGTTTTTAATGGTTTTGATATTATCTAGAATTCCAGTCTGGCCTT
>CAZPLD010000048.1:0-4673 GCA_964587505.1 uncultured Candidatus Saccharibacteria bacterium | reverse complement strand
GAGCCGAGAAATTATCGCGTGCCCACGCCAAGGCACTTTTAGCCTTCAGCGATGAAAAGAAACAGAGGGAAGTTTACAATCAAATTTTAGGCGGCGGAGTGTCGTCAAAGGAAGTTGAAAGCATGGCTTCATCGGCTAAACCCAAAACCCTTCGGCAAGCTCAGGGTAAAAAAAGCAGTAAATTTATTGAACTTGAAAAAAATCTTAGAGAAACGTTAAGCGCTCCTGTTCTGATCCAAAGCGCCGAAAAGGGCGGCAAAATCATCATCAGATTCGCCACCCTGGAAGACCTCAACAAAATCGCAAAATCAATCATAGATTGATTTTGCCCTGAGCCTCGTCGAAGGGCCAAGTTCGTTCTACTTTAGTCCTAAGAAAATTTGAAAAATAAAAGCGCCTACTCAAGGCGCGTCATTCTTTTTGATATCTCCAGTCGAAACATAGAAATTCTTTCTTTTGAGGGTGTGGAATTTGATTTAGAAAGAATCTCTTTTTCAAATTCGTCAATCAATTGACCAGCGGTTAATGAGCGTAGCCATTGGCCAAAAGACATGCCACTGCTTATACGATTTAATCTCTGTTCAATTTCTTTCGACCTGCTATTAATGGTTGGTACAAGAGCAAACTCCGATTCTTGCGTTAGTTCTGCCTTAATTCTACTCTTCATTTTTTAACTCCCAAAAAATAGAACTGGCACCATATTAAAAGGTTTTGACTTAAAAGTCAAGATAATTTCTTACTATTTCTTGCGGTCAGACCACGACGCATTTAACAAACGGACACCGTGTCCGTTTTTTGTTTTTAGGTTAGAGCAGTCGGCGGTATGGATTGAGACGCCTCGGTTGACGGTCATGTAGCCCTTAATTTTATGTTCAGTGGTGGGATTGCAGCACTTGGCGAGTTTGTACAGAAGACCTTTGTGTCCTTGAATTATCGGTTCGCCTGCTTTGGGAACAACTATTTCAACTTTTTTTGTCTGTTTTGTTTTGAGTATCGCCGGTTCAAAAGGTTTTTCTTTTTGTTCGACTTCATTAAAGTATGATTTTATTTTTTTTCTTGCTTCGGCTGTTTTAACAATTTTCAGCCAGTCAAAAGAAGGTTTCTTGTCTTTGCCTTTAATAATCTCAACTACGTCTCCGTTTTTAAGTTCATGATGAAGGGGGACTATCTTGCCGTTAATCTTAGCGCCGCGCGTCATATGGCCGAGGTCGGTATGAATAGCGTAAGAAAAATCTATAGGCGTAGCTCCGTCAGGCAGATCTTTGACCTCACCTTTTGGCGTGAAGGCAAATATCCTATGCTTGAAAAAATCTATTTTTAAATTTGACAGACCTTCGCTTGAAGTAGCTTCCTTAAGAAAATTTTTAAGCTGGTTGACCCACTCAACTTCTTTAACATTTGCCACGATGCCTTTTTTCTTACCCCCCTCACTATAAGCCCAGTGGGCGGCAATACCGTTTTCGGCGTATTCATGCATATTCGCGGTTCTTATTTGTATTTCAACTATCCTGCCCTTTTCGCAGAAAATAGTTGTGTGGAGAGACTGGTAGCCATTCGGTTTAGGCAGAGCGATGTAGTCCTTTATCAGGCCGGGGAGGGGTTTGTAAAATTTATGAATTACTCCCAGGGCTTCGTAGCATGACTTGATGTCTGGAACTATAATGCGCATTGCTACCAAATCAAAAATTTTATCTATATCCATTTCTTTGCGAAGCATCTTTCCGTACAAACTGTAATAATGTTTGGCCCGGGAATTCATTTCCAGAATTGGAATATTAGCGTCAGCAAGACATTTTTTTATTATCGGCTTGGTTCGATCTATGTATTTTATTCGGTCGGCGTATTTTTCTTTTACTTTTTTTATGAGCTGGGAGTATTCAAGAGGATAGACGTAGGGGAAGGCCATGTCTTCAAGTTGGCCTTTCAAACGCCCCATTCCCAGCCGGGCAGCGATAGGGGCATATATCTCCAGAGTTTCGAGAGCAATTTTTCTTTGGCCGGCCGTATCCTTATATTTCAATGTCTCCATATTATGATAGCGATCGGCAAGCTTTATCAGAATTACCCTGATATCTTCGGCCATGGCGAAGAACATCTTTTTAAGAGAGTTGAGGTGCTCCGCGTTACTTTTTTTATCATTAGGATTGCCGTCATATTCTATTTTGCTTAATTTGGTCACACCCTCAACAAGAAAAGCAATATCTTTGCCGAATTCTTTTTCTATATCTTTATAAGTAATCAAAGTGTCTTCAATGGTATCGTGCAAGATTCCGGCGGCAATTGTAGCGGCATCCAGTCCCAGTTCAGACAAAAAATAGGCCACATGAAGGGGGTGAAACAGATATTCTTCTCCTGACAAACGTTTTTGCCCCGCATGAGCCGACTTAGCAAATTCAAAAGCTCTCTCTATGAGTTTTTTGTCCGGCTCCTTATAAGCCGGATTTTCCAGTATTTGATCTAAAAGCTTGAGCATTAGGTAAAAATACTCCTTTGTAAGCTGATTTTCAAATAGAATGGTATTTTGTGGTGTTTTGACTACCTAAGCATTGCTAAAGGTACATAATCCTTATCCTTAATTTAGTCGGATTACTCACCAGTAGAGATGCCGACAAACCCTTATTGATTAAGGGTTTGTCGGCACTTAATTTTTTACACTGAAGGTTACCGTTAAATCCCCTTGTTGATATCCGATTTGTCGGGCTTCTGCGTGGGGTGTTATAATGTTGGTAAGGCCCGACAAATCCTTGTTGCATAAGGATTTGTAGGAAATGTCGTGTGGGTTGAGATAAGTACTTACCGTGCTTTGCAAATTGAGCCAAGCGCGGAAACAATTAAATAGTCCCCAAGAAAACCGTAACACGGTTCAATCTTTTGGTGCGTTGCTTAAAGACGGGAAAGTTTATTTACCCGCGTCTGTTTTAGCTGTTGAGTTCGGTTATGCAACGGATCACATCGCAAGACTTGCCCGACAGAACAAGATTCAGGCGATTTATGAAAATAAAAAATGGCATGCCACAAGAGATTCTCTCGTTGAATACGGAAGACAGGCAAGACAGAACAAAATAAACGGGGGACTTAAGAGTACTTCAGTTCTTTCTAAAATAGTTCTTTTACCGGAGATTGTTGAAGAGGCCAAGTCGTCCTCCAATAAATTTTCTCCGAAGGTTGATTATACTCCCAATAGTACTTCAAATTTTAACAAACACTTTAACTTAAGTTCTATTCTCGGTGAGTATTTATCAAAAGCTCGCACCAAGACCGCTAATCGGGCCAAACTTATATTAGCGGTCTTTTTAATTTTTATAGCAAGCGGCACCTTTATCTTGGTGGGCGCATCAGTATCCAAATCCTTATCTGAAAAAATAATTTCCAATATTTATGACGATCATGAGAGTGGCTCACAGCAGTTAGCGCAACTTGGCGTAACCGATTTCTTTAAAAATTTATTTAAACGGCTTAATGGTCCGAACCCCCAACTCGTAAATCCCGAGGAAAAAGCAGATTCAGAAAATAATGAAAAGTCGGTCGAGCCGGAAATTGTACAAAAGTCAGAAAAGAAAATAATTCCCCCACCTCTTTCTCCGGCGCTGCCACCTTATTTGCCGCCGATATCACAGCTAGCCTCTCCTGTTCAAAACTATCTAGAGGACATAAACAGGAAAATAGAAACTCTTGCCGTAAGAATTAATCAGATTCCACCCCCTCTAGTATTTTCTGGCAGCGGTGGCGGTACCGGCATTACAGTTGTAGCTACAAATACAGACAATGAATCGGTCAAAACTGGAACCTTAACTGTTTCAGGCGGGGGCAGTATCGGTACGACGTTAACCGTTGGAACGACACTAACAACAGGAACAACATTAACAGTCGGAACGGCATTAACGGTTGGAACTGATTTTACGGTTGATACCAATACTCTTTTTGTTGATTCAGCTAATAACCGTGTCGGCATTCTTACCACCGCTCCAGAAACAGCTTTTGAGGTGGTCGGGATTGCTTCAGCCAGTCAATTTGCCGGAGCGGGATTAACTGACTGTGACTCTACAACCCAATCACTTAAGTGGGATGAAACTAATAAGACATTTTCCTGCGGTAGTGGAGGCGTTTCTTCTAACTCTCTGAACTTCGATGAGCTTCAAACTGCCCTTGTCTTAGATGTTGACACTACTATTACCGGCGGGGCTTTTGCTTTGACTTTTGATCATGCTTCCGTCTCGGGCAACTTTGAGGTCGGAGGCGCGGCCAGCATCTCGGGAACGACTACATTGAATCATGTCACCTATACCTGGCCTTCGGCTGATGGCGCCTTCGACAACTACGTCCTCACCACCAACGGAAGTGGAATTCTGACTTGGGAGCAAGATGACACTGCCGCCGGAGGAGTGAATTCAAACTCTATTGATTTTGATGAGTTGGTAAATTCAATGAGATTAGATGCTTCCGGCGAGACGGGCACTTCCATCGGCTTTGGCAATAATAATCTTACCTTTAACATGGACGGAACCGGTGACTTTCTCATGCAGGACAACGGCACGACTCGCTTTGTCTTTGACGACTCGGGACGAGTCGGCATCAACACCGCCACGCCTCAAACATTGTTTGAGGCCCAGGGCACCGCTTCAGCCTCATATCTCCTGACCGGCAATACACTCCAGGTCGGGGGATATTCATCC
>CAZPLD010000047.1:0-4796 GCA_964587505.1 uncultured Candidatus Saccharibacteria bacterium | reverse complement strand
CAAAGAAGGATTGTCATTAAACCTTATCCATAAACTTTATCGTTAGTTAAAATTCGCTCTCGCCCCATCCCGCCTTCTCATCTGTTTCCTAAGTTTGAATAAATAGCCGCTAATCACTGTAGAAATCTTAAGAGCGCTTCGCTATATTAAGATTTCTTTTGATTAGCGGCTTATTTATTAAACAAACTTATCCAGGACGATGAATCAGTCGGGAATGAGGTGGTCGCTTTTACTTTAGACACATGTTTTTAGACCTTGAGCGAAATCCATCCCCATTTAAGGCCGATTGGTTTCGAGGATAACATAATAGTTAAATTAGCCGATAATTTACGTTATTCAACAAATATGGGAGCGACTCTTAGAGCGGGACCCATATTTGTTAACTAAATTGAGGATAATTTAACTATTTGTCCGAAGAAGACAATAAGTCGTAATCCAACAGGCCGAGAATGGGGATGGGTTGAGCGAAGAGCTGAAATAAGGTGCTGAGTGGAGCGATTACTTCTTCAGCACATACAATTTGTTGTCCAAGCTGTTGAGAATAACCACATAATCATCCAGGCCGGAAAGGAAGAGTTCGGCAGTATTTATTCTTGAGGTCGGAGAAGAAAGAAGTTTTTTGGTTCCGTCAGTACCAATCTCATATATCTCGTCTCCAGATGCTGTTGACCTGGGTACTCCGCAAACTATGGTTTTTACATCTATACTCCAGTCGCACTTTGATGCGGAGGTAGACGTGTTGAGAGATATTTCGGATTCAGAAGAAGGGTCTTTATAGAATAAACCAAGGCCGGATCCTGTTTTTTGTGAAAACAATAATCGAGAGCCGTCACCCGACCACCTGACCTCAAGTCCGTCTTTTGAGTCCAGTATTTTTTTAATCTCTCCGGCCATGGATAAGCTATATAATTCGGAACCAGTCCCGTTATCTGTCTTAAAATATATCAAGTCATCTGAAGACCAATAGACCTCGGCGTTCTCCAAACGGCTTGTTAGTATGTTTTTGAAAGAACTGCCGTCGGGTTGTGAAATAAATATGCCCCGTGAACCGTTTTTCTTCCCAAAATAAACCACGCGGCTTCCGTCCGGAGAAAAAGCCAGCGATTTTATATCCGTTCCCAAATCAACGGAGACTTTTGTTTTGTAGTCAAAATATTTGTAGTGATTTCCTTTCGGGAAATAGAAAAGAGATACAACTTCTTTTCTTGACGGCGACCAGACGGTTTTTATCAGATTGGGCAGAGCGGCATCAGAAATTAGCTTCTCCCGCACATCTCTTAGTAATGTTTCAAAAACTCGCCCGGTATCTTTCTCGTAATAAATAATGCCGTCTTTGTTTTTGGATAGTACTGGAGAAATAACATTTCTTTGGCTCAACATCCTTAAAGTTCCGGAAGACTCTGCCTGCGGGATGGAACCGGAGTTATTATCATTGAATTTAGCCAAAATGTTCCCACTGGAGATCGAGCCAGGGTTTCTGTGGAAATCCTTTTGGCTTATCAAATAGCCGGACAAAAAAGCGGTAAAAGACAGGGCTATGACAGTTAATGTAATTATAAATTTTTGGTTCATGTTACTTTCCTAATTCGGTTTGTTCGTGTCCTGACAGGCCAAGTTGAATTGGCAGTTCGTATCTTGATTTTACAAAAGACCAGATCAAGAAGAAAGACCTGAACGGCAATATCGCCAAAAAGGGAATGGGTAATGTTTCTCCAATTACTCCGATAAGTATTCTCTTGAATTGTTTTCTCCCCGCCTTCGAAAGTCCGGCGGAAAGAAGCAAAATAGCGTCAACAAAGAGTCCCACCAGCCAACCTATTGTTCCTATCGTTATTATGTCTATAAAGTCAGCCACGATACAAAGAAGAAGCAAAATTGCAAAAAACATCGTCCCCATTCTTGCCGGCGTTTCTGGCTGATTTTCTTTCTCTTCCTCATCTTTTTCTGCTTCAGCTTGAGAGAGAGCTCTATCTGATTCAAGTTGTTCTTGAAATTGTTCTTCTTGCGTTGCCATGTCTTATTCTACTTTCTACTCTCTATTTTCTAACCTCTAAGTTTTGCCCATTCTTCCTTAGCTTTTTCTATTTCAAGTATCTGCCTCGGGTCGGAGGTAATTATCTGGTCTTCTGCATAAGAAGCAACGACTCTGATGCCGATATGGTTTTGTCCGAGGAAAAACAAACCAAAGCCTACGCGTGCTTCCAGCAGGTAGTATTTTTCCGCATCGGTAAGATTGAACGTATTTTTGACGACATCAATAGAGGATGGAGACTGTTTCATAAGAACCTGAATAGAAGAGTTGCTTAAAATTGTTTTTCCTTGGGGCGATGCTAGAAAGTCAGGAATATCTTGAGATATAGTTGTGAGTCCGGCGTAGTATTTTCTCGCACGCTTTGCGATATTAGAAAGAAAATTGGCTCCCAACTCATACTTCATAAGCCACCAGGCTTCATCAACGACGAGGATGCGTTTCTTCAGAGTTCTTCTTATCGTTACCCACATGTAATTCAAGATAAGATACATGGCGATCGGCCTTAACTCTTCTTCCATTTCCCGGATACTGAACGCAATGAGCTGGTTATCCAAAGAAACATTGGTTGGCTTATTCAAAAATCCGGCGAATGTTCCCTGGGTGTATTTTCTTAACCTTATTGCCATTGATTCCGCTCCAGTCAGTCCTTCGAGTATGCTTTGAAGGTCGGAAAGCAAGGGAGGCGAGGCCTTGGAGTAATCTGACTCCGGGGTGATGTCTTTGATGGCATATGTCTGTATAAGCGCCTCGTCCAGTATAGCCGCTTCTTCGGGAGTCAGTTCACCGAGAATAAGCCGTAAAAGACCGGTCAGATCAAGAATATGGGACTTAAAGACATCAGCCGACGATTCATCCGGCTTGGGAACCGGCAGATCGAATGGGTTGATATGCTGGTCGGAATTGATGGAGATCTTTATTGAGGAACCTCCGATTGTGTCCGAGAGATATTTATATTCATTTTCAGGATCTATTATCAGGACTTGGGTTCCAAAAAGTAAGCTTCTCAATATCTCTAATTTTACGGTATAGCTTTTGCCTCCGCCCGATTTACCGAAGACCACGGCGTTTGCATTTTCCAGATTGAACCGGTCAAAAAGCACTAAAGAGTTATTGTGGGTGTTTATGCCGTAGAGGATTCCGGAATCGGAGGTCAGGTCGAAGGAAACGAACGGGAACAAGGAAGAAAGCGGTTCTGTGTTTAAAGAAGTGTGGACATTGAGCCGGTCGTCGTTGATGGGCAAGGTTGAGTTGAAACCGTCGTTCATCCTGAAAATAGCAGGTTTGGGAAAAACCAACTGGTATTCTAAAAGACCCTTTATTTTATTTTCGGTTTCATCCAGCTCTTTCAGGCTGTTTTCGTAAATAGTTATATAAACTCCAAGTTCAAAAAACTTGTCTGTCCCTTGCTGAAGCTTGTCCCTAAGCGCTTCAATGTCCTGAATACCCGTTTCAAGTACCGGGTCGCGAACCTTGCCTTTTGAGGACTCTTCCATGGCTTGCGATTGAAGCCGGGCAAGCTGGTCTCTTAGTTGTTTCAGAACCGTTGCCGTATTTTTGGGTAATATAAAGATCGAGATATCTAATACCCGGTCGAGGTTAATTACCGGAGAGAACCAGTTGGTCTGGAGATAGCGCGGGTAAGTCGCAAGGAATATCGTGCGCGCGTATTTATCGCCTATCTGGAAATAGTTCGGCGAAACACTAAAAGCCGAGGGGGCGAACAATTCGTCTATATTTTTAGATTGTCCGTTCATTGTTGTTGAACTAATTTACTTCCGGGGTTATATAGTCCGTAAAAAAGATTTATCAAATCGTCTCTCTCAAGCGTTTTGGCTTTAAGGCCTAGCCCGACCAAGCCGTCAAAGATAAGCTCGGTTCTTTGAAGGAGCTGGCTTTTATATGTTTCCAACTGTTCAGGCGTGAGTTCTTTTACAACCGCCGATGGTTTAAATATGCTTTTAAAACTTTGTGTTATTCCCGACTTTGTCGGCGCCTCAAAAACATAGAAAGGCACAACAATGTAGAATTTCTTGGACATGATGTTGGAGAGGTCTGAAAGTTCTCCTACAAATTTGGAATATTCGGTGGCCTGTATTTTTAGAAGCTCGTTGGTCAGTGCGTTTGCAGACTCGTCGATCAGCTTAAGATATGCGTCTATGTTTAATTTTCTTGAACTGACCACTATCTGAAGCGGAAAATCTATTGAATTCACAAAACGTTGGAAATTCTGGAGGATAGCGATCTGTTCTCCCTCTGACCGGAGCTCAAAATTAATTGCCGAAACCTCAATCACGGCTCTCAAAGAGCCGTTCTTCAGTAAAACGATATTGTCGATGATGTTTGCTATTTCAACCAGTTTTTTTGTAGATTCTATGGCCATTATTTCTTATAGTCGTAAGTCGTTAGTTGTTGGTCGTCGGTATCTTTTTTGAAAATGTATTTCTTAGGATTTGTGAAATAAGACAAACTGTAGCTGGCGTAGACAATGAGAGGAACGCCGTCTATCTTTAGAAAAGCCAAAGCGAGGAAAATTCCGGCGATAGGTATCGCAAAAATAAAAAACAGAACGCCCTTCACCAGCATATAAAGCAAGAATACAAAAGCAGTTCCGCCCGCAATCCACAAAAACTGCTGGAGCGTGAACGGCCCCACTATTTTTATCTCGGTCTCTATGAATTGTGGCAGTTGAAAGCGCATGATAACTTGCTGGCCGCTCTCGCCTAAACTATGGCGAGTACGCTCTTTGCCAACTTCTTCGTTAAAA
>CAZPLD010000046.1:0-4853 GCA_964587505.1 uncultured Candidatus Saccharibacteria bacterium | reverse complement strand
CCTACTTCTTGTGCTTTTTTAACTATATATGTCCGAACATCCTCTCCCCTATCTTCAAACATATAAAAATCGTGGTCAATAAGCCACAGTTTGCCAGTATCAGAATCTATCAAAAAATTTCCATGATGTCTGTCTCTAACATCAAGGAGGTAGTCAAAAACAGCTGCCCGTGTTAGTTCCTCCGGCTTTACTTTATTTTCCCAGTTTCCAGAAGGAACCTGAAAATTTTGAATACGCCTTTGTAAACTTCCCCTAAAGTCATTGACTGTCCGGCTTGTAACAGTAGGAACTAGATTAAACTCGAGAACCTGGTCAACCCTATAGGCCATTAGTTCCAAATCTGACCTTCTTGCCTCCATTCCTTTGGCTTCAAACATAAAATCTGTTTCCTTATCCGGTCTAAATAAAGCATCGCCATCGTCTTTGATCTCAACCAGATGTATTCCCCAATAACCCTTGAGTTCTTTTGCACTTGTAATCTCTCCCTTTTCTAAAATTGATTCAAAATCAACCCGCGGTTGAAGTGTAATTTCATGTTTTTCAAAATTATGGCCTTCAGGCATTAGATTATATGTCTAGGTTAGTTACCGATTTAGCGTGAGTTTGAATGAATTTTTTGCGGGGCAATACTTCCGCGCCCATAAGGACATCGAAAACCCTGTCGGCTTCCTGGGCATCTTTAACCGTAACCTGCAGCAAGACCCTATTATCCGGGTTCAGTGTTGTTTCCCATAATTGTTCCGGGTTCATTTCTCCCAAACCTTTGTAGCGCTGAATTGCGACTCCCGCTATCTTGCCTTCTGATGAGTCTATAACGACGGCTGACTCCTCTTCGCCCTCCGAAGCCTTGGCAAAGGACGGGTCCACAGCAGTAACCTCCCACTCGCCTGCTTTTTGCTTTTGGTTTTTTGCTTTTGGCTTATTTAGTTGTCCACCAGCCAACACTTTTCTTAATTCCTCAAGTATCTTTTCTTTATCCGAATCATTGTAAGCATATTGAACCTTGCTTCCTTTTTGAATTCTGTATAAAGGCGGCTGGGCGATATACAAATGGCCCTTTTCGATTATCTGCGGGAAGTATCTGTAGAATAGTGTCAGAAGCAAAGTTCTGATGTGCGAGCCGTCAGTATCAGCATCGGTCATAATAACTATCTTATGATAGCGGAGCTTCGACAGGTCGAATTCTTCGGAGATTGCCGTTCCCATGGCAATAATCAGGGCTCGTATCTCTTGATGAGCCAGCATTTTATCAATTCTGGCTTTTTCAACATTAAGAACCTTGCCTCTCAAAGGGAGGATGGCTTGGGTTTTCCGGTTACGGCCTTGCTTTGAGCTGTTATGAACAAATACACCGCTTGCCAGGGCAAAATTATGAGTTCCCGGAATTTCAATATCGTAGACATCAACTTTTTCGACCAATCGTTCTATCTTATCAACCTTATGGTTATAATTTAAAGCGGCCTCCTTAATCCTTTGATCATCACCACCAAAGAACCTGTCGCGAATAGTACCGTACCTTAACAATGACTTATCTTTTTTAACCAATCGTTCACCATTGTATTCTTCAATATTCAAGAATCCACTTCTTTCGATAACTTCTTTCATCAATTTAAGGGCCTTATTTTTATATGTTTTGTTATATGACTCTTTTCTTTTTGCTCTAAATTCCAGAGTCCACTGCTTTTTGGTTTCTTCGCTTCGCCAAGTCTTTAATTCAAGACTAGTCCACTGATTCTTTGCTGATAAGGAGAGGTCCGCTTTTCTTTCAGGATGATTAGCGAAAAATTCCGTAACTTTTTTTGCTTGTTTTTTTCTATTTTCATCTTTAGACCAATATTCTTTTTGAGCCTTATTTAGTAACTCGTTATTTCCAGTTCTGTATTCTTGATCGGAGTTGTAAAATTCCAAGAATTTTTGAATCATAAACTGCTTATATTCTTGATTCTCCCATTGCTTTTTTGCTCTTTTACTCAACATGGCGCTCATTTCCGGAGAACTCATTGTTTTGCTTATTTTTTCTCTATATTCTTTGCTTTGTCTTATTTTTCTTAAGTTTTCTAAAACGTCAGGCCTAAATGCTGTTTTAAACAGATGTTTCGTATGATAAAGAAGATGATCTTGCTTACTCATTCTTACTATATTATCAGGATTGTTGTTTAACTTATTAAAATCTTTATGATGGCGAGTATCTCCGTCGTTTATAGAGTAAGCAATATTGTCTAAATTGTACTGATCGGCAAGAACATGAGTAAAACGCCAATAATATTCGGCTGGATTTAGAACCATTTCATATCCGTCAATAGTAATTTTGCCTCCAATTTTTGAAATTTTTCGACAAAGAGGCATCAGGGAATTGTGCGGAGTCAAATCCTTAGCCTTCTTATAAACACCGTCTCTTAACATAAAAAGGTGGTCTGGAGTACAAATTATTTCTTCCCTGTTGTCCAAAGTTATCTTTATAACTTCTGTATTTCTCTTAGTAATTCTTGGGTGTAATATTGGAGCAACCCCAATATTACCATCGCCCTTAATGGTGTAAGTATAGTTCACAATGCCCTTTTTGTTTTCGTCTACTAATTCTCCAAAAGAAAGACTTCTTCCATCGGTCAAAGCAACTTTTGTGTTACCAGAAAAACATCCACCGGCACTGTCTCCCTCAACAATGAACAGCTCCGATTCGGACGGGTCTCGGCTTGAACAGTCGGCCAGTTTACCGGGCAAGGTCATGCCCTCCAAAGCGCCTTTTCTCAATACGGTTTCTTTGGCAGCCTTGGCAGCAAGACGGGCTTTGGAAGCCAGAATTATTTTTTCCATTATCTGACGGGCGTCTAATGGATTTCTCTCCAGCCAGTCGGAAAATTCGGTATTAATAACTGTTTCTACGGCAGTTCGGGCATCGGGAGTGCCGAGTTTGGCCTTTGTTTGTCCTTCAAATTGAGGATCTTTTAATTTAACGGAAATAATTGAGGTCAAACCTTCTCTGACATCGTCTCCTGAAAGATTGTCTTCTTTTTCTTTAAGGAATGAGTTCTTGCGGGCATAATCATTCAAAGTTCTGGTAATAGCCGATTTAAAACCGGTTAAGTGCATGCCGCCTTCTATTGTATGGACGTTGTTGGCGAAGCTCAACTCCTTGCCTGATATCTCATCCACATACTGCATGGCAACTTCAACAAAAATATGGTCCTGCTCTTTGGCAACATAAAATACTGTCTTGTGTTTTGCTTCCTCGCTGCGGTTTAAAAATTCTACATACGAAACAATTCCACCTTCAAAATAAAAAGTATAATCGTGAGAGATAGGGTTTCGTTCATCTTTGACCGTAACCTTAATACCTTTGGTCAGATATGCCTGTTGGCGGAGATGGTTCAGAATAGTTGTAAGGTCAAAATTTATCTCCTTAAAAATCGAGGGGTCGGGCTGGAATGTGACTATTGTGCCTGTTTTTTTTGTAGTACCGATTTTTTTGACCGGTCCGGTCGGTTTGCCGACTTTATATTCCTGCGCAAAAATATCCGGCTTGCGGTGGACTTCGGCCCGCATCCAGATTGAGAGAGCATTTACCACTGACAAACCGACGCCGTGAAGACCGCCGGAAACTTTGTAGGCACCCTGTTCAAACTTACCGCCAGCATGAAGCGTGGTGGCTGCCAGCTCAAGGGCTGACTTTTTTAACTTCGGATGAAGGTCTGTCGGAATACCTCGGCCGTCATCGGAAACACGGACTTTATTATCTAGCAAAAGAACGACTTCAATATTCTTTGCATAGCCGGCCATAGCTTCATCAAGCGAGTTATCAAAAACTTCCCATATCAAATGGTGCAACCCCTCAACACCGGTAGAACCGATATACATACCCGGCCTCTTCCGGACGGGCTCTAAACCTTCCAAAACCTGGATATCTTTGGCTGTATAAGTTCCTCCGGCAGGAGCGGCAGGTTGTTTTTTCTCTTCTTTTTTGACTGCTTTTTTAGGCATAAAAAATTCTTCGGGGGCCTGCCCCTCGGCTGGTTATTTTAATAAGTAATCCCGCCTAAACGGGACCTCCAATCTGTACTTAAATTGTAGCATTTTTCGTCATGCAAATCAACCCTAAAATCACCTCAATTCGGCTCCAAACTGCTTAGCGGTTTCGTTGTATATTTTGCCCTGGATCGGGTCTATTTCTTCCGTGGTCAGCGTCCTTTCGTTGGAACGATAAACAATACGGTAAGTATAGCTTGTCTTGTCCTTGCCGAATTTGTCATCGTTTTCGTATTTATCCAACAGCTCTACTTGCTCCACCAGATCTCCACCCAAATCCCTTATAAGGTCAAAATAATCATTCGGAATAAAATCATTCTTTACAACAAAAGATATGTCGCGTGTTATCGGCGGATACTTAGAAACTTCTTTGAATCTACTTCCGAGGTGCAGTTGCCTCTTTACCCGCTCATCTTGCGACCAAAAAAGACGCATGTCAGGTACATCCATTGCAACCATTGCTAGTCGTTCAATCCCTGGACCGAAAGCCCAGCCATTCCATTTCGACGAATCCACACCAAAGTTTTCTAAGACACTCCCCTTCACCACGCCGCTCCCCAAAACCTCCAGCCATTTGCCGTTTTTCTCAACTTCCATTTGCAGTGACGGGTCAGTATATGGGAATGTATCTGGAAAAATCTTAAGTTTAGCATCAGGAAATACAACTCGGGCAATACTTCGCAGTGAACGCTCTAAATCTTCAAGTCCGATTATTTTTTTATCCTTCTGGGTTAAGTACCAACCGTCAATCTGGTGAAAAACATTCATATGATTGCGGTCAATCTCGTCCCGACGATAAACCTTGCCATAAGAGAAGCAGCCAACCGGTT
>CAZPLD010000045.1:0-4889 GCA_964587505.1 uncultured Candidatus Saccharibacteria bacterium | reverse complement strand
AATTTATATTTGTTTCCTACATATTTATTACCGGTAACGAAAAGAAGCTCCAAGCCGGAAGATACTTGTTTAAACCGGGGGTTACCGTTCCCGGTATAGTATATTCTATTGCGAGCGGACTTGCCGAACTGGATGAAATCGTCGCGACCATACCTGAAGGATTTAATGTTTGGGAGATAGACAAAAGATTAACTGACCTCGGTTTGATCGCCGAAGGCGAATTTGCCAGAAAATATCAGCCGCAGGAGGGTCAATTTTTTCCAGACACTTATCGGTTTGACAGGGAAGGAGAGACTGTTGATACTATTGCAGAGAAAATGAAGAACCACCTGAATTTAAAATTTAAAGAATTTTCTTTGATATTCAGTTCCTTGGTTTTGCGGGACACGTTGACGAAGGCATCTATATTAGAAAAAGAGGCGCGGAGAGAAGAAGACATGCGGTTGGTGGCGGGAGTCATAAGAAACCGTCTTGCCAGGAAAATGACCCTGCAGATCGATGCCACAGTTGCTTACGGCGCCTGCCTCCGAGACTTACAAGTCAGACTTGTAAATAAATATAAATATTGTGATGTAAGCCAGATAGGAGTTGGGGCGGAAATTCTCGTTGATTCGCCATATAACAGCTATAAGCGGACAGGACTACCGCCGGGTCCGATTGCCAATCCCGGTATTACCGCCATTCAAGCTGTTTTAAACCCTAAACAAAGCGATTATTTATACTACCTTTCAACCCGCGATGGTAGCCGTATGATATTCTCCAAAACCGCCGCCGAACACGCGGCAAACCGGAGGAAATATTTAGGGATTTGACAACATTAAAGAGGTGATGTATTGTTTTACTATTCTTTGAAACTTAAAGAGGGGATTGTATATGTTCATCTATTTCGGAAGTTTGAAGGAGCCACTTTTTGGTTGCAATGGAGGAAGCGTAATATTACTTTGTGGGATCAACGTAAGTTGGATATTCGCTCCTCTGATAGCATTAGTTGCTATCCTAATATTAATCAAGGGAGTTAAATTGTTTAAATAAGCCGACCAATGTCGGCCTTTTGTTTTCACGGTCAAGTAACCGCCTCATTATTTTTTCTGTCATTTGATGAGTCGAGAGTCGGGAGCGACGCCTTGTCCCAAAGAAGAACGTTCGGAACCGGGCAGGTGAGATAGAGCAAAAAACTCAACAGAGTTTTTATGCGGTCTGATTTGGGATAAGGCGTTTGCGATAAAGTATTGACACAAAAAATAGTTTTTGATAGTATCTTAATACCGTAGACAGCGTGATGAACGCCGAGGTGCAGAGCCAGTGGGCTGTGCATTTGCGGCCATCCAGCCGTTTTTTATTTAACATGAAGCCAAAATCACAAAAAAAAGAAGAACTAAAGAAGCTTAAAGCAAAGCTTCCGAAATCAAAAATAACGGTATTTACCACCTTTTCCAGAGCGGGCGAGAAGGGCTTATCCGTGGCCCAGATGTCGGAACTCAAAAGAGCATTAAGGGCTATGGATGCCGAACTTTTTGTAACCAAGAAAACCTTGATGGACTTGGCACTGAAGGAATTAAAAAGCGAAGCGGATGTATATGGTATGGAGGGTTCTGTCGGACTGGTTTTAGGAAACGGGGATGTCTATGCGATTTCTAAGAAACTTTACGAATTTGCCAAGAAGAACAAGGCCTTGCAGTTTTTTGGAGCTATTTTTGAAAATAATTTTATGGGTAAAGATGGATTTTTAGAAATGGCCAAAATGCCGTCCAAAGAGACATTATTGGCACGATTGTTCGGAATGATGAAATACCCGATTTCTGGATTAGCAATTGTTTTAAGCGAGGTTGCCAAGAAAAAAGAGGCAACCGCATAAGGTCGAATTTAATTAAACTTAAATAAAAAATATATGAATAAAGAAGATTTTATAAAAAATGTTGAGTCGATGTCGGTGACCGAATTGAATGATCTGGTCAAAGCGTTGGAGGAAAAGTTCGGCGTGTCTGCGGCTGCGTTTGCTGCTTCAGCCCCTTCGGCAGGCTCAGGGCAAGCGGGAGCAGAAGCCGGTGAAGAGAAAGATAGCTTCACGGTTGTCTTGAAAGATGCCGGTTCAGCCAAGATACAGGTCATTAAGGTTCTCCGCGAAATGACCGGACTGGGACTGAAAGAGGTCAAAGATATGACCGATAAAGTTCCGGCCAATGTTAAAGAAGGCGTCAAAAAAGCCGATGCTGAAGAGATGAAAAAGAAGATAGAAGAAGCCGGCGGAGTTGTCGAACTCAAGTAAGATAAATAAAAAATCAGACCACTTGGTCTGATTTTTTATTTATTGCACTTTCCAGATTTTATTATCTTTAGAAACGAGATATATGGCTTCGTCTTGGTCAAGATATGCTTCAGCGAATGCTTCTTGACTTGAAACTTTGATGGTCTTGAATAAGGTCCCGGTGGCTTTGCTTATCAGATATATCCTGCCCATATTTTTGTTTATCAAATAAAGATATTGGGAATCATTGGTCGTGGCTAATATGCTTGAGTCATCGGGAAGAACGAGGGTATTTATTTCGCCTTGTTTTTCACCTTTGTAATATGTGGTCAGGAGGCCGGATTTATTTAAAACATAGACTTTTCCGTCAACGGCGATAAGCAATGGTTCTGGAGGTAATGTTCCGCCCTTAAGCCATCCGACAGTTTCCTTGGGTTTGGTTGAAACATCGGCAATCTTGGAAATTCCATCAACGGCTATAAAATAAAGATTGTCTTCATAAATATCCAAACTGGTTGCACCAGTCTTTGTCTTTTCAGCGGTAATCAAACTGGCTTTGTCGCTGATGCTCTTCGGCAGCGTTTCAGTAAGAGTGGGGGATGATTCCACAGCGTTATCCAGATTGTCCAGAAGCTTGAACAGTTCACCCTTGATATCATCTGTTTTTTTGGAAGATTCAACGGAATTAATGCTGGCTATCGAGCCCAGCAGCAACTTTCTCGCCCCCAGCTTATCGTCCTGTTTTATCTTTGTATCGGCGAGTTTGATATTATTCTGGGCTTCACTGACCGCACGGGCTGTTTGTTTTTGGATCGGGCCGATGAAAAAGAACGATTTAACTGCCCATGCACCGACGAGGACTACAACTCCCAATGATACAAAAAACATCATCTTGTTTTGTCTTTTTGGTAAAAGCATTTTAATTTTTCCGAGGACAACGGCAACAGGGTTATCCTTTTTGCCTAATGAAAACTCGGACCTTATTATTCTTGGGAGCTCCGGCTCAGGACCTACATATTCAAGCCGCTTATTATTTTGTTTAACAGGTTCTTCTTTTGTAACTTCAGATACCATAACCGGAGGAGGAATAATTTTTGCTACTTTGGCAACTGCCGGTTCCTTAACTCTGTTCAAATTAATATATAAAGCGGCATAAGCAAAGCCGGCCTTTTCTTCCTTGATCGCGTCTATTTTCTCGAGGAATTGTTCGGTATTTAGTTTTAGGAAGTTTTCTTTGATGGCCTTTTCTCTTACGGTAACCAACCGGCCAGGGTAGAAGGCCAATATTTTGTCTCCGTGGGCAATTCTGCCGGAAATGACGTGGGAAAATTCTTTTTCCTCCACCCGTTCTTTGGTAAAAAGGTCTATGTTGTTCAGGATGTCTATGGTCTTGTCATCGCGGGCGAGAAGTATTTTGAACTTGCCTATTTTTGATATGTTAATACTCTCACCGGCAAGAGCAAAAATACCGATATTTATCTTGACGTCTTTGTTAACGAAAAATTCATCAACAACATCGTTGATCTTTTTGAGGGTAGCGGAAAAGGCTTCTTTCGGTGAAAGGTCGGGGTTTGAATAATATTCTCGTTTGGCCAGAGAGGCGACAAGATTAGTGACATAAGTTGAATCGGATTCCCCGGTCTTTTCTTCGTGGTTCCGGTCTGTGAAGTCGCCATCGCTATGCTGAACATTGCCGATTATATATAAATTGCCGAGTTTTCTTTTTGCTTCATCGGAATTGTAATCGTATGAAAAAATATCAAGATGTCCTTCTTTTTGAGATCCCTTGATAAGAATCTCTCTCGGAGTTGGTTTTAGGAAAATTTTTTCCATGCTTTACTTTTTAGATTTTTACTATAGACTGTAGGTGATAATACCTTCATTCTAATTCACTTTTAATACAAATGTCAAAGGATATACTTGATAACCTGTTCGGTTCGAGGATCCGGGTCAAAATCTTGAAATTTCTATTCCGGAATTACCCCGGTGATTTTTTGGCCGGAGAATTAGCCGGAAGGACACAAGAATCATATTCGGCGGCAAAAAAAGAGATGGAATCTCTTACAAAACTCCGCTTAATTAAAAAGACAAAAACGGCCAGAATTAAATATTCTCTGAACCCCAATTTTGAATTTTTTGAGGAGTTGAAGAACCTTATCTTAAAGGCGTCTCCGGCTGAAAAAAATAAAATGGTCGCCAAAATTCTTAAATTGGGCAGGATCAAGCTGGCTTTGGTTTCCGGAGTGTTTTTGAACAGCAACGAAAGTGTCAGTGGCAATTCTGCGGCGGATCTTTTCATTGTTGGAGATGATATAAATAAAGACAGATTAAGAACGTTCTTAAAAGCACTTGAGGCGGAAGTGGGAAGAGAGGTAAAACTAAGCATTATGGACAAAGAAGAATTTGACTATCGCTATGGCATGTTTGACAGATTTGTCAGGGTGTTATTGGAATCTCCTCATGAAAAAATAATAAACAAACTCGGACTCTAAAAATCGGCTCGACTTGAACCACGCAGACCGCATAAAACCCTGCTGGGTTTTTGCTCTATCTCAGCCCGTCGGCTTCCGAACGTTCTGCTTTGGCTCAATTCTTCGCCGATTTTCTGATATTATTAATAAATTGGGCGGTTAGCTCAGCGGTA
>CAZPLD010000044.1:0-4932 GCA_964587505.1 uncultured Candidatus Saccharibacteria bacterium | reverse complement strand
TGTCCTCCGCTACCGCCCCCGAGAAGTAAGACTCTATATGACATAAAATTTAGCTTAGAATATATGCCTTCCTCGAACCAGAATAGATTTGCTCCAGCGGCAAATCTTTCTTGTCGCTCGGCATTATTTAAGAACCAAGCAAATAATGCCTGCGCGGCCTTCTCTGAAGGCATATATCTTTTCGCTATTTTAAAGCGACACTTTATCTCAAAGAAGAACGTTCGGAAGCCGGCGGGCTGAGATAGAGCAAAAATTCAGCAGAATTTTATGCGGTCTGATTTGGGATAAGGTGGAGCAATTAAAATACCGTCTGCTCATCCTGCAATAATTTTACCTTTTTTCGGGTTCCGTGTACAAATCCGCCGATTGAACCGTCGGACTTAATTACTCTATGGCAGGGTACCATAGAGCAACTTGCCCTGAGCCGTTCGGCACTGAGCTCACGGCCGAAGTGCTTGTCGAATGGGAAGGGGTTTTTATTCAGCGCATTCCCCACCGCCCGGTAGGCCTTGGGGTGGCCAATAGCAACCGCAACTTCTTTGTATGTCACAGTTTTACCCTTGGGAATTGTTTTAACAAAATCGTAAACTTTTTGCCGGAATTTGGTTATTTCCATTTTATATAGTTAAAAATTTTTTTCTTAGTCTTTATCCACCATTTGACCCTGTGTCCCAACAGAATATCGAGGCCGATAACCAACAATATCGAACCGGGCGTAAATGGCGTAAGCAAAATTACGGTTCCCACTATAACTAGAAATACACCCAATATTTTTCTCATTCTATAAGTTTACCAAATAAAAACCCCGATGGAAATCGGGGGTTATCACAATAGAGATATCCGGACTTTGTCTAAGTTTTTTACTACATCCAGCACAAGTCCTGCAGTCAGGCCATGATTGCCCGTGTCGCTGGATGTGCGGAATGTATCGTCGCTCAAGTCCAGATTTATTGAAATTTTGTATTCGTCCTTCTTTTTTGGATTTCTGTGGTCAACACCCTGGCCGACTTGACCCATTACCCATGCTTCAAGAATTTCCGGAACAGCTTCTTGTTTTGCATTGGTTCTGATAACTGTTTGACCGGAATCTTTCATGTTGTAGATAATCTCAACAACAATGTCGGTTTTCACGGCACATTCCTTTTTATTGTAAATAGATTCTGGACAGAAAATAGCATGTAAAATGCAAGGGGTCAATTCCAAAACCAAAACAAAAGGCCTCGCGTCAGAGGCCGTGTAAACACGACGTGACGCGAGACCAGCGAACAAACCGTCACTTCCTGGACGAACTCTTGCTGCCGTAGATCTCGAGGAAGCGGATGAACAGATTCACTGCATCCAGAATCATCCCGCCCGACGCATCGATGGCGTTGTCGAGAGTGTACGGCATGTCCAAGGCCCGCGACCAGTCGAAGGCCACGATGCCGATGAACAGCACGACACCGGCCCAAGTGAGGAGAGGCATGCTTTGCGCGCTCTGAACGCCCATTCCGATAAGGAACAGCTGGGCGAACTGGGCAATGATGAGAAGTGTCAGGCCGCCCATAACGTATGGGCCCCAACCACGGAAAGTGGCGGGATAGACGATACCGACAATGGACATCACCGTCATCGTTCCTGCGGTCGTCACGACGGCAAGCATCACCGCTTGTGCCGAATACATAGCCACCACCGGCCCCATCATTGTACCAAGCAACAAACTCATGACGCCGACACCAAGCGCGCTGACGGCTGGATTGTCGCTCATCGTGAAAGCGAAAATGCAAACGATGGATACGGCGAACGAACCCAGGATCAGCTCCCAGCTCGGCACCCACGAGTATGTAACGAAAACGCCGACGGCAACGAGTACTGCTTCCAGAAGCGTAAAGAAGGCGATAGCCCTGATGTAGGCCGACTCGTTTAAATCACTTGCTCCTGTTCTTTCCCAGATTCCTTCTGTCAGCATCGAACCCCCCTTTGTTTGGCTGTTGACGAACTATTTATACCATAACACAATCTTAAATATTTTGCAAATTCAAGACACCTCAATTGTTTTGGTACGTGAGGTATGTCCGGAAATAATCCGGACATTTTGGGTATGGAAATAATCTGAAAGCATTTTAACTATCGCCCGATTTGCCCGACCTTGGACGGGCGGATCTTTAACCGATATGACAAAATTAAGGTCATCTATTTTTTCAACCTTATTCTCATTTGAATTAGGTTTGGCTTTGACGTTAATACGCATTATTTAATTAATCGTCGGTTGCATTTTTTCAATAACCGACTCGAGAGCTTCTTTGTGTTCTTCAACAGAGTGTCCACAAAAAAGGTCTTCGTCATCCTCGTCTTCGGCTTCTATTCTCTCAAGTTCTCTTTTAGCTATCTGGCCGTAAAATGTCCTCGCTTCTTCATTTGGAACAAATTTCATTGGAGCTCTGTGCTTGGGATCTAAAGTGTTAGACAATATGTCCTTAAATATTTCAGATTTTTGTCCGACTACTTCTTTCAGTTGCTTTGCTACTTCCGGATTCTTTTCTAATCCGCGATCAAGAGCGCAAAGAGTTTCTTCGTCAAATTTAACAGTTCCTTCTGCCGACCCTGGAAATACTTCAAATTTTTTAGACATATTAAAGTTATTTAAGCATCTTTATCATTTCCTGCCACGAGTGGGCATTGATAATATCTTTTTTCTCGGCCCAGCCACGGCGGGCTTGGGCAATGCCGTAGCGTAGAAAAGCCAGGTGCGCTATGGCATGGGCATCAGTATCTATGGAGAGTTTCACACCCATTTCAACAGCTTTTCGGACATATTCGTCTTTCAGGTCCAAACGGTCAGGAAAAGCATCTATTTCCATAACGGTTTTGGTCCTCTTTGCGGTTTTCAGGAGCTCGTCCATATCCACTTTATAGGCCTCGCGCCTTTGGATAAGACGCCCCGTCGGGTGGAAGATTATATCCACATTCGGATTTTCCATCGCCCGTTTAATGCGCGCGGTCATGTCTTTTTCGGACATATTGAATTTGGAATGCACCGCAGCACCGACAATGTCCAGTTTGGCTAAGGTCTCATCGTCTATATCCAGCGTGCCGTCGGGCATTATATTGACCTCGGCGCCCTTTAAGATCTTGAATTTTGTTCCCCGTTCATTGTTCATTGAGTTAATCTTACCTATCTCCGCCATTTGTTTGACAAGGCGCTTTTCGTCGCTTCCTCCGGTCATGGCAAGAGATTTAGTGTGGTCAGTAATTAAAATGTATTCATGGCCGAATTCTTTAGCAGCTTTGGCCATTTCTTCAATTGAATTTTTACCGTCGGTCCAGTCGGTTTGAATTTGCAAATCGCCTTTCATGTCGTCATAGCCAACGAGATGAGGTAACTTCCCTTCCAAGGCAGCCTCTATCTCTCCTTTATTTTCGCGAAGTTCCGGCGGTATCCAATCCATGCCGAGTTTTCTATAAACTTCTTCTTCGGTTTTAGAAGCCAAAAGAGTTCCCTCGACCTGAGCTCGGGACGAAGGTTTGCCGTGCCACAAGCCATAATCATTCAGCATCCACCCCTTCTTTTCGGCCAGTGTCCGCAAGGCGATATTGTGCTGTTTATCGCCGGTCCAGCCGATAAGCGCAGCGCCCATTGATTTGGGATCCAAGACCCAGATATCGGCATCCGTGTCTATGTTTAAACGAACAAGGGCTTTATGCTCACCTTTAGAGTGTACGCTTTTGACTTCCGGAAAATTGAGGAATTTTTCAACCACTTCGGCGGGTTTCTCTGAAAAAGCGATGAAATCAAGGTCGCCGACAGTTTCCATCATCCGGCGCAGAGAACCGCCAAATTCAGCCCGCTCGACTTCGGGCAAAGCCCGGATGCGTTCAAGTATTTTTTCGGCCGCCGGCATTATTTCGCCCAAAAGATAGCGGCCATGTTCTTTTTTGAGAAAACTGATGCCTTTTAAAATGTTGTCTTGAGTTTTTTTGCCGAATCCGCCTTTTTCAAGTTTACCTTCAGTGGCGGCCTTTTCCAGTTGGTCTCTTGTTTTGATGCCCAGTTTTTTATAGAGACGCAAAATTGTTTTGGGGCCAATGCCTTCAACAGATGCCAAGCCCTCAATATCCACCGGAATAGATTTCTTAAGCTTTTCGTATTCTTGGACGTGCTTTGTTTTGATATATTCTTCAATCTTTTCGCCAATTGAGTGTCCGACGCCGGGAATATCCTCAAGGGCTTTCAGACCTCCATGCTTATAAACATCTCCAATATCTTCGGCCAAAACCTCAATGGAAGCTGCGGCTTTTTCATACGCGCGCGGCTTAAATTCCACTTCTTTCATTTCAAGCAAAATAGCCATCTCATACAAAATTTTTGAGATTTCTTTATTCATGGACAAGATACAATGGGGGTCTTTGCTTGCAAAGACCCCCATTGTATTATTTGGCGCCGTCGGGAAGTGGTCTGACTGTGCCTTGAGAAACTTTCCCCTTCAAATCCCTGAAAATTCTAATTTGCTGAACAGCACCGACAACAGCAAACACGCCTCCCAAAATAAACACGAATTGAAAACCGAATTTTTGCGCCAAGAGTCCGCCTAGGGCAGCTGATGTAGCCGCACCAATCCCAATAGCTATTGAGTCAAGAGACCACTCCACGTTCTCTTGCATTTTATCAACATGCCTGGTAAATATCGCATACCAAGGAGGAATAGCAAAAGATGCCCCAATTCCATAGATCGCCTGAATCATGTAGATATGGTTTGCTTTTGTAGCAAATAAATACAGAAAGGGAACTAACGCAATAAGAGAAGTCCCCAAAACCATAGAATAAAAATCGTCGTATTCGCCGTGGTTCTTGTCGAGGTATCTGGCAATGGGGATTTGGAGGCCGGATTTGAATATCTGAAAGATAGCAGCAGCAAAACCTACAACTGCCAAAGTTCCGCCGTCAATTTGTTT
>CAZPLD010000043.1:2328-4955 GCA_964587505.1 uncultured Candidatus Saccharibacteria bacterium | reverse complement strand
CGAGGTTGTATATGCATGAAACCGAGGCGACAATAATTACATCATCACGGCTTATGAGGGCTTGAGTAGCGGCGTGGCGAAGCCGGTCTATCTCTTGGTTTATTTTGGAATCTTTCTCTATATAGGTATCTGTATGGGGGATATATGCTTCCGGTTGATAGTAATCGTAATAGCTGACGAAATAGTGAACGGCATTTTTAGGAAAGAACTCTTTGAACTCTTTATAAAGCTGGGCGGCGAGGGTTTTGTTGTGAGAAATAATGAGAGTAGGTTTTTTGTAATGCTCAATAACCTTGGCCATCGTAAATGTCTTACCGGAACCTGTAACGCCCAAAAGAACCTGATGTTTTTGTCCCGATTTCAAACCCCGCTTTAATTTTTCAATTGCAGTCGGTTGATCTCCGGTGGGTTCAAATTTTGACGATAGTTTAAACATTTGACAACTTTATTTTATTGTTATATTTTATGAAACAGCTTCTTGTTTCGGGGGGTTGTGATGCAAGACATATATGTGGTGGCAAGTGCAATCCGTGATGCAGGCAATTCAATTGGTATTGGAATGCTTTTTATTGCAATAGCCATGGTAGTTTCTGCAATTATTAAACATCGTTCTTAATGGCCCAAACGTCGGGCCTTTTTTATTTCTGTTTTCAATGCTAAGCTGGAATTACTAATTAAGCCAAGTTATCTGAGGGGTGGCCTGAGTGGGGACCCCGGTCGCGTGGAGGTCTAGCAAGACCGAACCCGTCCGGGGTGATGAAGGGCAGGCCCCCGAAGACCCAACCATGATCTCATTTCTTGAGGGGAAAATTGAACACTTGGGGGATAAATTCGTTATTTTGAGCGCGGGCGGTATAGGGTATAAGGTCAATATGGTCCCCAAATTGCTAAATAGTTTATCAAATTGCAAGCCATCTGTCAAGATGGCTGGAAACCTTGAGCTTGCCGAAGGGAAGCAAGTCGTTCGTCTTTTTATTCATTCGCAATTGAATATGAGAGAAGGAACTTTTGACCTCTATGGATTTGGTGATAGGGAGGGGTTGGAGCTCTTTAATCTGCTTATTTCGGTATCTGGAATAGGTCCCAAAAATGCTTTAAACATAATGTCTTCAGTGGAACCGAAACATCTGAAAGCGGCTGTGATAAATAACGACCCCGAATATTTAAAAAAGATATCCGGTTTGGGACCTAAGATCGCGCAGAGATTGATAATGGAGTTACAGAACAAGGTTGATTATCTTGAAATTGGAGACATGAAAGGAATGGACTTAGGTCAGGAGGGAGAGGCGATGGAGGCATTGGTAGCTCTTGGCTATACTCTTAGCCAAGCCAAAGATGCCCTCAAGGAAGATGCAAAGGGTAAAACATTGGAACAAAGAGTTAGAGAAGCGCTTAAATTGTTAGGTAAAAATCGCAGATGAAATCTTTTCTCCAGACAACCGAATGGTTAAAGTTTCAAAGCTTTATTGGAAGAAAGACTTTTTCATACAACAATGGAAAAATAAAAGCCAATATTATCCGGCACGATCTGCCTTTCAGAAAAAATTATCTGTATATTCCCCACGGGCCGGAAATTAATTTTGGTGAAATTCAAAGCGGCTTGAAGAATGAAGCAGACAACTTTTTAAAATACCTAAAAGGCCTTGGAAAGGAAAACAAATCCATCTTTGTAAAAATGGAACCCCTGGAAGACATTGTGATGGAAATTGTTTACCGCAAGAATTTAAAAAAATCTAAAAAGTCCATTCAGCCGACAAGGACGGTCGTAGTTGACCTGAATCTTCCCGAAGAAGTGCTTCTTTCCAGAATGCACCACAAGACCAGATACAATATTCATTTGGCGGAAAAGAAGGGACTGAAGCTGGAAGAAAAAGAAGACGTGCAAGGGTTTTGGAAATTACTGAAAAAAACTGCCAAAAATGATAATTTTTCAACGCACGGTTATGAATATTATGAAAAGCTGATAGAATTTTTCTCCTCTTCGACTGGCTCAGGGCAAGTTGCCGATAAGGAGATCAAAACAAAAATGGTTTTTGAAATGTTCGGAGACAAGGCATTGGCTGGAGCAATATTGCTAACTTTCGGTGATACGGTTTATTATCTTCATGGAGCCATGGACCGCGATTATAAGAGTTGGATGGCGCCGTACCTGATGCATTGGGAAATCATGAAGTGGGCTAAGGCGCAGGGCTACCATTATTATGATTTTTGGGGTGTTGATGCCAAGCGCTGGCCCGGAGTGACCAGATTCAAACTTGGCTTCGGCGGCCATGAAACAGAATATCCCGGTTCATTTGATCTACCTGTTTCTAAATTTTGGTATTTTATTTACAAAGTCGCAAGTAGATTACTTTAGATGTTCAAAGAAAATTTGCTCGATAAAACTTTATATCGCATCAAGAAATTGATACCTAAATCGGTATTTAATTTTTTTGCGCCGTTTTATCATGCTGGATTGGCTCAACTCGGCAACGTTTTATATGGCCAACCTTCAAAATCGCTAAAAGTCATTGGCGTTACCGGAACCAAGGGCAAGTCAACCA
The DNA here is from genome assembly GCA_964587505.1 of uncultured Candidatus Saccharibacteria bacterium. GTDB lineage: Bacteria > Patescibacteriota > Minisyncoccia > 2-02-FULL-40-12 > GWA2-44-9 > 2-01-FULL-41-26. The sequence continues at coordinate 2,412 of CAZPLD010000043.1, read as the reverse complement.
CTGTTTATTTGATTTCCAAGATTTTTGAGGATGCCCTTCGGCAGGCTCAGGGCGACTCCGGAGGAGTCGCCGCAATTGGTTCTT
>CAZPLD010000043.1:0-2228 GCA_964587505.1 uncultured Candidatus Saccharibacteria bacterium | reverse complement strand
GATGCCCTTCGGCAGGCTCAGGGCGACTCCGGAGGAGTCGCCGCAATTGGTTCTTTGGGATTTAAAATCAAGAATAAAGAATGGCCGAACACTTTAAAAATGACAATGCCGGGCCGGTTCAAGCTTCAAAAGTTTTTTTACGAAGCCAAAAAAGCGGGATGTAAGTATGTGGTGCTTGAGGTGACATCCGAGGGCATCAAGCAGAAAAGACATCTGGGAATTAATTTTGACTGCGCTGTTTTCACTAACTTGCACAAAGAACACCTTGAAAGCCACGGTTCTTTTGAGAATTATTACCGGGCCAAACAAGAATTATTTGCGAGAACCAATAATATCCATGTTTTGAACGCCGATGATAAAAATATTGAATTATTTTCCAAATTTTCTTCAAAACGGACGATATTTTACGGAATAGAAAGCGGAGACATGAAAGCCCAGAATCTGGAATTGAAGCCGGACGGGGCCTCGTTTGACGTCTATGGGACAAAATTTGATATTAATTTTGGAGGCAGATTCAATGTTTTAAATTGCCTTGCCGCTTTGTCTGTTGCCGCTATGTATGGGATAGATCTTCCAAGTACAAGGACAGTCCTTGCAGGAATAAAAAATATTCCGGGAAGGATGGAATTTATTCAAAAAGAACCGTTTGGTGTGGTGGTGGATTATGCTCACACGCCGGAGAGTTTGGAGTTGGTTTATAAAACCCTTAAAGATGGACTTGTCCTTCGACAAGCTCAGGGCACCAAGCACACAAATAAGCTTATTTGTGTGCTTGGTGCCGCCGGAGGGGGAAGAGACAAATGGAAAAGGCCGGAATTCGGCAGAATTGCTGGTGAGTACTGCGACGAAATAATCCTGACAGACGAGGATCCCTATGACGAAATCCCGGAAGAAATTTTGGATCAAATTTCTTCCGGGATTTCGAAAGCCCAAAGCCCAAAGCCCAAAGCCCAAAAAATTCTTGACCGTAGGGAGGCGATAAGAACTGCCTTGACATTAGCCAAAGAAGGTGATACTGTAATTATCACAGGAAAGGGCTCGGAGACATCTATGGCCGTTGCCGGCGGGAGAAAAATTCCCTGGTCCGACAAAAAAATTGTTCAGGAATTTTTAAGATTTGACTCATGATTTAATAAGTACTATAGTTTTTGTTGTAACCTTAAACAGAGTTCTTTAAAAGGATAGTCATCTGACCAACGAACCAGCTGAAACCGTCGATGCTCTTTTGGGTTTTGACGCTAATCTGCCTGGACTGGAAAGATGTAAGCCTGACTGCGAATCCGACAAGAATACGTTGTGTATTCATGGCTTTCACCACAAAGTTCAGACGGAACACTACGATTCCAAAAGATTTTCCGGCTGGTCTGACATTAGAGTTTTTACTCATTTTCTCGGGCACATTCTCTTTAGTATCGCCAAAGGGACAGTTATACCCGACGACTGTGTTTTCATAATATTAACGAAAGACCGCAATTTTATAGATGATGTAAAGAAGGAATGGGAAGAAAAAAAGGCAGAGACGTATCTTCCTCTTGTTTTTTCCGGCAATTTTATATCTTGTGGAGGTTTGGTTGTGTTTATTCAACAAATCGACTGTCCCAGCTGTGGACATAAACGGGCTGACGACCTTAAGTGCGCTTTTAACAAAGTAAACGATTTTTTCACTAAAAATCAAAGAGCATAATACGCTCTTTTTGTTTTTGTCTTTTGTGATAATATTAGTGTATGGATTTTGAACCACAACTTGTCGTTAAGCGTGAAAAAAAATTGCCGACCATTAGCGGCCCGGGGCTTTTTTGGATGCTTATTATTTTGACGCTTGTTCTTTTCGGTCTGGCCGTAAACATGCTGGGCGGATCTCAAAACCTTGGTACCGACCTGCCGACGCCGGCAGAAACTGCTTCCCCTGATATTAAGCCGTCAAGAATATACACGGTTTCATATAAAAGCGGCGTATTCAGTCCTACCAACTTAAGAATTCATGCCGGAGATACAGTAAGGTTCAAAAACGAGGGCATCTTTCCGATAAAAATAGTTTCCGGACCGGACAGCAGCTTGGTCGGTTTCGACAGCGTCGGCGATATTCCTCAAGGAAGCTACTTTTCTTTTACTTTTGCGGCAAAAGGGATCTTTGATTATCACAACGACAGAAATCAGAAAGAGACAGGAACTATAATAGTTCGGTAAAGGCTTCGACTGAGCTTAGCCGAATGTCCTCACTATAAATA
>CAZPLD010000042.1:1662-5463 GCA_964587505.1 uncultured Candidatus Saccharibacteria bacterium | reverse complement strand
TACTTCAGCGTTGCCGGCAACCAGGTCGGCTATGGCAGCGCCGAACTTCGTTTCCCGATTCCTTACACATATATTCTGGGGACTCCTGTTCGCGGAGAGTTCTTCGGCGATTATGCGATTGCTAAATTCAGCAATGATCTGTTTCCGACCCGCAAGGAATGGGCGTACGGTTTCGGCCTGCAGACCAACATCTTTTTGCCCTTGAACTTTGAATGGGCAAGGACCAAATTTGCTCCAGATAAGTGGAATTTCAATTTCCGTATCGGCCTCAATTTCTAATAATTTACAAGTCTGACTTGTAAAAAATTTGCCCCCAGGTAGGGGGCTTTTGTTTTTTATTAAATAGGCATATAGTTTCAGACAGGTACATGTTCCTTTAAAAGAGGTATTCATGTTTATTGTATTGATGGCTTTATTGCTTTCAGGTTCTGGAGCCGATCCTCCTGATATAAAAAATTTCACCCCAATTTTGCCTAAAGAGCTTGAATTTCGGGTTGACGATTATAAAACAGGACTTGTCGGCAGGATGGTTGTTTACCAAAATCCGGACGATCCGAGGGAGTTTGTCAAGGTTTATTACCGGCAGGTGGCTATTGTTTCCGAACGGGCCAAAGAAAACGACACCTCAAATGCCGGAAACCCTGACGCAAATTTGTCCAACTTGGAATATCACAACCAGCAGGAATCAGAAGTTCTTGGCCGAGTCCAACAAGCAACCGATGTTTTCGCCTATGTTCAATGGCGAACAGTCCGTGACCTGCGAACTGGACGGGACATCAAAGACGGTCCTTTTCAGGTATGGCTTTTGGAACCGAACGGGAATTGGATGTTCAGTTTGGGCTATGATTTAGATACTTCGCCTTTTTCGGAACCGTCTAAAGAAAATCCCAAGAAAAGAATTGTTGTTGGAATTAAGTTTTATTTAGCTGGTGTAACCCACATTGTTAGGGTTGATCAGGATGATATTCTGACCCCGGCCAAGGAGGTGGCTAATGAAAATAAGTAAAACGTCTATTCTTTTTCTTGTTTTTCTATTTCCGCTTATGGTTGGCTGCGCTTCCAGCGGAATGAGAAAGCCGACAGTTTTTGTTGATAAGTCCAACAATATTCCTGCCGATATTCCGTTACAGTTTGATAGCCGATACGAACGTTTAATCTCCGACAAGGAAATGGAGGCATTCCATAAACTTCAGACCGATGATGAGCGTCAAGATTTTCAAGATAAATTCTGGCTTGACAGAGACCCCAATCCTTCAACGCCGGAAAATGAGCGTAAGGATGAGATTGATGACCGTATCGACAATATCGCCGGTGAGATATTTTTCAGAATGTCGGGTACAACTGGCTTATTGTTCCGTTCAAATGGCGGATTCCGTGGCGACATGGCCAAGGTTTATTTGCTTCACGGCGAGCCGAATGCGATGGATATAATCGATGGTCGGTCGTTTGCGGATTTGATGCTCTGGATCTACGGCAATCCTGAAAACGGCAATATACTCTATGCCTTTCTGTTCTATCGGCAAGGCGGCGGAGGGTCGTTCGAGCTATTTCCGCAAGATTTGTATAAGTTTGATCCCTGTAGAGCGCTCAATGAAATAGCAGTGTTTAAAGACTATGCATACCTTGGCGCCGCCGGCAATCAATCTTGTCCGCCTAATGTACAGCAGGTCTTGTGGGAGCTTCAAACAGCAACCGGGCAGGGCGGTCTAAACGGGAATATATTTGCTTGGGCACTCATTAACTTTTCCAGTGACTCAAGTTTGCAACAGGGAGAAGCTCTTGAGCCTCCCAAACCGGCATCAGAGCTTGCCGGTCGATCAAATGCCCGCGTGGCAGGCGAAGCACCGGAACTTGTTGGTAAAGCCGGAACCGATTTCATTCTCGCTTCTTGCGAAAGTTGTAATTCAATGATTCCAGCCGAGCTTTCATTGGGCGAAAGATTTACCATCATCGGTTTCGGGAAAAACTTTGACTGGGTAGTCAAGGGAGAGCAGTTGGAACTTTCGCTCAAGTACAGAATAGTTCTTCAGGACCACGATGGAGGCAGGCCAATTGTAATGGAAGGCATGTCTGTTATAGTCGGGAAGAAAAGTTCTTTGGTTGAGAATCCGGACATAATTGTTGTCGTTGACCTTCTTGGCCCCGAACAAGTTGCCGCCATTCCGTCGGGAAAATATTCAGTAAGCGTTTATATAAAAAATGTAACTCCCGGTTTGATGACTAAAAAATATAACTCTTGGGACAAAGAGTTTGTCAAACAATAAAGCCCTAATTAGGGCTTTTCTTTTGGCTGAATTTATGGTAGGATTATAAATTACAGTCTAACAGAGACCCTTTTTCGTCGCCAGCGCGTATCCCCAAAAAGAAGCAAATCTCTCGGAAGCATTAAGAAAAGGACTTCTTTATTGGGCCCTCTCGCGGGCGACTTCGGGGACCCTCTCCGCGAATGGAAGATAATGTCTCCAAAATTAAGGATAGACTTGACGTTGTTGATGTTATCTCCGGGTATTTAAAGCTGCAAAAAGCAGGCATGAATTTCAAGGCCCGCTGTCCTTTTCACAACGAAAAGACACCTTCCTTCGTAGTATCTCCGGAACGCCAGGTCTGGCATTGTTTCGGGTGCTCTAAGGGGGGCGATATATTCAGTTTTGTACAAGACATAGAAGGCGTTGAATTTCCCGAGGCCTTAAGAATTCTTGCTGCCAAAGCCGGGATAGAACTTGAATCTTTCAATCCCGCCGTAAAAGACGACAAGACAAAATTATATGAAGTGTGCGAGGCGGCAACCAAGTTTTTTGAAAAACAATTTTATTCAAATACGGGAAAACTCGCTTTGGAATATCTTAAAAACAGGGGAGTATTAGACACCACTATTCAGGAATTCCGACTAGGATTTGCCCCTAATGATTGGAATGCTTTAGGGACTTTTCTGAAAAATTGCGGTTATTCCGAAAATGAGATAGTAGAAGCCGGTCTTGCCGTCAAAAGAAACGACGGCTCCGGCATTTATGACCGTTTTCGTTCCAGAATCATCTTTCCCATCTTTGACTTAAACGGACAAGTTATCGGATTTACGGGAAGAATTTTCGGGTCTGATGATAAAGAAACTGCCAAATATATTAATACTCCCCAGACCAAAATCTATGACAAGGGGAGGATTCTTTATGGACTCAACAAAGCAAAAATGGACATAAAGCAGGCCGACCAATGTATTCTGGTGGAAGGCAATATGGACGCTTTAATGTCTTATCAAGCGGGCGTAAAAAACGTTGTAGCTTCGTCCGGAACAGCTTTGACTCCCAGCCACTTAACATTGCTCCACAGATACACTACCAATTTGGGTTTTTGTTTTGATACGGACCAAGCGGGAGCGATAGCCACCAAAAGAGGGATAGGTTTGGCTCTCGGCCAAAATTTTAATATTAAAGTTATTGAGATAAACGACCCCGCCCCAAGCTTATCCGCTGACCGTCATTCAGAAAGGGGACGGGCTTGGGGCGGGGCAGGCAACGAATGTAAAGACCCAGCGGATTTTATTCAAAAATACGGTTCGAAGTGGGTTGAGGTGGTGGCCAATGCCAAGCCGGTTATGGAATTTTATTTCAATAAGGCTAAAGTAGGATTTGACCCCAATTCGGCTGATAGCAAAAAAAATGTTATCTCTGTTTTAGCGCCGTTTCTGAAGAGACTGACCAGTCAAGTAGAGAAAGCCCATTGGCTGACCCAGCTGGCATTTTTATTGAGAGCAAAAGAAGAGGCGATAGAAGCCGATGTCGCGGTTGCCAAAGACGATCTTGAAGC
>CAZPLD010000042.1:0-1562 GCA_964587505.1 uncultured Candidatus Saccharibacteria bacterium | reverse complement strand
CAAAGCTATAAACTGGAATTCGCATATCTGAAATCCCAGGAGTTATGGAAAGATTCTAAAGAAGGAGAGTTAAGGATAGAATTTAATAATCTGATAAATAAACTGGAGGAACGCCATCTTCGAACCAGACTAGAAAAAATAGGATTTGAAATGAGAGTCGGAAGCGATAAAGACAAAAAACTGGCGCTGGCTACAGAGGCGAATAAAATTTTAAACAGATTGGGAGAAATACAAAAAATATGAAGAAAAAAATAAAAAAGAGGAGAATAAAAAAGCCGGTCAGGAAACAAGCCAAGAAAAAGGCAAAAAAAGCGAAGAAAAATAAGAAAGCAAAGAAAGCTGTCAGAAAACCCAAAGGAAAACAAGCAAGCGGAAAGAAAAGCCCTATCTCAGAGAGCGGAGTTTTGGCTTTGGTTGAAAAAGGAAGATCAAGGGGTTTTGTAACTCAAGCCGAAGTTCTTAACGCTTTTCCGAGTATAGAAAAAGACATCAAGGGACTGGAAGCTCTTTATGAAAGATTGGAGTCGGCAAACATAAATATTATAGAATCGGGGAGGGTTTTTGAAGAGGAAAAAGTCAAAGAATACGACGAGAAAAAGAAAATAGAAACGGAATTCGGCGACGTCGCATCCGACTCGGTCCAGATGTATCTGAAAGAAATAGGCCGCTATCCTTTGCTTACTGGTGATGAAGAAGTTGAACTTGCAAAAAAGATAGAGAAAAACGACGAATCAGCTAGACAAAAGCTGGCGGTTTCCAACCTTCGTTTGGTTGTATCTATTGCCAAAAAATATGTCGGCCGTTCGGCCAATCTGACCTTGCTCGACCTCATCCAGGAAGGGAATATCGGTTTATTCAAGGCTGTAGAGAAATTTGATTACAAAAAGGGATATAAATTCTCTACATACGCTACTTGGTGGATAAGACAAGCCATTACTCGTGCTTTGGCTGACCAAGGCAGGACTATCCGTATTCCTGTTCACATGGTGGAAACTATCAATAAATATCAGCAGGTGGTAAGGCGCCTGGTTCAGGACTTAGGCCGGGACCCGATGCCCGAAGAAATTGCTTCAGAAATGGGAATGGAAGTGGACAAGGTCAGGCACATCCAAAAAATTTCCCAAGAGACCATTTCTCTGGAAGCTCCGGTCGGAGACGATGAAGAAGACAGTTCGCTGGAAAGCTTCATTCCGGACGAAGATTCCATATCGCCTTCAATGTCTGCTGCGCGTAAAATCCTTAAAACCTATATTGACGAAATAATCGCCGACCTTACCCCCAGAGAGCAAAAAATTCTTGATATGCGTTTCGGGCTTAGCGACGGCGTGACCCATACTCTTGAAGAAGTAGGCAAGGTGTTTACGGTTACCAGAGAGCGTATTAGGCAGATAGAAGCCAAAGCGCTTGAAAAGATCCGTCAGCATCACAAACTCGGAAAACTAAAAGGATACGAATAAATCAAAAACCGCCTGAATGGCGGTTTTTGATTTAGAATCGAGGCCTATTAAGCTCGTTGTACATTCTTGGCGGCCGGGCCCTTTTCGCCCTGAACCACATCGAAA
>CAZPLD010000041.1:0-5478 GCA_964587505.1 uncultured Candidatus Saccharibacteria bacterium | reverse complement strand
AGGTAATAAATAAATTTGGGGAGTTCCAAACTATATTCCGGCACTCTGTTCCCTTTGGATTTGGATTTAATATAAACAAACGTCAGAACAATTCCTTCAAGCCCGATGGCGACCGAACCGGCCAAGCTTATGATGTCAATAAAAGTCCGCAAACCGCCCAAAAATAGGACTAGAGGCGGAATAGTAACTAAAAGCCAAGCTAATTTCCTCGGAACATTATAGTCAAGGTGGAACATGTCTAAAAAAGCCGAACCCAGCATCAAAAAAGAGGTACTGACGGCCAAAATACCGAAAAGCGAACCAAGAAATATTATCTTGCCGCCCAAAAATTCGTATAGACCGGATATGGCATCGGGCGTAGTCACGCTTCCCGATATGCCAAGAACAGTGAAAGCAAACAGCAGATAGAGCACACCGGTCAAAATAACAGCCAACGAGATGGATCTTTTCAAACTATCTTCTTGTCCGTTCAACATGCTTCTCTGAATGGGGATGGATGAAAATCCGGCAAAAGCGAATAATAAGATTCCGTAAGGCAGGAACCAAAATTCCCGCTGAACTCCGGCAAGATTAGCGGTATCAATCTTATTTAGTCCAACGCCCAAGATTAAAAACACTACCGCTACAAACAAGCTTACAAGAAGCAGCTCAACCCATGATATTCTTCTGATGCCCAGTAAAATGAGGATCGAGAGGACGAAAAAAAACACCAAACTATACGAGGCCGGAGAAGCATAAAAAACAGAGGAGAAGATATTATTCAAAAAATCTCCGGCAATAACTATATACGCAAGCAGAGCGGAATATAGGCCAAGAGCCACAGAAAAGAAAATGGCTCTTTTGAACCAGGGCCCTAAATATTTATCGGTATAACCGGTTATCTGATGTTCTTCGTGAGTCCTCAAAACCACTTCGCCGTACATAAGGTTCAAAAGAAGCGTGATAAAACCAATAAATATCAGGAATAAAAAACCGACCCAGAAGCCGGCCTTAGAAAAAGCAAAAGGAATTCCAAAAACTCCCACTCCAACCATGGTTCCTATCAGAACAGCAGTGGCGTAGAGGAAACTCCTATTTTTCAGAATATTCAGGTCCAGGATTTTCACTTTGTTTGAGTTCGCCAAAAATTCCCCGATGTTTATACCGGATATCCCGGGTTAGATATTTTTCCATTAACCAAAGCCCGGCTAAAACAACATATACAATAACCGTAGTCGCAACTGCTTCTTGGTAATATCCTAATCCGCTGGAAATACCGATTGCCGCCACAACCCACAAGCTCGCAGCCGTAGTCGTGCCTTCAATACGATTTTCCCTACGCAATATTGTTCCCGCTCCTATAAAACCTATGCCAACAATGATATTTGCTATCAAATGATAGTCAAAACCCGCCTGTCCTCCAACTGAAGGAAATTGAAAAAACAATTTTATAGAAGTAATAGCCAATAACGCTGCCCCTATTGAAACAAGAGTATGAGTTCTTAAACCGGCAACCTTTCCCGAGCGTTCTCTTTCAAACCCTACGGCTCCGCCAAGTAAAGCGGCAATCAACAATCTGTTTATCATTGTCCAATCCAAAATTGCTAAAAACTGTGTAAGTTGTGTCATTGAATAATCATAGTATAAACAATGGATTAAGCAAGCAAAATTATTCACAAAAAAGTCCCCTCTTTGGGAACTATGCGATAACTCTGATGCCTGTCGGCACAGATGTATAGATAGGTGGAGAAGAAGTTATCATGTTGATTGGAGTTCTGGGAATATCCAATCCAATACGATGGCAGCTGGCCCGATGCGATTCTAATTTTGTTAATTCAATATTTTGTCCGCAATCACATAGCACACAGCAAGGCGTCCTGTGACTTCCTTTCTTTTTGTGAAAATGACACGCGTGAACACACATCTACGGCTACCCTCCATTTGTGAAAAGGACAAGATAATTACTATACACTATTTTAGAGCAACACGCAAGACCTCGTCCATTATTTTGACAAATACAAACTTGAGATCTTTTTTAACTTCTTTGGGGATATCTTCCAAGTCCTTCTTGTTATAATTGGGGGCAATAACGGTTTTTATTCCAGCCCTGTGAGCAGCAAGAACTTTTTCTTTAAGTCCGCCGATTTCAAGAACCTTTCCGCGCAAAGTAACCTCTCCGGTCATGGCAACTTCTTTCCTTACCGGCTTTCCCAAAAACAGGGAGACCAAAGCCGTAGTCATGGCCGTTCCGGCGGATGGACCGTCTTTTTTTATCGCCCCCGAGGGAATATGAATATGAATATCGTCTTTAGTGAAATCCTCCTTAATTCCCTTTTTTGCCGCAAATGTTCTGGCGTAGCTTAAACCGGCTTGGGCTGATTCTTTCATTACCGAACCAAGTTGGCCGGTTAATATCAGTTTTCCCCGGCCGGGCATTTTAGAAACTTCGATAAAGAATACTTCGCCGCCGACCGGAGTCACACCAAGCCCCGTTACAACTCCGATTTCGTCTTTAGTTTCTGCTAATTGATGGGAATATTTAACCTGTCCCAGATATTTATGAATGTCTGCTTTAGTTACAACAACTTGTTTGCTGGAGCGGGATTCCACCAGTTTCCTTGTTACCTTCCTGATAACGGAGGCCAATTGCCTTTCCAGTTCTCTGACCCCGGCTTCGCGGGTATGTTTTCTTATAATATCTTCTAAGGCAGAGTCGTTAAAAACTAAAGCTTTTTTCTTCAGGCCATGGTCTTTGAATAATTTTGGTATAAGGAAATTTTTTGCAATATGAAATTTCTCGTTTTCCGAATATCCGGGAAATTCTATTATTTCCAAGCGGTCTCTCAACGCCGGAGGAATAGTATCCAAAATATTAGCGGTCGTAATGAACATAACATCGGACAAGTCGTAAGGCACTTCCAAATAATGGTCGGAAAAGGAGTGGTTCTGCTGGGGATCCAATGCTTCCAACAAAGCCGCCGAAGGGTCGCCCCGGAAATCCATTCCAATCTTATCTATTTCATCAAGCATAAATACAGGATTCTTAACTTTTGAGCTATTGATCCCTTGAATAATTCTACCGGGCATAGCACCGACATAAGTCCGGCGATGGCCCCTGATCTCGGCTTCGTCCCGAAGGCCGCCAAGAGAAACCCTGATAAATTTACGGCCCAAAGCTCTGGCAATTGACTGGCCAACGGATGTTTTTCCTGTGCCGGGCGGCCCGACAAGGCACAATATAGGACCCTTCAACTTGCCGACTTGTTTTTGTACAGCAAGATACTCAAGAATTCTTTCTTTGACTTTGTTGAGTCCGTAATGGTCTTCGTTCAATATCTTCTCCGCTTCTTTCAAATTTATTTTTTCTTTGGTCTTTTTTGACCACGGCAACTCGGTCAGCAAATCAAGATAAGTTCTCAAATATGAAATTTCGGGGTTAAACGGCGGCATTTTACTAAGACGATTTAATTCTTTTGTTGCTTTGTCCTGAACGTCCTTCGGCATTCCGGCCGCGAGAATTTTGGACTTCAGCGTATCCATTTCATCTTTTTCGTCTTCAACGCCCAGTTCTTTTTCAATGCTTTTTAATTGTTCTCTTAAGAAAAGTTCTTTCTGCATTTTGCCTATTTGTTTCTTAGTTTCCTTGGTGACGGTCTTCTCCGCCTCCATTATCTCCATTTCGCGGACAAGATAAACATTCAACTCTCTCAAAGCATCTGTCGCGCTTTCAAGCTCGAGAATTCTCTGCTGGTCTTCTATCCCTAAGTTTAAATTGACCGTCATTAAGCTTAAAATTTGTTCGGTATCTTTAAGCTGAAGCATCATGTAAATTATCTCCGGCAGTATTGTGGGAAATGAGCGGGCTTCCGAAATGGTTCTGAACTGCTCTATTGCCCGCCTCAAAAACGCCTTCTCTTCAAGGTTATTTCTTGTCATCAGGTTAAAGGGTTCAGCTTTAACCTTGAAGAACGGCTCCTCGCTTGAATAGCTGGTTATCCTTGCCCTGACTATTCCCTCTACATCTATCTTGGATGAGCCATCTGGCAGTTTGAAAACCGAGACAACTCTGCCGATAGTTCCCACAGAAAAGACGTCCTGCCTGCCTATGTTGTCTTCGATATTCTTTTGGGTAACAAAAAACACAAGCCGTTCGTGGGCTAAAGCATCTTCAAGAGCAGCAACCGACTTGGGCCTTTGAACAATAAGAGGGATAACCACCTTGGGAAATAAGACGGTATTTTTTAGAGCGATAAGCGGCAGTTTTTCCGGTATTACAATGTTTGAAATTTTAAATTCCGACATTTATGCGTAAATTAAATTAGAGTAAGAACATAACACGAATTGCCAAGAAAATCAATAGTAGAACTCTTCCCGCGGAGGGGCGTTCTTTACTACCTCAAAAGCTTCTTCGGCATTATCGACAATGGTGTAAAGTTTCAAATCTTCCTCGTCGATGGCATGCATCTTGCCAAAAATTTCTTCGCTAAGCCAAACATGGATTGGGTTCCAAAATTCTTTTCCCACAAAAACTACAGGGATTTTATCAGATATTTTTTTGGTTTGTATCAATGTTAAAATTTCGAAAGCTTCATCAAGCGTGCCGAGTCCTCCCGGAAAAAATACGTACGCTCTAGCGGCATAGGCAAGCATCAGCTTTCTGACAAAGAAATAATGGAAAGCGGTGCTTTTTTTAACGAATGGGTTGATTCTCTGTTCAACCGGAAGTTTAATGTTCAGTCCTATTGACTCTCCGTTTCCCTCTACAGCTCCCTTGTTTCCGGCTTCCATTATGCCGGGACCGCCACCGGTTACAACAGCGAGGCCTTCTTTGGCTAACATGGTTCCCAACTTTCTGGCTTCTTCGTACCATTTACCACCTTCCTTAAAACGGGCCGAGCCGAAAAAAGTAACTGTTTTGTCAAAGTCAGCCAAAAATTGCCAGCCCTCAATGAGTTCTGACATAATTCTCAAAACTCTCCAGTGAAGAGAACCCCTGAAATCCCCCTTGGCTTCTTCTTCGATTTTCGGCAGTTTAGATGCCGGTAAATTCATTTTCCCTTTTTCTTTATCCATACTTAAAAGATAGAGCATTTTTGTTTAAATTTAAAGAGGATAAGTCGCTCGGCTGATGCCTCATTTCAGCCCGTTACGATTGCTCCAGCGGCAATCTCCACTTGTCCTCACGACGGCGGGTCCAGCCTGCCGTATCATGCTTTGTATTAGTATAGCTTAGCTCATCTGACGGAAAGCCTAAACCTTGAATAGCTTATCTTACGAACTACGGCGTGGACACCAAGCCCGCCTGTTCAGACGGGCTTCAACGAAGCATCGGCCTCGCTTACTTAATAGGAATATTGAACATAAATTCTTAGTTGAAATAAAAAGCCCCGCACTGGAGGTCGCGTAATGCGACACAATGCGGGACTGCCAGCGAGTGCTGGACTTTAGAAATTAAGCTTTAGGAACATCTGTTTGGACACCAAGAGCACTCAAGGTCGC
>CAZPLD010000040.1:0-5770 GCA_964587505.1 uncultured Candidatus Saccharibacteria bacterium | reverse complement strand
CCGGCAGCTCTCATGTTAGTGAGTTTCTTTCCCTTTATCGGATTTACCGCCATGTCCATGCCCTTAGAGACATCGCCGATAACCATTCCTTCGTAAACTTCCGTGGTTGGCCCGATGTAAAGCATTCCCCTGTCCTGAAGATTATATAACGAATATCCCAGAGCTTTGCCTGTTTCCATTGAAACCATGGAACCTACGCTTCGTCTTTTTATTTCGCCAGCGTATGGGCGGAATCCGAGAAAGTGGCTTGTGAGTATTCCCTCGCCTTTTGTATCTATCATAAACTCATTTCTGAAGCCCAAAAGACCGCGGGTTGGTATTTCAAAAGTAATGCGGACTTCGCCATGATGCTGGACCATACTCATCATTTTGCCGGCGCGTTTGCCGAGCTTTTGTATGACAGTTCCTGACAGATTTTCCGGAACATCAACTAAGGCTTCTTCAAATGGTTCCATCTTTTGGCCATCTATTTCTTTGATAATAACTTGGGGCTGGGAAACCTGAAGCTCGTATCCTTCCCGTCTCATATTTTCTAAAAGAATCGCAATGTGCAATTCCCCTCTCCCGTAGACCTTATAAGAATCGGTGGCGGAGAAATCAACCTTTAGTCCAATATTAACCTCCAATTCTCTTTCCAAACGTTCTTTCAATTGCCGGTTAGTGACGAATTTTCCGTCTTGTCCCGCAAACGGAGAGTCGTTAATTAAAAAGTTCAAAGAAATTGTCGGTTCGTCCACGCTGATAGCCAGTAGTGGCTCAACGTCAGGAGAGGTACAGACGGTTTCCCCGATATAAATATCAGGCAATCCTGCTACCATGACAATATCGCCGGCGACGGCTTCGGTTGCCTCTTCTCTTTTCATCCCACGAAAAGTAAAAAGCTGGGTAATTTTTCCTGTGCGGGTTTCGCCTGTTGGTTTTTTTATAAAAACATTATCCCCTACTTTCATTGTCCCAAACCAAACCCTGCCTATTCCAAGGCGTCCCAAAAAATTATCATAAGCTAAATTAAACGGCTGGAATCTCAACGGAGCCGAAACATCCGAGGGCGCGGCCGGCACTTCTCTTAAGATCAAATCAAGCAAGGGGGTCAGATCTTTAGATTCATCGGCCATGTTCATTTTGGCGATTCCCGCCTTGCCATTGGCGTAAATGGTCTTAAAATCCAGCTGTTCGTTATTTGCACCCAGATCCATAAATAATTCCAGAACTTTTTCATGGGTTTCATCGGGTTTAGCGGCCGGTTTGTCTATTTTATTGATAACCAGGATTGGTTTTAAGCCAAGCTCAAGAGATTTCTTCAAAACGAACTTGGTTTGAGGCATCGGTCCTTCTTGGGCGTCTACGATGAGTAAAACTGAATCAATAGAACGCAAAACACGTTCCACCTCCGAGCCGAAATCAGCGTGGCCGGGAGTGTCTACTATGTTTATTTTGGTATCTTTATAAAAAAGAGAGGCATTTTTGGCGTAAATCGTAATACCGCGCTCTTGTTCGAGCGCGTTCACATCCATGCTGAATCCTTCTTCAACCATCCCCGTCTGTTTCATCAGGGCATCGGTAAGCGTAGTCTTGCCGTGATCAACATGAGCAATAATGGCTATGTTCCTAATTTCCATGTGTTATATAGATAAAGTAAATACTAATTATAAGCCAAAACCTAACGACTGTCAATCAAATGTCCTATTTTATGCAAATGCTTTTTTTAGGACAGTTTGATGGACAAATTTGAAAAACAATGTTATATTATGACATAGTTTTAAGTTCGTTTATAAAGGAGCAGGAATGAGGCAACCGTATGTGGGTATTACTGGCTTTACATCCAGAAATGAGGTTGAGTCGGTTCTTGATTCAATGCCCCGAGACTCAAACCGGCTCTTAATGGTTGGTGTTCTTGCCAGTTTAAAGGCAACCCTAAGAGGTTTGAAAAATAAATGGCCGAATAGATATCCTGAAAGGAAGCACATTTCCGAAATCTTTGTAAGAGATAGGCGGACCTTAAATCTGATCCATTACAGCACTAAAGAGCCAGAATCTTTGACGGAACAACTTGTTGAAATGACAAAATTGGGCGGTCAAAACTTTGAGGGTTTTCAGTTGAATATTGCTTGGCCTTCTCGTGATGCAATTCTTGCCTATCACAAAGTTTGTGGCGGTAAATTCATTGTCTTGCAGATTGGCGGTAAGGCCTTTAAGGCCTCTAATACAAAAGATTACTCGCCAAAAGAACTTGCTGAAAAAATATCTTGGTATGAGCATGTCGTGGATTATGTTCTACTTGACCCCAGTGGTGGTTTGGGCATCCCATTCGATACCGAAAGAGCCAGAACTTATCTTAATGCAATTCGAGAAAGAGGAACTGATTTGGGACTGGGTGTAGCTGGCGGATTAAGTCCTACAACATTGGACTTGGTTCAGCCACTTTTATCAGACTTTCCAGACTTAAATTGGGATGCCGAGGGTAAACTTCGTGACGAACAGGATAATTTAGTTCTCAAAACATCTGTTGAATATGTCCAGAAAAGTTGCAGTTTAACTGGAGCAAGGAGGTAATCATGCCCAGCCAAGTTGACCGCCGAAGATTACGAGATGGAGCAGAAGCCCTAACTCTACCAGAACCGCAAACTCTTAAGGAGATGGAGCGAACACTCCAAGCTCTTTGGGATGGTGCTGTTGCGTTACAATCTACTGATGACATGGGTTCTCCTGAAGCCAACCAACAAGTTTGGAACGATATGTTAGAATTACAGAAAAGAGCCCAGACTCTTGAGAAAAAGATTAAGGAACTCAAGAACCAAAATGGATAAAAAAGAACTTCAGGAGATACTGTGGCTAATTGAGAAAAAGTGGCAACCTGATTTTTTGAAGTTTGTTGAGACGGGTGAGGCAAGTGAA
The DNA here is from genome assembly GCA_964587505.1 of uncultured Candidatus Saccharibacteria bacterium. Lineage (GTDB taxonomy): Bacteria > Patescibacteriota > Minisyncoccia > 2-02-FULL-40-12 > GWA2-44-9 > 2-01-FULL-41-26. Next base: position 2,875 of record CAZPLD010000040.1, on the reverse strand, counting down.
GGATTCCTAGATTATCTAGATTCTAATTCCGATGCTCAAAGAGCAGTCGGGTTAGTAATGACTGCTCAAGCTAGGGCCCTCGAATATATCGGGAAGATATTGAAGATTCATAGATTAGTAAACCATTACTTCCGAGGAAAGGATATTCAAACATGGTTGAACTCACCCCATCCGTTACTTGATAATAAAACGCCCCAGTCTCTGATGAACGATAGCCATGCTGATGCAGTATTAGTTCTTCTTGAAAGTGTCCGAAACGGAACTCCCTTATAGCCGACTAATAAGTCGGCCTTTTTATTGAGTACAATTCCCAGCAAGAGTATAGCCGGCTTTTTGAGCGATGGACTCGTTATCAAACCAGAGTTTATTAGCTTCTTTGATTTGTTTGGCTCCCGGACAATAGGTGAAATGGTATTTTTTGGTAGTACTTGCTTTTGAAGCGACAACTCTCGGGTCTTTAGGCTGGGCAGGGGTTGTTTTTATATTATTTGGAGCTGAATTTCCGGTTGCGGCCTGGTATACGTTGGCCTGCCCCGTTACTTTAATCGGGGTCTTATGGAGAGCATTTATCCGGCCAATATTGAAGCTAATAATCGATACTAAAACAAGACAAAAACTCAAGAATATGTCTTTTTGATAAGATTTGACTATACTAATTATTTTTGCTAAGATATTCATACTTTTATATGGCACATACAAAGGCGATAGGATCTACGCAGTTAGGTAGAGACTCGCAACCAAAATATTTAGGAGTGAAACTTTATGCGGGTGAACTGGCTAAACCGGGCAGTATTATAATTCGGCAAAGAGGAACAAAATTCGTTCCAGGCGAAGGCGTCCGCATCGGTTCTGACGATACTATTTACGCAGTTATAAACGGCAAAGTCAAATTTACCACCAAAAAGAAAACCAAATACGACGGCTCAAAGAGATTAGTAAAGATAGTAAATGTAGTCGCCAACTAACTTAAATAAATCTCGTCAAACCCACGCTTTTGGCGTGGGTTTGACATTCTGCTTAAATTATGTTATTATTGATAAGCAGAGGGCGGAATTACCCGCACCTTTCTTATCGGAGGTTAGTATGCGCGTCTATGCCCGGATGGATTCGGAAGCAAAGGTTGCGTACTTTGAAAGGAGATTCGGAATCGCGCCGAACAAGTTCCTTCTCATGGAGTTGAAAAGAATGGCCAATGAGAGCCTCATCTCCTCAAGAGTGGAACAGGTGGACGGCAAGAACAGGAAAGTCGTCGATGTCGACATTGAGACCCTCCGCATCGCTGTTGAGCGGTGTGAGGCCAAGAGCCCGTTCATCGCCGGCGTTCGCATTCGTCTTGAAATGGACGATGAAGCGAAACACTTCATCAACCGTGAAGTGAGAATTCACTACGGTAAGCTGATCAGGGCGGCAGCGAAACTGATCAAGAGTGGCCTTCTTTCATTCAACATGTCCGTCACCGACGCGATTTCGGCGGCAGTCAATGGGAAGTTGATTGTCAGGACCGACATCTTGATGGCCCGGCGCCTCGTCGCTGTTGCCACGGATGGCAGGAAGTAGGACGTTCCTTCGTGAGACGCCGCGCTAAAAGCGCGGCGTCTATTCGTTTTATTATTGTTTGAATTCCTATTGCCAGTCATGATTTAAAACCCAAGCAACCGGCGGAGGGCGTATGTCTTTTTTAAATTAGTAAATTTTAAAAAGGCATACCCCGCAGTCATGCATGGAGGTTGTGTCAGCTATTCTGTTTTGACCAATACTTTGATTTGAGTTTTGATTTCGGGAGCGAGGTTTATGTCTACCAGATGCTCGCCGATGTGCTTGATAGGTTCTTCGTGGCCGATCATTTCTTCCTGAAGCTGGACTCCGGAGGCCTTTTTAATTTCTTTAATTAGGGCATCTTTTCCGATGCCGGCGAATAATTTGCCTGTTTTAGTGGCTTTGCGAGTGAATTCTATGACGAGGTCTTTTAATTTTTCGACTGCTTCCAGAGCGTTTTTCTTTTCGGACTCAATCATGATAATGCGTTTTGCCTTAAGTGACTCAACTTCTTTCATCGAATTTTCATTAGCCGCTTTGGCCATCTTCCTCGGCAACAAAAAATTTCTGGCATAGCCGTCGGAAACACTCTTCACATCCCCTATCTGCCCGAAACCCTTAATATTTTGTAATAATATTACTTTCACGGTGAGTTACTTGTAGCAGAATTATCTTACAACTTCAAGCGCCTTATCCAATTGAGCGTCTTTGCCGGGAGTGCCGATTTCTATTTTACCTTCCGTTTTGAGATCTTCTTCTTTGAATTTAACTTCAATGTCGGCCCCTATCCCCTTTTCCGAGATTGAAATTCCAGCCGGAGTAAGCCATTTTGCGATAGTAACTTTTAGTGACGAACCATCCCCGTATTTTTGTAATTCCTGAACCGAACCTTTTCCAAAGCTTTTCTCCCCTACTATTTTAATCCCTCGGTTATCATGCAAAGCGCCGGCCAAAATTTCCGAAGCCGATGCGGAACCGCTATTCATCAAAATAACTGTGGGGTACTTTTTTAATAAAGCATTACCGTTGCTTAGGAAATCATTTTTAGTGCCGTCTCTGAATACTTCGCTGACCACGACCTGATTTTTATCCAGAAACCATCCGGCCAGATTTATAGCCGAATCCAGCAGTCCGCCGGGATTGTTTCGCAGGTCGATTATCAACCTGTCGGCACCGGACTTCAATATTTCTTCCGATGCTTTTCTAAATTCTGAATCGACGGTTTGGTTAAAGGAATAGATCTGCATATAAGCTATCTTTTTACCTCCGCCAGCTGGCGGACTGTCAACCAGCTTCCAATCAATGGTCGGTATTTTTATAGCGTCTCGGATAAGTTCAA
>CAZPLD010000039.1:0-5824 GCA_964587505.1 uncultured Candidatus Saccharibacteria bacterium | reverse complement strand
AGTGATTTTACTCTGCCAGTTGCACTGCCGGCAAAAACCCAATCGCCTATCTTAAGTTCTCCTTCGTGAACAATGAGGGTGGCAACCAAGCCGCGGCGACCGTCCATATGCGATTCAATAACCACACCCTTGGCTAGCGTGTCCATTGGCGCAGAAAGTTCTTCCATTTCCGCTACTAGCTGTATCATTTCAAGCAGTTCGTTTATGCCCTTGCCCTTTTTGGCCGATAGTTCTATTACGGGCACTGTTCCGCCATAATCTTCAACCTGTACCTCTAGTTCAGCTAGTTCCTGTCTGACTCTGGCTGGGTTAGCCCCCTCTTTATCAATTTTATTAATTGCTACAATAAATGGAATTTCGGCTTTTTTTATAATTTGAATTGCTTCTTTTGTCTGTGGCTTAACACCTTCTTCAGCGGCTATGACGAGTATGGCTATGTCAGCCACTTTAGCTCCACGTGAACGGATCGCACTGAATGCTTCGTGCCCCGGCGTATCAAGGAAAGTTATTTTTTTAGCATTGTGTTCTGCTTGATAAGCTCCGATATGCTGTGTAATTCCGCCAGCCTCTTTTTCGGCCACTTTTGTTTTCCTGATCTTATCCAGTATTGAGGTTTTACCGTGGTCAACATGACCCAAAACAACCACAATCGGGGGACGCGGTGAATGGTTGGTTTTTAGATTTTGTTCGTCGGCTTTTGATTTAACTGACATGCTAAAAAAAGTAACATTTTTTTGGGTTTTTTACAAACAAAAACCCGCTAAAACGGGTTTTTAAAGGCAAACCTGACTATTAATGTCTTATCTTCTTAAAAAGGATTGAGTTTTTAATTTTATAAGAATTTAAACTTTTGGATATTTCACTAATAAGCAGGGCGCCGAGTATTTCGTAGGACATGAATTTGAGGGCTTCGGGTACTTGTAATTCGGTAAGAAAGCTAACTAGCACCATAATCATTAGTGAAGTCCACCAAACATACACTATAACCTCACCTGGCCTAGCTGCCATTTTTATACCAGTCCAGCGGTTGAACTCTTTATGAAGTATGTAAACGCCCAGTAGTATCAAGTAACTGGTTACTGCTACATCTGGTGTGTCCAGCGAGGGGACCAAAAAATCTGCCCAGCCCATAATTAGTACCATTGCGGTCCATGATGCCAAAAACAGAAATAAAGAATCCCTCACGCCAGTTATCTCGCGCCAGTAAATCCTAATGGTTGTGCTTATTTGAGAGCCCATTTCAAAACGCTACTTTTTGCTTCAAAGAGGGTTCTGAAATGAGCTCTACGTCCACTATTTTTATTATACCACAACACAAATATGAAGATATCAACCTTGCGGTGGGTAAAGGAGAAAAAGACAACAATTTGTCTTTTCCCATAATTTTAGAGAACCATCAGTTCTTGGCTTGAGCGAGGAACGAGCGAAAGCAAAATTCTGTCGAACCGTGTCCGGCAAAGCCGGACCGATTAATGTTCTGTTCAAAGCGGAGGAGGTGAGATTCGAACTCACGAAGAGCTTGCGCCCTTACGGCTTTTCGAGAGCCGCGCCTTCAACCTCTCGGCCACTCCTCCGCCATGAACGGGACGAGCATTGTGCCTTTCCAGGGAAATTTTGCGCCTTCGCGTAGCTTCGGCTAAATTTCCCGTTGAACTCAAGCAGTTGAGTTCAACCCATTCGGCCAACCCACCGATAATCTTAATTATCCCACTTTTTGTTGTTTTTTTCAAGTTAAAACCGAGCAAAGCTCGGTGTTTTTTATTTGTATCTATCCGGGTAGATCGCCAGTAGTTCTTGCAAGCCGGTTTCAACTTCCTGCGGGAATTTAACCTTTGGTCTTTTGGTATATATTTTGTCCCATATTCTTCTGGTTAATGGCCCGACAACCCAGCCGCCGGATACTTGCATGTTTGCACGGCCACTGACACGTTGCATGTAGCGAGGAATTACGATGGGCCTAGGCATATCGTGCCCGATTCTTATACCCATAACAAATTCCGGTGTGCCGCAGACAGTAGAAACATCGCCCGGACCCTCACCAAGTTCTTCATTTGGATTATTGGAGGTGCCGGTTTTGCAGGCAACTTGCTGTTCAATGTTGCGCATGGAGATTTTTGCGGTGCCAACCTTTGTTGTTGCGCGCATCAGGATTAATTCTTTTAGGGCTGTTTCTTTTGAAATTGACCTGTATGTTTTAGATTCAGGCGCTTGATAAAGCAGTTCACCGTCTTGGTCTTTAACTTCCAAAACAAGTTTGGGCGGCAAGTACAAACCGTCTCTGAAAAACACCGCATATGCATTTACTAGTTCCAGAAGATTAACATCCGAAGCGCCAATGGCGGTTGGGAGCAGGGGAATGATGCCATCGCCGGTGTCTTTAATGCCGGGCATGCGAAATATTATATTGCCGCCTGGATCCTTAATTATTCCTCGGACGCCCCAAATGCCCATCCTATGCATAGTATCGACCACTTTGCCCATTCCTATTTCCATTGCCAAACGGAGTGTGGGCAGGTTGACTGATCTGATTTGGCCCACATAGATAGGTATTTGGCCCAGAGGGACCGGATTGTCTTCCCTAAAGTTTTTTGGAACCCACGGTTTGCCATAGGCCCCGCGCATCCTAAATGGAGAGTTGCCGATCGTGTCATCAAAAGTTTTACCTGCTTCAAATGCCGCGGTATAGACGAACGGTTTAACAGCAGACCCCACCGATCGCAGAGCCATTGCCCGGTCGTATGGCGTTTCTAAATAGTTGTGTCCGCCGACTATTGCTGTTACACAGCCGGTTTTTACATCAACCATTACCGCCGATCCATCAATCGGGTTGGTTTTGCTTGCCACGTTGTGAAGCTTTTCGGGGTTTTCCACTTCTTTGTTAAGTTCGGCCAGTAAGCGGGCAATTTCTTCATTTACTATTTTTTGGATATCGGCATCAATGCAGGTTCTTATCCTTAGACCGCCGAAAGTCGTAATCTCTTCATCCTTGTAGCCATCATGCATGAGCATTTCTTTAACCAGCCTTGTTCCATAACCGAATTCCTGATTTTTTAGTGGTGTTAACTTTATGACATCCGGCTGGAGTGATTCCTCTTTTTTGAAACTGGCCCTGGTGTAGTCACTGCGGCTTATGAAGCCTTCTTTTTCCATGCGCTTTAAAACCCAATTATAGTGATCCTTTGCTTGGATCAAGCGGGCGCTTTCTATGGCCAACTCTGTTTCGTGTCTCTTTTTTAATTCTTCTTTTTCTTTTTCTGTTGAGTTTGGCCGTAAATCAATTTCCTCTGGTTTTTTGAAAATAGGGGAGTATTTTGACGGATATTTATTCAAGCTTGCCAGAATTGATGCTTCTCTTAAGTTGATGGGCTCGGTTCTGATATTTTTACCGAAATATAATCTTGTTGCCTCCGCCACGCCATATGCGCCGTTGCCAAGCCATGGCAGATTCAAAGATGCTTCAAGTATTTTTTCTTTGGGGTACATACGGTCCAATTTGATGGCCACACGTGCTTCTTTTATTTTTCGTTTAAATGTTGGCGCGCGGTTTCTAAAATCAGCAACTTCTTCTTCAAAAATCCGCCGTGCCACTTGTTGGTTAATGCCACTGGCGCCGGATTTGGTCCAATACTCAATTCCTATCTTAAATAATAAGTTTCCAAAGGTGGCTCTTCCTATGGCTAGCGGATCAATACCCGAGTGATTATAAAATCTTTGATCTTCGGCTGCGATAAAGGCATTTTTAACAACAGCGGGTATTTCGCTCGCCCTTAGCGGGTCTCTTATTTCGTCATTGAATACTCCGATTTTGGTTTTGTTGTCGTAGGCATAAGCATATGATGCCTTTTTAAAATCAGAATGGGCAAGTTTGCTAAAATCCAGTGGTTTGCCATTGTCGTCATTTAAATCGCCCACAAAGGGGATATTGCCGGTGTAATAATAGAAAGCATAATAACTGCCGGTGGCAAATGACAAAAATCCGAGCAGGACCCACTTTAACCACGGTTGCCGCCTAATCTTTATGACCCAGTAGTCTTTTTTAAGTCTCTTTTTAAACTTTTTCAAGAAATCTCTGCTTGCGGGTGTTTCCAAGAGAATCTCCGGTAGTTGTTAATGAACTTAATTAAAAAGATGCTAGCATTTTTGAGCTATTTTTTCAAAAAATTAGAGTAGCGGATATTCTGCTAAAACTTAGAAACGGCGACAAGAACAAGGCCAAATACGATGCTAATGATGCCGGCACCCTGAAGAAGTGAGACATGTTCCTTAAATAAAATCAGTCCTCCTAACGTGGAAACAACGACGGTGCCCCCGTATATGATGGGAAAGGCATAAGACAGATTAATTCCCCTTGAAAATGTTTTAAGCAGAAGAATAGAGAAAAGCGCTATTGAAATTCCTGCCAAAACAGAAAACATAATTCCCGAAGTTTTGGTTGCGGCAATTTCTAGAGGTTTTGTAATTCTCAAAAACAAATAAACCGACAAGGGCACTATCGCGCCCAGACTGTTAAAAATAGACGGGCTTAGATTGGCGTCGATTTTCCCGCTTGCCCTGGAAACGAAAATACTAAACATGCCGTTTAGGATAGCTACAAGGATTATAAGAACAGTAGTACTCATCCGAGGTGCAGAATACTTGAATTAGTCCGAACCGCTTTCGCCGCCTGCGGCGGCGAGGAAGTACCCCCGCGAAAATTCGGAAAGGCGGCGGAGCCGCACGAATGACAATTTCAAGTTTTTCTAATGAGTTAATGATAACTCATTTCGATGCATTTTTCAATCTAAAAATTATTGAAAAATGCATTGATTGGCGGCAAATTCTTTGTTCTTTCAAATTAAAAAGAAAACCGCGCCGGTGTTAGCCGTAGCGGTTTGTGAGGGAAGGAAGTCTCTCTACTTGCTACCTAGTTAGCCTTAGTAAAGAAAACCCTCTCCAGTTTTTGAATCTGTCCTTTTGCGGTCGATTCGCCTTGGGGAAGTCTATCCTCAAAGAGATAAAGAACTAGACACCGGATTTTGAGATTCGGCCGTAGGGAAAGAAATTCTTTGATGAGTGGCTCTACCAGCTCGTAATCTCCAAGACAATGGGAGTATATATGCACTTCATTCAGCTGAGAGTTGTAGTGTACATTGACTCGTAGATGCTTCTGTCTGGTGAATGACCTACCCAGCAGCTTGTGGTTGCGGAAGAACATGTTCTCAAAGATCGAGACACCAAAAATCCTCCTGCTCTCAACCAGCTCCATGCACACTCCATTGTTGTACCAATCTTTATGCCACCCACTTTCAACAGAAAGAGGAAAGAGACAAAACTTGGCCATCTTATCGGTCAATGAATGGATGAACGAGTTTAGAGCAGTCAGTATATCATTCTCCTCCTCTATGAGACTTTGACGATATTCCAAACGCGAGATGGTCACTGGAAAATCGAGTACTCGGTCAAGCATCAAGGATTCTACTGGGTACATTGTATTCTCCTTTCAAGGAACTTGATTTTGGGCTATTGCCCAACGCTAATAAAGAATATAGCATATACCATACTCCAAGTCAAGGGCAAATAAAAAATCAGCACTTTTGCTGAAATTATCCTGAAGGAATCTTATGAAAATTTTTCTTTTCTGCTTCTACAAAATATGGTTCGAGCCGATGTTTTTAACGGGTTCTTTTGCGGTTTTGATTCGTGCGGCTCCGCCGCCTTTCCGAATTTTCGCGGGGGTACTTCCTCGCCGCCGCAGGCGGCGAAAGCGGTTCGGACTAATTCAAGTATTCTGCACCACGTTGGAAAAGTCAATGCCTCGCCCCGCCTTCGGCGGGTCTCGGCGACC
>CAZPLD010000038.1:0-5931 GCA_964587505.1 uncultured Candidatus Saccharibacteria bacterium | reverse complement strand
CCAAGTGGTCTATGTTGTCCGGCACCGATGACGGATCGTTGTTGAGTTTAATTATTTCTTTGAGTATTAAAACTATATCTTCTTTACGCAGAATCCTGTTTTCGGTCTTATCCAGAGCAAGTTCCTGGTTGAATCTCTTGTTCATCCTGAACCGGCCAACTTTGGAAAGGTCATACCGGGAAGCGTTAAAAAATAGATTGTGGACCATCTGGCGAGCATTGTCCGGAGTAGCCGGATCTCCCGGGCGGATTCTCTTATAAAGTTCTATCAGTCCTTCTTCTTCGTTTGAAGAAGGATCGGCCAATATCGTGGCCAGAATATATTTAACGTTTGAATCGGTATCTACGTCCTGAAAAAGTTTTTTTATCTCATCGTCTTTGGTTATACCAAAAGCCCTTAACAAGGCCGTTGCGGGAACTTTTCTTTTTCTGTCTATTCTGCAGGAGATAACTCCGTTGTATTCGGTTTCGAATTCAAGCCATGCACCGCGGGAAGGAATAAGCTTCGCTCCGAAAAATCTCTTGAACCTGGATGAGCGGGACATTGAAAAGAAGACGCCGGGACTTCTGATGAGCTGGGAAATCACAACTCTCTCCACTCCATTAATAATAAAAGTTCCCCTCGGTGTCATAAGGGGAAAATCAGAAAGGAATAATTCCTGTTCTTTATATTGGTCGGTTCTTTTGTTTCTTAAACTAACCTTGACCTTCAGAGGAGCCTCGTAGGTGATATTTTTTTCTATTGCGGTTCGTTCTTTATACTTGGGCTCATCAAGCTTGTAATCCAAAAAATGCAATTCGAGTTCTTTTCCGGTCCAGTCTTCGGTAGGAGAAACATCCTTCAGCAATTCTCTCAAACCAACATCCAAAAACCACTTATACGAATCCAGTTGGACCTGTACCAAATTCGGGGCTTCAAACTGGTCGATGCCAAATTTTGAAAATATTTTTCGGGCCATAGCTAAGGCTAAATTTTATTAAAATCCCCAAAGAAGCAAACAAAACAAACACGCTCTCTCCTGTCGTGCTTGACGGATTTTTTATATTAATTTATTCGATTGATTCTGGACAATTTGTGGGGCAGAAAATTGTTAGATTCTTAGATAATCACAGGTGACTACGGTCATTTAAGAGTCTAAAATTTGGCTTGTTTACTTGCTTTTATGGCCTCGATGAAGGTTTGGGCTATCTTGTAAGCGGAGCTGTCTTTGTTGACGTTTCCAGCAACCTTTACTGTTTTTAAAGACGATGTATCTATTCTATTCCTTTTCAGAATTTTGTCAACAGCCACTATCAACACCGAGTCCAAGTTGGCCTCAAAATCAAAAGTCAAGGTGTCTATCAACCTCCCGCCATCCTGGAGTTTTAACTCCACTTCTCCTCTCTTTCCCGTAAAATTTATAATTAAATTCATTTTGTTTCGCTCCACCTCATCCCAAATCAGACCGCATAAAACCCTGCTGGGTTTTTGCTCTATCTACAGAGATTCCCGGGCTAAAGCACCGTGAACCTTTTCCGAGCCGGCTACCCGCCTGCGAACGTTCTGATTTAGAATAAGGTGTCGCTTATTTCTGGTCTCGTCAAATGACAGAAAAACAATGAGGCTGCGCTAGTTACTTGAACGAAGTTGAAAAATCATTGTGTCATAGCCTCGCACTTCCAGATTAGAACGAGGAATTCCAAAGGATTCTAAAACCTGGAGTAATTCTTCCTGAATTTTATTTGGGTCTGCGTTATCTTCAACTAATTTTTCTAGTTCAACATAGGTGCCGAGTTTTTCAACATCATCTAGACAAATTTCGTATTCACCCAACTTACCCTTTCGGCGTATTTTTTTAACTTCCACTTCTGGTTTCCATCCTAATGTTTGGAGAATCTGGTGTAATGCTTCGGGGTTGTCAACCTTGGTTTCATGTTCAATATTATCCAGCTCACTTGTTCTTTGTTGTTTAAGGTTAAATTCTGCCTTATTGTCTTGTTTTCTTATTCTCAATATTATATCTCCCTCTTTTGATTGTTCCCATTCGGATGTACTACCACGCGAATACACCACATCGTGTTGATTTATTGGCGAAGACAAAACACAGCCTTTTTGTTTTAGCTTTTCTTCCAGTGACAACAGGTCATCGGTTTTAAGTTTTACTTCAATTTCGCGCATATTCCCAATTTAACCACCAAAACCTCATCCCCACAAGCAAAGTTCCCACGCCTTAAAAAGAATTAATAATTTTCTGTACCTTCCTAATAACTTGGGACTGCGGCTTGGTGGCATCTATCTTTATTGGATGCCTTCAGTTTCTTGCAAAGAGTTGTTTTGCCAGAACCGGAAGGACCAACAATACCAACGAAAATAGCTTTTTTAGAGTTTTTCATTTTCTTTATATTTTCGTAAAGCAAGGTCTAACAAGACCTGACCTCTTTCGCCCCAATTTAATTTTTTATTAGCATCTTTAATATTAACCACTTCTCGGCTCATAGCTTTACCACAGGGATCATTAATGGGCTCATCAAGCAGTTTAACTTTTGCCCAGTACCGTAATTGGTACTTAACCTTTCCATCAGGTAGTTGAGTATCTTTTACATAACCAATTAATCCGCAATCCAAAACCTCGCAGGCACATTCTTCATAAACTTCTTTTTTTAAAGCTTCTTCAAAATTTTCTCCTTCTTCTATTGTACCTCCTGGCAAACTAAAATACCCATCTATGTGTTTAAAAATCACGATATGGCTATCATCTACAAAAGGCACGGCCTGTGCTTGATTAGTAAACCCCAAATCCCTGGCATCATCTGACTCATATAATTCCAGATCATGCATTATGCCCTTCCAGTCAAGATTTTCTTTGTGAATCAACTTTTTCATAAATAAATTTAACCACCAAAACCTTACCACGACAAGCGTGAAACCCTAATCCATTGGAGGGACTACGGAGCGCGACGGCGCGGAGTCCGAGGCAAAATTCCAGCAGGAATTTATGCCGTGCCCGAGAATGGGTTAGGGTTTCACGCTCACCCGTACCTTTTAATGCTTTGCAGTATCCCCAAACCGCTCATGATGGAGATAAGATAGCTTCCGCCATAACTTAAGAACGGGAACGGAATTCCCGTGACCGGCATAAGACCAATATTCACGGAAGCGCCGATAATGGCGTGGCTTAAAATAAATACCGCCATGCCAATGGAGAATATTTTACCAAAATTGGAAACGACCGCCCTGCCTATTCCTAATATTCTGTATACCATAAATAAAATTAGAGCCATTATCAAACTAACCCCCACAAAACCAAACTGCTCGGCCGTAGCGGCAAAAACAAAATCATTATGTGATTCGGGCAAGAATCCCAACGTTGTTTGGGAACCTTTGCCCAAACCGTTCCCGAACCAGAAGCCGGAACCAATGGCAATCTTGGACTGGATAAGATTATACCCACTTCCCCTCGGGTCATTGCCTGGGTTCACAAAAGTAAGAAGCCGGTCTTTCTGATACGGCTTTAAAACAAACATCCAAGAACCATATGAAACAACCACGGCCAAAATAATCAAAAGAAAAAAGTGCTTCTTGCTGATACCAACAGCGGCAAGAATACTTATCCATATCAAAGAAAATATTATTGCCGAGCCCAGATCCGGCTGGGCGAGAATTATCAAAACAGGAATACCGTAATAAATTCCCGAAACTAAAATGTGTTTGAATTGGTTGACGTGGACGTGTCTTTGGGAAAAATATTTGGCCATCAGGACAATGAGCATCAGTTTTGCCAGTTCCGCCGGCTCAAAAGTAAATTGGCCGAGAACTATCCAAGCATTAATTCCCCTGACTGAACGCGAGTAAAATGTCAGGAGCAAAAGAAATACCGAGATAAAGTAAAAGAACAGAACCGGAAAAGAATAGTTCTTCAGGTAGCGGTAGTTGAAAAAAGATAACAATATCATTATTCCCAGTCCGATAGCCACAAAAATTATTTGTTTAGTGAAAAGCGGCCCGAATCCTTCAATGCCGTACATATTAAGAATACTGAACAAAGAAACAGCCGCTATCGCGGCAAATAAAGGAAGGTCGATTTCCTTAAAATAACTTCTAATAGAATTTCTGAAACTTTTCTTGGGAGCCATAGCTTTTTATGAAATTAGAATTTTCGAATAGGTTGGTCGACGCTTCGACATCCTGCCTCATAACGTTTCCCGACAGAACGAACGGCCAGACAACATTGAATCCTCTTTCCGACTTGGAAACAAATGTCCGGATATCCGTCTTGTTCACGCCCACAATACTACCCGTATCGTCGAATAGTATAACCGCTACATCTATCTTGTCAAAATCGTAATTGGAATCATTATACAAAACTCCGTCTAACTCCGAACCCTTCTGAACTTGAAAGTAATCCTTCCTTTTTAATACAAAACTTATCGTGTTGTCCGGCATATCCAGTTTTTCCCATTGAGCATTATTAATAATCAAATTTAGTTCCCCAACCTCTGTGGAACTCTGAAGCGCAGTAAGCACCAGCCATTTTGTCTGGCCGGGCAGGACATATGTAAAGCCGCGGTAGTTAAAAGGATCTACGGAATATTCTACCCTTGAGGCGCCGTAGAAAGTATTGGGATTATAAATCTGGGCTACAAAGTCATAGTCGCCTTGGCCGGTTTTAAATAACTGGCTTGAAATTATTTGTATCGGCATTATCGCCGGCTCGCATGTCTTACCGCAGGCCAATATCCCGCAATCCAACCCTTCTTCTTTGCCGTTCTGAATCCCATCGATGCAAGAAACTTTCGACGCCAAACCTGAATATATACCATAACCAATCCCGCCCAAAATTAAAATGAATACTAAACCTATAACGAGTTGTTTCTGTAGCCTGCCATCCATGAATCTATTGTAGCTTATTTTCGATAAAACAAAAGGCGCTTCTCCGAGAAGCGCCGCCCCGCACTTTTTAAAAACGCCCCGCTTTGTAAATCTATATCCGTAGTATCATTTTAACTTTAATACAAGCAAGTGGATAACTAAATTCAGATGAATGATACTTGACAAGCATGGGCCTTTTATTTTCCAAAATTTTAAATAAAACAGTTCTACTAAAATAAAAACAATGGTCTGGCAGCTACCTACTTTCGCCAGCGAAGCTGACTATCATGGGCCTCGCGAGATTTCACTTCTGAGTTCGGAATGGGATCAGGTGGGACACTCGCAGCATAGCTACCAAGCCATTGTTTTTATTTTTCAGAAAAAGGTGGGACACCTTCGCCAATAGAGATTTCGGAAAGAACGTCCAGGACGTATCGATTGAAGGTCGATACATCCTGAACTAAGACAGCCGGAGCAGACTTAACTACCTAATCACAGCAAGAACTTATGCCGACTAGTACGACACAAGTTCCGCACGCGACCCGACTGAATCTGGAAGGACAAAATTCGTCCTTTCCAAAATCTCTATACTTATTTTTCACAAAAGAAACTTAATTTTACAAGGAAGTCATTACCCATTAAAAATGATTTATTAGTAGCTCTCGACTTAACACATTACTGTGCTTACATCTGAGCCCTATCAACCTCGTCATCTCCGAGGAATCTACGATACTTAATCTTGAAGCCTGCTTCGCGCTTATATGCTTTCAGCGCTTATCAGAACCGAACATAGCTACCCAGCCGTGCCGCGGGCGCGACAGCTGGCAGACCAGAGGTTCGTTCATCCCGGTCCTCTCGTCACATTTGTTACCATCCCATATCACTATGGGTGTAGACTATATCTTTCTCCTTCCGCCTTACGGCGAGTTAGGAGATCGGCATCTTATGGAGACTAAAAAGTCCTCCATCCGTCCTCCACTCATTAAAGAGCTCGGGAACAAGTCGTTACGGGGTCAGACCCAAAATTGTCATTAGCTCTTCTTTGGTTCTTTTTCTTTTGGTAACATAATTATTGTTTTGAAT
>CAZPLD010000037.1:0-6206 GCA_964587505.1 uncultured Candidatus Saccharibacteria bacterium | reverse complement strand
AAGATTCTGGGTAACGTCAGAGTACCCGGTGTTATGGATGAACTGGAGGGTCTTAGTGTTTTCCTTATCGTCTCCAAACATCAACTTGAGCATGATGGGGTCAGGCGTGACGTGGCGCTTACTGCCGGCTTTGTCGCCAAACAGGGCTTCAATATCAACAACCCTTTTGAAACTCTCTGGAATTTCGTGACCGAACTTCTTGAAAAGAAAGACCATCAAGATTAACAGGAATTCGCTCTTGTTGAGGCCGGGCACAATCTCATTTACCTCATCTTTATTGAGCAAACTTCTGCCGATACGATACATATAGGTCTGAACTTTTTCCCACTGCTTCTCATAATAAGCAACGTAATCACGGCCTGATAATCTCGAGATCTCTTCAGGATATAATGCGCTCAAGCCGCTTCTACGCAGACCAAAGAGCTCTTTCATGGCAATCAGTGTTCTTGACTTAGCAACATTCATATCATCATCACTCAAAAGATAGAAAACCGAACCGGCAACTTCCTCATAATCCTTGAGGAACCGGTCGGCATGCTTATATTGAGAAGCGATCTTGTGAAGCATTGCCACCTTAGTTAAAGCTCTCAATCTCTCTACCTGGTAACTGCGATGGTCGCCCTGAACAAAACCACTGGCTACCACGACATCGGGCTTGTCCTTTTTCATTTGCTCTTCGGCAAAATTCAGAAGGTCAAAGTCAGTGAATTGGTTTCCAAGACGAACTTCGCCTATGGTAACGACTTTAGCGCTTTCACCCTTAACTTTGATGATTTGCGGGACAATAGTTTTGCTTTCAAGATCAGCACGAGCCAGCTGGCCCAGTGTCTTGGTGTCTTTGGCCTCAATTTTATGAGCTTCTTGATCTTCTTGTTTATCAAGCAAATTCTCGGCTTTGAAAAGATCGAGCCCCAGCAAGCTATCTGGATCAGTTCCGGTAAGTTTTGCGGCATCGGTAAGCTTAAAAGCCCCCTTGGGCTGCTTTAATGATTGGATCACGCCCTTATCAACATAGTAACCAAGAATGGCCTCTACAATATGGATACCGACAGTACTTCCTGTTTCCTGCTCAACCATTGCAGATGTCTTTGGACCATCTGCAAGAGACCTGGCCATCCTGGACATTTCTTCATTTGGAATCAGCTTCAATAACTCTTCGGCTTTATAGAAATCCGGCAGGTTGCACAAATACTGAAGATGTGTTCCACTCTTTAATGTTGAGAGAAGCTTCCATTCCACAAACTTAGCCAGGATGCCACGAAGGGCATCAAGTTTCTTTACACGATCCCCCCTGGTAACTCCAAGCTTCTTGGCAAAAGGAAGAAGTTCATTGTTTCTAACAACTCTCTTTTGCTTCAGAACCTGATAAACAACCGACCAATATTTCTTACGGTCGCCTCCCAAAGCGTCAATAAACTCTTTAGGAGTTATTTCGCCCTTTTCTCTTTTAACAATTAAATCCTTTTCGGAAATACGTTCAGTCTTTTTAGGACTCATTTTTGTTCCTCTTTGAGTTTTAAAAGCAACTGCCTACATGATAACAAACAAAATCAATATAGCAACCCCTGCTTGATAAGCATTGTTATTCCGGTTTGCTTTCTGTATAATACTGCCAGAATATTTAACAAACCGAGGGTATATTATTGTGATAGGAGTCACGTTCTCCCCAGACTTAATTAATGGCCTGTTTGAAACAGTCGGAGGGTTTACCTCTTTCCTTAATTGCTGGCAGTTATACAAAGACAAGCAAGTTAAAGGCGTAGTGTGGCAACTTACTATCTTTTACACATTGTGGGGATTATGGAATCTCTACTACTACCCTCACCTCAACCAGTGGTTTTCTTTCGCAGGCGGATGCATTATAGTGACAGGAAATTTGTTGTGGATTATTCAAGTTCTCTGGTACTTTAAACACCCGCCGAAAAATATTGAGGCGTAATCGTATTCGATTACGTGGCCGATAACACTAAGACCCAGATAGGGTCTTAGTTATTTTTATTTTGGATTGCGGGGGCACAAGGAATCGAACCCTGGTCCGCGATTTTGGAGATCGCTGTCCTACCACTGAACGATGCCCCCATTGGGGTAATTATACCAATAATTTAATGCGTTTGGCCAAGCTCAAGGCGAGAACGAAGCCCGAACTGAGCCATACTGAAGTATGGCGAAAGAGGACTGGAGTTCTCAACGCAGAGATTGGTCAAAGCTTGCGTACGGCTTAAGGCGAAGCCAGCCGAGCAAGCGTACGAATAAATTATTACCCGGTTATTCGAGCTTCTTTATGAGGAGTATGTTTCTTGCACCATTTGCAAAATTTCTTATATTCCAGTTTTCTCTCAACTAATTTTTTATTTTTAGAAGTATAATAATTTGCTTGCTTGCAAATTGTACACTTCATTCTTAGTAAATTATCTTGGGGCATATATAACTTGCTGGCCGCTCTCGCCTAAACTATGGCGAGGACGCTCTTGGCCAACTTCTTCGTTAAAACCTCCGCTTCTCGCTCAACATAGTTTACTATGTCTCGCTTCAATGCTCGGTTTTGCCTCGAATTTGGCCAAGCCAGCTGCGTTCTAAAATTTAATTTATCTGGAGCCGTTGGTCGGGATTGAACCGACGACCTACTCCTTACCATGGAGTTGCTCTACCACTGAGCTACAACGGCATGTATGTTAGCATGTTTTTACTTTTTTAACAACGACTTCTTTCTTAGTTTTAATTTTAATCCGGAACCTGATTTTAAATGCTTAAAAAACTCTATCTGCTGGAGCCGTTTCTTGGCTTCGGCTTTGGTCTTATATTCCCCCATGTGCCGGCCGCTTTCGGCCACGACTACATATTTTGAACCAACTTTTTTAATCATGTGTTACTTTGCCCCATTTAATGTTATTCCAAACCCGTTCGTGAATATAATAAGCAATCATGCTCAACCCGGCAGCCCATAGAGTAATCTTCAACGAATCACCAACACTACCATTAAAAAAATATATTACGCCCCAAGTCAAAAGGGTGGCAACAACCCGCCAGATAATACTTTTAATAACTGACCTTGATTTTGTTTCTTGAAAATTCATGTGGGGGCGGCAGGATTCGGTCACCGATATCCGCCTACTGGCGGATTCTGCGACCCCGCCTCGGCGCCGCCGCGCCTCTGGCTTTCGAATTCTTCCTTCCTGCAAATGATGCTCCGCGCGGACAGCCACCGGCTGTCCTTGCGGATCATTTGTGGGGGCGGCAGGATTCGAACCTGCGTAGGCACACGGCCGACAGATTTACAGTCTGTTGTGATTGACCACTCCACCACACCCCCATGGAGCCGACCCCCGGACTTGAACCGGGAACCTTCGCTTTACAAAAGCGTTGCTCTACCGTTGAGCTAGGTCGGCAACCTATTGAGACACTTTATTTTAACACATTTTCGACTACTTGAGAATGCTTTTTCTGCAGTTCTTCGTTGTGAGGATTGAGCTCTATTGCCGCTTCAAATGATTCTTTGGCGTCAGAAAGATTATTCATTTTGACATAGAGATCGCCGAGAGTTTCGTATAACTTGGAGTCTTTGGGATTTTTGGCTATTTCTATTATCAATTTCTGTTCCTCTCTTTTCATGTCTTCCAAAGACATCCCCGGAGCATGCTGAACCTTGATGACCGGCATTTCCGCCTCTTTATTTTTTTCTTCAACCACGGCATTGGTTGCCCTGGATACATTGCCGTTTCTTATTTTCTTTATCCACGATTCGGATATTCTGTCCATTTTCAAAGAAAAGACCCGCAATCTTCGGAGAAGTTTCTCAAGTTCTATGAGCCACACATCTCCGTATTCTTTCAGTTTTAAACTCTTAAATCCTTCGGAAAATTCCGGAAACAATTCGGCCAAAATATCTCCCACCGCACCCGTCTGCGCAGACAGATGTGTTTCCGGGGTAAGTTTGTTCAGATATGGCATCTTGCGGAAAACAATCACTGAAATGCCTACAACTGATGCCAATAATAATGTAAGAGGAATAAGAAGAAACATTTATGGTTAAATTTCGAATATTGCAAACCGGCCCACCTGAATATTTTCTCCCAGTTTAGCCACATAGCTATTGATGAGATCTTTCACGGTCATATCCTGATCCTTAACATAGGGCTGTTCTAAAAGGTCGCTGACGCTCCCCGGCTTTAAAGCCGCAATGTGCATGGCAAGTTCGTGCGCTAAATTTTGAAACTCCATGTTCCTGGCCACGAAATCAGTTTCGCAAAGAAGTTCAACCATTGAGCCCATTTTCTTGGTGGCATGGATATATGAAGAAACAACGCCCTCTTTAACGGCACGGGACGACTTTTTTTCCGCCATCTTTACCCCATGAGCTTTTAGAACTTCCGTTGCCCGGGACACTTCACCACCGGCTTCATCGAGAGCTTTTTTTATTTCATTAAACGAGAGCCCGGTGCTTTCCCTTAAGTGTTTTACTTTTTCTACGTCGGTTAATTTTGACATTATTTATTATGGACTAATTCGTTCTTGATTATTTCCATGATCAAATCCACTGACTTTTTGGAGCGGTCATTGGCCGGAATTACATAATCCATGTCGTCCGGATTGGAATCGGTGTTAGCGATGCCTAAAGTTTTAACACCCGCCCTTTTGGCTTCCCTGACAGGCAAAGCGCTTTCCTTAAGAGATGAGACAAATACGGCATCCGGCATCCGGGTTAACTTCTTGAGACCTTCGAAATGAACAGACATTTTCTGAAGTTCTTTGTTGAACATCATTCTTTCTTTCTTCGTATATTTGTCCAATTCGCCGGACTTAGTCGCTTTTTCAAGCTCTTCCAGTTTTTTTACTCTTGAATTTATTACTTTGTAATTAGTAAGCGTTCCGCCCAGCCACCTATCAATAACGTAGGGCATATTCAACGCTTCAGCCAACTCTTTTGTAGAATCGACCGATTGCTTTGTAAGAGCTACGAACAATATGATTCCTCCTTTGGCTAAAATCGACTTGATAAATTCAATACTGTTTTTCAGCTGGGCTTGGGTTTTTAAAAGGTCGATGATACATATCCCGTCGCGGACGGTAAAAACATACCTTGACATCAACGGGTTAAATACCGTCTTTTTGCGGCCAAAGTGCATGCCCGCCTTCAACATGTCCTCATATGAAACTGCTGTTTGTATTTCTTGCATGAGAACAATATTACCAAATTAACCCCAATAAATCAAGCATGAAAAAGCAGGCGTATCGCCTGCATTACTTACAGCCACCAGGGACAATCTCTATATCCACTCCGCCGGCAACCGGGTTGCCGGCTATATAAATCTTATCGCCACTCGGCTCTTCGCAGTAGACTCTGTAATCATTGGTTTCGTAAACGAGTTTGGCCGATCTTGGCTGTTCGGCCTTAACATCATGAAACGACGTTAGAATAAAGCCGGGAACCAAGGATACCATAATAGCCCCGATCACAAAAAGCCTCTTATCCAGCCTTGATTTCAACATCTACTTTCCTCTTTTTATAATCCGAGAACCTATGTTAGCGTATCAGAATGCTTTGACTTTATCAAGCTTTGTGATAAAATACACATAACTTATGAAACAAGGAATACATCCTCAATATTATCCCAACGCCAAGGTTAAATGCGCCTGCGGCAATACTTGGACAACCGGCTCTACGATGCCGGAAATTAACACAGGCATATGCTCAAAGTGTCATCCTTTCTATACAGGCACGGAAAAGATTTTGGATACCCGAGGCCGGGTTGAAAAATTCAAAAAGCGCCTCGAAAAGACCGCTCAAAAGTCATCTCCCTCGAAAAAGAAAGCAAGAAAATAAATGGGCTACACTCCCTATCAAAATCAGCCAAAGCCCCGCAATCTAAATAATGAAGCTATAGTGGAAATAAGAGCCGGCGCCGGCGGCGACGAAGCCGCTCTTTTTGCCGGAACTCTTTTTACTATGTACAAAAAATACGCCGCCCTCAAGGGCTGGGGTTTCGACGTAATTGACTCAAACGAGACAAGTATCGGTGGGTTCAAGTCGGTTGTGTTTGAATTAAAAGGAGAAGGCGCTTTTTCAAAAATAAAAAACGAGTCAGGAGTTCATAGAGTACAGAGGGTGCCTAAAACCGAAAAAAGCGGCCGGGTTCATACATCCACCGCCACCGTAGCCGTGCTTGCCAAGGCAAGTGAAAGCGAACTTCAAATACGCCCCGATGAGC
>CAZPLD010000036.1:0-6207 GCA_964587505.1 uncultured Candidatus Saccharibacteria bacterium | reverse complement strand
GCCCAGCGAGCGTTCTCATTGCCTTCGTCAGTCGCTCGTCCCTTCGGGACACCATGCCCGCTTCCTTCCTCAAAGCGCGCTTTGGGAGTGGTTGCTTTGGTCTTATTGAGCGACACCTTCATTCCAAAGAAGAACGTTCGCAGGCGGGTAGCCGAGATAGAGCAAAAACCCAGCAGGGTTTTATGCGGTCTGATTTGGGATGAGGTGGAGGGAAAAGTCGGGATATAGCGCCCAGTTGAATTGAACAAAAAAATAGAGTAAAATACAGCGTATGCCTGAAGAAGAATCACAAATACCGCAAATTCCAAGCGCAAAGTCAGAGGTTCTTGCCTTTGTCTGGGAGACTATAAAAGTCGTCGTTATTTCGCTTGCTATAATCCTGCCAATCAGGTATTATCTGGTTCAGCCGTTTTTCGTGAAGGGTGCTTCAATGGAGCCGAATTTCGAAGATGGCGACTACATTTTAGTTAACGAGATAAGTTATCGTTTCTCGACTCCGGAAAGGGGCGACGTGGTCATTTTCCGATATCCTGTGGACCCGTCCCAGTTTTTCATAAAACGAATAATCGGGCTTCCGAGCGAAACCATAGAGATTAAAGACAACACGGTTACTATTTACAACGAAGATAAACCAGAGGGCTTTGTTCTGGACGAAAGCTATCTGGCCCCGGAACAGGAAACTTTAGGCAATTCTGTTGTCAAACTGGACGACAATGAGTATTTTGTTTTGGGAGATAATCGTCTTGAAAGTTCCGACTCAAGGCGCTGGGGCATGGTCAACAGAACCCTCATAACCGGCAAAGCTTTTTTGAGGCCATGGCCTTTTACGAGAGCTTCTCGGGTCCGGCCAGTTTATTATTATTAAATCAACAGATTTTTCAGAATGTCTAAAAAAGAAAGAAGCATACAAGCGCCGAAAGGCATGCAAGATATACTTCCGGAAGACCAGAAGTATTGGCGTTATATTTTAAAAAAGGCAGAAAATTTGCTGGAGTTTTATGGTTTTGAAAGGATAGAAACGCCGATTTTAGAGTCAACAGAATTATTTTTGAGGGGAACGGGAGAAACAACAGACATTGTTCAGAAAGAGATGTATACCTTAAGAACCAAAGGGGGCGATAGTTTGACCTTAAGGCCCGAGGGAACGCCGGCAATGGTAAGGGCATACATAGAAAATGGAATGAACGTTAAACCTCATCCAGTCAAACTTTATTATTGCGGACCCATGTTCAGACATGACCAACCGCAGAAGGGAAGATTCAGGCAGTTTTTCCAATTGGGAGTTGAGACTATCGGCGATAGTTCCGAGGCGGTAGACGCAGAATTAATATTCTTGGCCTACAAACTAATTGAGAGTGTGGGCTTGAAAGGATACAACGTTCACATAAACAGCATTGGCGACCAGAACTGCCGTCCCGCATACCTCAAAGCCCTCAAGGATTATTACAAAAATCGTCTTAAGAAAACTTGCGCCAATTGTAAGGTCAGATTCAAAGAAAATATTTTACGATTGCTTGATTGCAAAGAAGAAGCATGCAAAGAGATTATTAAAGAAGCTCCTCAGTTTGTGGATTTTTTGGACGAAGAATGCCATGCGCACTTCAAGCATGTTTTGGAATTTTTAGATGAGGCCAAGGTGCCGTATATATTGAATCCGCATTTAGTCCGAGGACTGGACTATTACACAAGGACTGTGTTTGAAATTTTGCCGGAAGAAAATATCGGTTCCCAATCAACCATAACCGGCGGAGGACGCTATGACAAATTGGTTGAGCTTTTGGGCGGCTCCAAGACCCCGGCAGCCGGATGGGCGTTAGGGATTGAGAGGATTATCCTTGAGCTTAAAGAGAGAAATGTTTCTGTTCCGGAAATAAAACCCAAACCTAAAGTTTTCTTGGTTCAGTTGGGGGAAGCGGCAAAAAGAAAAAGCATTCTGCTTTTTGAATCATTCAGAAAGTCCGGCGTGGAAACCAAGTCATCGTTGGGCCGCGACAGCATAAAATCACAGTTGAGGATTGCCAACCGGCTGGGGGTAAAATTTGCCCTGATATTCGGACAGAAAGAAGCTTTGGACGAAACAATAATTTTGAGAGAAATGGACACCGGAATTCAGGAGACTATTCCCTTGGAAAAGATAGTGGACGAGGTCAAGAAAAGATTAAAGGCATGATTACGGATGTATTTTGTAAAATTATAAAAGGAGAGCTGAAGGCCGATGTTGTTTATACGGACAAAGAGTTTTGGGTGATAAAAGATATACATCCGCAGGCCCCGGTTCATTTATTGATAATTCCCACAGAACATTTTTTGAAAATAGAAGATTTTGTTAATGGCGCCGAACTGCTTGGTAGGGCATTTCTGCTTGCAGACAGAATGGCTCATGAGCAAGGTTTGGAAAGAGGATACCGCTTAGTGGTTAATGAAGGCGACCATGGAGGAAAATTGGTTCCGCATTTTCACATCCACTTGTTGGGCGGGAAGAAGCTGGGACCGAAGATAGTTAAAGATTAATGTGTTAACATATTATTTAGAAGGGAGGATTATATATGGTTGAAGTAAAACGAAAACCAAATGAAAGTGTAGGAAGTTTATTGAGGCGTTTTAACCGCTTTGTCCAGCAAAGCGGAGTTTTGATTAAAGCCAAAAAATCCCAGCATCGGGAGAAGAAGCAAACCGAAAGGAAAGAAAAGAATGCCGCAATCATGGGTTTGCATTTGAGCGAATTAAGAAGGAAATTGGAAAAATTAGGCAAATACGACGAAGATACTTTTGACGAGGAGAAACGCAAAATGAAACAAAAATTAGATTTGTAGAATGTTAAAAGAAAAAATTCAGCAGGACGTAAAAGATGCTTTGAAAGCCGGAGACAAAGAAAAACGGATGGTTTTAGGCATGGTTTTGGCGGCTATCAAAAATAAAGAGATTGAAAAAAGAAGCGAACTTACGGACGATGACGTTATTGCGGTTATTGCATCGGAGATAAAAAAAAGAAAGGATTCCGTGGAACAATTTGAAAAAGGCGGACGTCCTGAACTTGCCGAAGGGGAAAGAAAAGAAGCCGAAATGCTGATGGCATATATGCCCGAGCAGATGTCGGAAGACGCGATTAGGACAGAGGTCCAAAAAGCCATTGCCGAAATCCATTCGGTAAGCTCAGGACAGGCCGGAGTCAAAGACATGAAAGACATGGGCAAATTAATCGGAGTAGTAATGGCTAAAATAAAAGGCAAAGCCGACGGACAATTGGTCAACCGGTTGGTCAAAGAAGAACTCACAAAATAAGTTGAAGTTTACATTTTATTTGTTATCTTTACAGCACCTGGGCTCGGCCTGGTTGGCGAGCTTAGTCTTGACAGCTGAGTCTTCGGGGTTCGATTCCCCGCGGGTCCAGGATAGAAAAAATATCAACACTTGACTTTAATGACAGTCTTTGATAAGATGTAATTACTGTCAAGACTGAGCTTTTGAGTCACCAGACTAGACTCGTAAAGAGTAAACAAAAACCGCTAGAAATGGCGGTTTTTGGTGTGGTTGACATTTATCTTGAAAAGGCGTATAATTAAATAATAGTGGTATTTCCACCAGCACCTTAACTGCCGCGTAGCGTGGCTACCTGTCTAACAGACGGGGAACAATACCGGCTATCAGCCGGAGGAGAGAGATCATGAAGTACAACCTTTACGTTGAAGACGTAAGCGTCGAGGCGGTTTTCAACCGACTCGACGGCACGGAAGGCGCCAAGGGATTGCTGCGCAGCGAGCGTGTTCTCGTCGATCGAGACGAGGCCATCCGTCGGGGCAACATCCTCAACTTCGAGCGGAAGGTGTCTGTGGTTGCTCGCCGGTTCGTCATCAGCGAAAGCTTCACCAAGGGTAATCCCAAGGTGAAGTTCGGCTACATTGATGAGCGGATCCCGAAGCTCTTCGGCAAAAGCCAGGATGTGCCGGCCGGTGAGCTCGCGGTGAACACGCTCCTGCTGGGCAAACACGACCCCGAGATCATGGTCGCTATCGGTCCGCAGTCCAGGCGCTTCATCAAGCTGGGCCAATTCTATCAGGTAATCGAAGCACAGGGTCATGGCCAAGCGGGTCCGCTCCTTGTCAATGGACGCGCGAATCTCGCGTATGTTCTTGATGATGAGAACGGCGCGCCTTGGGCGGTCCGCGCGCGCTGGCGCCCGCGCTGCGGTGGCTGGGGCGTGAACGTCGACTCGGTTGCCGTCCTGGACGAGTGGATTGCTGGCCTTCAGGTTCTCTCGCAAGTCGGATAGGGACTGGGTTCCTCGGGAACTTGGTCCTTGGGC
The DNA here is from genome assembly GCA_964587505.1 of uncultured Candidatus Saccharibacteria bacterium. GTDB lineage: Bacteria > Patescibacteriota > Minisyncoccia > 2-02-FULL-40-12 > GWA2-44-9 > 2-01-FULL-41-26. The sequence goes on along the minus strand of CAZPLD010000036.1, from coordinate 1,904 downwards.
CGGCAACAGTATCGAAACTGTTGCCGGCTCGTTTTAATTTCTATAAAATAGATTCGGATATTAGGCGAATCTGCTGACCTTCAACTGGACATCGGCGGCCGAACTCCGGGTGTGCTTTTAAGGATTTGAATATAGGAACCCTAAAAACGAAGATACTTGGTGCGAAGCACTATGTGAGCCAGCTCACGAATTAGATACAGTTCTAAGAGTATTCAAAGGACAGTGGTAATGGCGGTGCTTTGCACAGAGCTTGGGCGGTCAACGCGAACTGGAACCCGAACTACGGTGGCTGGAACGTGAACGTCAACTCGGTTGCCAACCTGAACGAGTGGAATGCTGGCAATCAGGTTCTCTCGAAAATCTCTTCGTTCAAAAACTCCTTTGCGGAGTTTTTGTTTGCTTTTGCCAGCCGCCGAGCATTTTGCCTACCTCATTTAGGGGGTTTGATAACGCTATATATTTCTTTACGTCCAGTATTTCTATTTCCCAGGATATCTGTAAAATAAATTTTAGCATATCAAGAGAGTCCGAGGCTTTGGTAAGATAAAATCCTTTTTGTTCACGGTTTTTGTGAGCCGCAATAAATAAATGTTCCGTGGTTTCGATAAACAGATTATCAATTTTTAGACCGATAGAATACCGGTTGATTTTCTCTAATCTAATAAAATAACTATGCCACAATTTATAGGCAACAATCAGCTTTTGGATAATCGGCAAAGTAGCGTAGGGGGGGGGGGCGTAAAAGGATTGAATTTTGTCATAGTTTCAGTGAAGTTATTAGTTTAGATAATTTGCTTGAGGCATGGAAAGAATTTATCAAAGGTAAAAGAAAAAGAAAAGATGTCCAGGAATTTAGCCTGTCTTTAATGGATAATATCATCCAGCTTCACCAAGAACTTGCCAATCATACATATAACCACGGGTCATATCAAGCGTTTTGTATCAATGATCCCAAACCCAGACAGATTCACAAGTCATTGGTCCGCGACCGGTTGCTCCACCATGCCATCTATCGTCAACTCTACCCATTCTTTGACAGGACTTTTGTATCCGACTCATTCTCTTGCCGGTTGAACAGGGGTAGTCATAAGGCGTTAAGTCGGTTCCGTAAATTCGGGCATCAGGTAAGCAAAAATAATACTCGAACTTGCTGGATTTTAAAATGTGATATCAGGAAATTCTTTGAGAACATTGATCACGAGATTTTATCGGGTATTCTCAAAAAGTATATTTCTGACCGGAATATTATTTGGCTTTTGGAAAGAGTTATTTTCAGCTTCTCGTCAGCTCCAGGTCGAGGACTGCCTCTTGGAAACTTAACCTCACAGCTATTCGTGAATATCTATATGAATGAATTTGATCAGTTTGTTAAGCACAAACTTAAAACTAAATACTATATCCGCTATGCTGACGATTTTGTGGTATTTTCTCAAGATAAAGCGTGGCTCGAAGAGACGCTTCCCAAAATGGGCAACTTTTTGAAAGAAAGGTTAAAACTAGAACTTCATCCCAACAAGATTTTTATCAAAACCTTCTCTTCCGGAGTTGATTTTCTCGGCTGGGTGCATTTTCCCAACCATAGAGTATTGAGGACAACTACCAAGAGGAGGATGCTCAAAACAGTTAAGGTAGGCAATAAACCCGAGGCTATGAGTTCTTACTTGGGATTGCTAAAACATGGCAATACCAATAAAATCAAATCTGTGATAAAATCTCTCTGATGTTAGACCTTGTTTTCAAAAATCATACGTCACAAAAATCCCCAAGCGGAAAATTTTTTAAAGAGATTTTAGATGCAGGAATAAAGGAACTTCACGTAAAAGATAAAAATGTTGAAGTAAGCTTGAATTTGGTGGGGGAGGTCAGGATAAAGGCGCTTAACAAGAAGTACCGGAACAAGAACA
>CAZPLD010000035.1:0-6734 GCA_964587505.1 uncultured Candidatus Saccharibacteria bacterium | reverse complement strand
CAGATGTCCAAGTTCGAACCGAGGTAGAATAAGGGTTATTGGACAAAAGTAATATGCAAAAACGGACATTAATCCAAATTAAGAAAGCACTTCAAGAACTCTCGAAAAAAGGGTGGATTAAGTCTAATCGCAGTCACAATACTGGAATAGGTAAAACTCTAGAGGACTATCTTGGTATTACGGAAAACAATATTGCTCTGCCAGACTTTGGAGTAATGGAATTGAAATCTCAAAGACTTAACACTCTTTCGATGATGACTTTGTTTACCAAGAGTCCCGAGGGAATTACAAATGCTGAAATAAGAAAACGTTTCGGTTATCCTGATCCTGAATTTCCAAAGATTAAAATTCTTCATCAAACCATCAGTGATGGTAAAAGAAACGGTATGGGGTTTCAAGCTACAGTTGATGAAAAACAAGGGAAATTACTGATTCTCAAAAAAGGCAAACTTTTGGGATATTATAGTTTGGCTTTTTTGAGAAAAAAAGCTATCGAAAAAATAGGAGATGGATTGATATTGGTTCGTGCTGAAACAAAAAAGGTTCGAGGACACGAATACTTTCACTACAAAGATGCATACATTCTGAAAGAGATTGACCCCACTAAGTTTTTGGCTCACTCAAAATACGATATTCGTCTCGGTGTGTATCATAGCGGTAAAAATGTGGGGAAACCACATGACCACGGCTCGGCATTCCGCCTAACCGAGAAGTCTTTACCGCTTTTGTTTAAGATTCACAAAAAGATTCTCTAATTTTTTCTCAATACAACGATACTTTCTTTGTTCATCGTCTCCTCTAAGGCGCCCACAATGTTTGTCGGGGAGTTCTTGATCGGCATTCTTTTGCCGGGGATATTTCGCACAATTATATCCTCACAAGTAAAACCTATTTTTTCTGCTAATTCGGCAATAATAAAGTCAGTTGGAATTCGTACTTGTTTAACCAGTCTATTTCCAACAACAAGGCAAAAATACTTTCCTGGTTTAAGGATTCTGTGTGTTTGTTTCAAACACTCATTCAATCCGAGATTAAAGCTCAATACATCTCTTGCTCTTGTTTCATCTTGCTTTGCAATTTTTTCTAAGGATTCTTTGAGGTAACCCGACGAGAGCGCATGAACTAAATTTTTAGTAGCTCTACCGCCAAGTAAGTCATTATCTACGCCAGAAGCATCATTTGGGTCATCGAATACATCAATCCATTGCGCCGAAAGGCGAGAAAACTGTCCATAAGCAACTGTGGTACGACTATCGCCGTATGGCGGAGAGGTAATAATGCAATCAATAGAATTTGCTTTTATCCCGTTATCTTTTGACGAATCGCCATAGATTATTTTTGTCCATGACTCTTTTTTGGCATCTTTGTAAAAATCAGCCATACCTGCAATATTTTTCTCTGCGTGTTTGCGAAATATACCGATAACATCAGGATCATGTTTTTCTAGTTTGTCGCCTTTAACGCGAACCAGTTTAAACTCACCGGTCTTTGTATTTGAGGAATAGCGAACTGTTTCACTAAAAGCGACCATCAAAAAGTTTTGAATGGTCTTGTCCTTTATTTCTCTTATAGCTTTCTTTAGTTTTGCAAGTTTAACTATTGCCTTATCCTTAAACCAAAAATCAATATTCTTAAAATCTGGTCTTTTTATCTCGTTCTCTTTAATTTTTTCTACTCTATCTAACAGACCAATATACTCTTTCGTTAATTTTTGAGGATTAATCGGAGTTGTCTTAGCTTTCGCAAGAAAAATGGCTAAAGGATTAAGATCAATGCCGTAAGCATTTCTCCCTATCAACCTACTTTCAACTAAAGCTGAACCAGAGCCACAGAAAATATCGCAAATCGTATCACCCTCTTTACTATAAGTTTCTAACAATCTCCGTCCAACTTGGGGAATGAACATAGCCGGATAGGTATGTATTCCGTGTGTATATGATTTAGTCTTTTCACCCCTATAGTCCCATGAGTAGTCTATTTTACGCACATACTTTTCATCTCTCGATTGCCCTTGATCCAATTGCGATTCAAGATTGCGAATAATTTTTACAACCACACCCCTTATTTCCACTTCATCACGATATATTGGGAAAAGTGTTGGATTTGCCGGTTGGAGTCTAAACTTTCCATTTTCACGATACAGTTTTTTGAGTGTTGCCTCATTGTCATCAATGACCGCCACAACAGTTTGACCATTCTCTGCCACATCCTGCTTACGGATTACGACAATATCACCATCAAAAATACCCTCATTGATCATACTGCTACCTTGAACACGCAAGGCGTAGTGTTTTCCCTGCCGTCCGATTTCGTCTTTTGTGATAGTGATAGTTCCATCGGCAATTTCAATCGCCTCAATCGGCTGTCCGGCGGCGATTGCACCGAGAATAGGTATTTGGATAGTTTGTTTTGCTTCTACTGTTGAAACGGCACGGGGTTGATTATGCTCTTTATTCAAAAATCCAGCATCTTGTAGTTTCTTGATGTAATAATGGGATGTGGAAACAGAGGCGAGCTTAAATTTTCGCTTGATCTCTTCAAGCGATGGAGAATAATCGTGCTTTGCCCTGTAGGATTTTATAAAATCGAGAACTTGTGCTTGCTTTTTTGTAATCATATATAGTATTATAGAAAATAAATAGAAAGTATACAAGTTAAGTTATCCACATCATGAATCAAGATAAAATTACAAAAAACTCAAAAGCATTGGTCTACGAAGATCAGCTTCGAAACTTATATAATGCCAAAAAATTTGATGAGGCTTTGGCACTGGTACTAAATGAGGAACAAAAACAACTCAAAGCACCTAAAATTTTGGCTGCAAAAGCTACCCTCTTGGGGGTATTGGGAAAGTATAGAGAATCAATAGACGCCGCCAATGAAGCGTTGAAATTAAACGCTAACGATTTTGAACTGCTCAATACGAAGGGGGTATCTCTTTATTGCCTTGAACGATACAGCGAGGCGATAGAAACGTTTGACGCTTGTCTTGCATTAAAACCAAACTTTCCTATTGCAACTCAAAAGAAAATATCTGCGCTTACGATTTTAGAAAAATATCCAGAAGCGGCAAAGGTGTATGAAGAAAGTGATCTCCCCGATTTACAGGAAGAAATTTGGTTAAACAATTTGGGTTTTGTTTATATTGAACTTGGTGACTATCCCCGCGCGAATTTGTTTCTGTATCGGGCGGTAAGAACGAACCCGTTTGAGAATGTAGTTTACTATAACCTCGCTCGTAGCCATAAAAAACTAAAAAATTATACAAAATATTATCTATACCGCTTTATATTTCTTTCATTATTTGCTTTTGAAAAACTAGGAATTCTAAAAAGAATAAAACCGAAGTACGACAATCAAGGAAATCACATATCAGAAGTGAAGTTTTATAATGGACCCGGAAAATTGTTTTCTACCAATAGCCAGATACGCGAAACAAGATCAATACTTAAACTTTTGCGCGATATAAATGCTACTGCGTTGTGTAACGATACTTGGCAGTGGTTTGCTGTAAATATTCCGTATAAAGCAATAGAAAAGAATAATTTTGAGGGAGATATCGATATCCTTCTGAAACGTCCTCGTTTTCTGCCAGGATCAAGCTATGACGCGGGTTTTACATATCGGGGCTTTGAGGTGAAAACGGTTATTGTTGATCGCAACGGACATATTAAATCGGCAAAACGCGGCAGGAAAAAACATCAGAAAATTAATAAGCAGTTGGATAAACTAAAACAGTTTGGTTGTGAGCAAGTGTTTTTACTAGAGCTGTTTGTTTTAGAGCGTGGTTATTCTAGTCACAACAATTTTCCCTCAGATGAAATAAAAAAGGAGATTTTAGAAAAGGCAAAGTATTTACAAAAACTTGGTTATGGATATGTAGTTATGGCGGAAGAGCCGTCGCCAACACACGATGATGAATCCGGCGGTATGGTACATATGCCAATAAATGTATTGAGAACCACAAGCAATTCTATTGGGTCGCATTTTCAAAAGTTAGTAGATGGTGTAGATAATTTTTTGGCTGAAGAAACAACAAAAGATGCGTTGGCTAGCTTATTGCAACATGATCAATTTGGTACAAAAATCGGATATTGCAAATCATGCAGAAGACTGACGATGTTCGCGCCGGTGAAATTTATTTCGCATGAATGTATATTCTGTAAAAAGCCAATTTATTGAGTACTATTAAGTATAATTGTCGCTAAAGATTTTGTCCGGTCTAATGAGAGTATAGTTATTATTTAATCGAATAATCCACCGCATTTCTGCCCTTATCTGACTTCGGTTTAGGTGTTTCAAACCACTCCGGATGGACTTTGTAGATAGCCCTTAATTCCTGTATACTTTTATCAATATCCTTGAATTTGAGCCATTTTTTGGGTTCTAACTTCCGGACATCGTCCCCGCATCCGGCCCGCTCAAGCGGGTTTTTTGTTTTTTTGATATAATTTCTTTGTGAATCACCGGGCGGCCAAACTCAAGCACTATTTTTTGCAGGACATCAATCCGGTCGTCCGATTCCTCATCATTTCCGATACGGTCTTTGTGGGGGCAACGGGGCTTTTGGGTCCTATTTTTGCGCTCTTCATCGCGAATTTCATTCAGGGCGGGAATGAGGCGGTCGCCGGACTCGCCGCCGGTATCTATCTCTTCACCAAAAGCATTCTCCAAATTCCCATCGCGCATCTGGTTGACACCATACCGGGCGAAAAGGATGATTTTTGGCTGATGTTCGTCTTTACCGTTCTCATGTCCTTCGTTCCGCTTCTCTACCTTATTATTGAGACGCCGCTCGAGTTGTATCTCATTCAATTCCTGTACGGCGTTTTTGCCGCGTTCACCTTCCCTACTTATATGGCGATCTTCACGCGCCATATCGATAAAGAAAAGGAGGGCACGGAATGGGGCGTTTATTTCACGCTCACGGACCTGACGAGCGCGACGCTCGCGGCTCTGGGCGGCTATATTGCCGTTACCGCAGGATTCCAAACACTTATTTTTGCCGTTGTTTCGCTGGCGTTCATCGGAAGTTTGCTGCTCTTGCCCGTCCGGCCCTATATCCGGCTGGCGTCGCAAAAAACGCATGAACAATAAACCGGTTTTTGAAAACGATATCAAAAAGCCTCTCGGGGTGCTTGTGCGCCACCGCATTCCGTGGCTCCTCTTAGGGCTCATCGGCGGAGGCGCGGCGGCGGTCATGGTTTCAAAATATGAAGCGATTTTGGGGAATGATATCCGGCTTGCGTTTTTCATTCCGATCATCGTCTATATGAGCGATGCCGTCGGAACGCAGACCGAAACCATTTATGTCCGGTATTTACAGAAAACCGGCGCGCACTTTTGGAAATATATCTGGAAAGAAACCCGCCTCGGCCTGACCTTGGGGCTCTTGTTCGGCGCCATCACCGGCGTGTTCGCCTCACTCTGGCTGGGATCGCAAGCGATCGGGCTCGCGGTCGGAGCCGCTATGTTCATCAACATGACCATCGCGCCCATTCTTGCGACCGCCATTCCCATGATCCTCTATAAAGAACATTCCGATCCGGCTCTTGGCGCGGGCCCGCTTGCGACCATCCTCCAAGACCTTTTGAGCTTGATGGTCTATTTCCTCATCGCAACGCTCATCATTTTCTGACGAACGGCTAACGCGCCAAGGGTAGCCCTTTTCCGTCCGCCGGCTGGCGGACCAAGGACTACCCTTAAGGGCGTTTTTGCGATATGCTCTTCTCATGATTCTTGGCGCCGACATCTCGTTCATTTTCAGTATTGCCGCTCTCGTTCTGGGGGCGGTATCGCTTCTATGGCTCGGATGGCTCGAGTGGCGGTTCTACCGGCTTTTCCGCGGCCGGGCGGGGGAATCGCTCGAGCATTTGATGCGCGCCATCGCTTCGGAACTCGAGCGCTCGATCCGGAAACACCAAGCCGTGGATACGGTGCTCGAAAACATCGAACTGCGCCTCCGCCAAAGCGCCCAGAATTTCGGGCTCGTCCGGTTCAACCCCTACGCCGACGCCGGCGGCGACCAGAGTTTCGCGCTCGCCGTGTTGAATGAGCACAAAAGCGGATTCATCCTTTCAAGCTTGTTCCATCGCGACGGGACGCGCATCTTTGCCAAGCCGATCCTGAACGGCACATCCACCTATCCCTTGTCGTCCGAAGAACAAGGCGCCATCGAGCAGGCGCTTGCCCGCCAGCATTCGGCGGAATAACGATCATGAAAAACAATCCCCCTTCACCGGTTGTTTCCGTGCGCGCCCCCATTGTCGTTGTCATGGGGCATATTGACCATGGTAAAACAACGCTCCTTGATTCCATCCGGAGATCCAATGTGGCGGAACGCGAATCGGGCCCGCCTAGCGTCGCTGAAGGCGAGGCTGGCGGCATCACGCAGCACATCGGCGCCTACGAGGTCGCCGTATCCGCAAAGGACGGGGCCGCAAAAAAAATAACGTTCATCGATACGCCGGGGCATGCGGCATTTTCTCAGATGCGCTCGCGCGGAGCGCGCGTTGCCGATATCGCGATCCTCGTGGTGGCGGCCGATGACGGCGTCAAGCCGCAGACCAAAGAAGCGCTTGATGCCATCCGTGCCGCCGATATCCCATTCATTGTCGCACTCAATAAGATCGACAAACCCGATGCAAATCCGGAAAAAACAAAAAAGGAATTATCCGAAAACGGCGTCTTTGTCGAGGAATGGGGCGGAAAAATTCCGCTTATCGCGCTTTCGG
>CAZPLD010000034.1:0-7658 GCA_964587505.1 uncultured Candidatus Saccharibacteria bacterium | reverse complement strand
CCTCAATTTCACGACCATTCACTTTTGATATTGCCGAGGCGAGAGCATTTGTTGTCGGTGATGGTACTGGCGGATATAGCGACGATATATTTACAGTTGATACGACTGTCTCTGCCAGTAATCCCGGTATAGATATTAACGCAACTACGCAAACAGCAGCAGGAGTAAATTCTGCTGGCGGCGCATTGACGATTTCTGTTCTTGCATCAAGTTCAGCTCGAATTCCACATGGGGCTTTATTGGTTACAGATTCACAAAGCAATACCTTGGCTTCTATGAGCAATGCTGGAAGTTTTGCAATTAGGGGCTATATCAGTGCCCGCTCCACTTTAGTTGCTTGCGCAAGTGCGCCACACGCCGGCCAGTGTGTTGACTTGGCAGAAAGTTATCCGACAAATGATCTTACACTTGAAGCTGGGGATATTGTAACGACAGATGGGTCGGATCCAATACATGTAAGCAAGGCAATCAAAGGCGGACATCTTATCGGCATTGTTTCAACAAAACCGGGCATTCTTTTGACGGGTGGTGATGTTTTAACTGGTGACTTTGATGCTTGGAAGGAAGGACAAGCTCCGGTTGCACTTGCGGGAAGGGTGCCGTTGAAAGTTTCAAACGAAAACGGTCCGATAGAGATTGGAGATTTTCTGACAACTTCATCAATCCCAGGCGTAGCCATGAAGGCAATCAAAGCCGGGTATGCAGTTGGTCAGGCCATGGAGCCGTATTCCGGAACAGAAGTCGGTTCTATTTTAGCCTTCGTCAATGTTGGACTTTACAATGGTTCTGGTTTAGAAAGTTTGGTAGATGGTTTTGACCTTGCCGGATTTGAAAATGGCGGTCTTGCCAAAATTCTTATTTCTCAATTCAGTCAGCAAGTTGCCAGTGGCAGTTTGTCGGATATATTTACTGATCGCATAGCAGCAGGTATGGAGATAATTTCTCCGAAAATTTATACCCAAAGTCTCTTTACTGATTCCATAAACACATTATCTAACGGAGGTTTGACCTTGAATCTTGAAGATGGCGGCCTATTTACGGTTAATAATACTCAAAACGGCACAGTGGTTTCTTTTGACAGCTATGGCAACGCTTCCATTTCAGGACAATTTACCGCGGACAGAATAAGTGCAAGAGAAATATCCGGCCTGGATATAATAACTGACTCCGTATCCATGCTTTCCACTAAAGTGGCTGGTTTAGAGTCTCAAACACCAAAAGATACGATAGAATTTCAAAACATTAACGCTCTGGCAAATCTGACATCTTCAGGAAATCTTATTGCCATCGGCCCGGCTGAATTTAAAAACGGCACAAAATTTGACGGCGGTCTGTCGGTTGTCGGTTCATCTTCGTTTGGATTATTAACTGCAGATAAAATTATTGCCGTAGAAATAGAAAGCCCGGAGTTAACGTTATTGTCAGACAGCTTGCTTTCGTTATCTAGCTCTTCGGCTGGTTTAGATAGCAGATTATCGGCATTGGAAAACAGCCAACAATTCCAATTAAACACCATGCTTGAATTGAGCGGCGGACTTTCAGTCAACGGAACAGCCGTGTTAAACGGAGGATTATTCGTGAATAGCATAGGCAAAGCGGGGGACACAACAACATTCTTGAGCGACATAGAATTATTTGGCCGGCCATATTTCAACACCGATACTGCCGGATTCGCTATAATTAAAAAAGACGCAAAGAGTGTGGATGTAGTATTTGAGCGAGAATACCTTGAACAGCCCATTGTCAGCGCGAATATTTCTGTTGAATCAAGTGATTCCTTGTCCGAAGAAGATATATTTGCGAATGATATTCGATACTTAGTGATCGAGAAAACGACTAATGGATTTACGATTATGTTGAATAAACCGGCGCCGGATGATATCCGATTCAGCTGGATTTCTTTGATGGTCAAGAGCGCGAAGGTGTTTAACTCGGTAGAAATTGTTGCAACTCCAGAGCCAACACTTGAACTCACTCCAGAGCCGACCCCTGAATTAACACCGGAAACAACTTCAACTCCAATTCTGGAGCCGTCGCCCGAGCCGACACCCGAGTCTACAATAGAACCAGATTCGACAAGCTCACCGCAAGCAACCCCCGAGTCCACACCAGAACCTACGCCCAACTCCACCCCAGAGCCAACTCCAGAACCAACACCTTTATCCACTCCAGAGCCAACTCCAACACCTGAACCTACACCCGAGCCTACGCCAGAGCCGACCCCGGAATCCACAGGATAAGTTAAAATTCAATTTTTAAGATGTTATAATTCATAAAAATAAACAACTTTCAGAGGCTCTTGAAGCCCGGATAATAAATTTTGGTTTCAAGAGCTCATTAAAAATGAGCTCTTATGTTTAAATCAGTAATTTACAAAAAATATTTATGCAGAATTGTTGTATTTATTTTGGTCTTCGCTTTTGCTTATCCTTTTCCCGGACTGAATCCAATGTATGAAATTCCCGAAGCCGAAGCGGCTTTTAGAAAAGTCGTATTTATAACGACGACTAATCCCTCAACTTGGGTTGTTCCCAATGACTGGAACAACCAAGCCAATATGGTTGAGGTAATCGGCGGCGGAGGAGGCGGTGCAGATAGCTCTACTGGTAACGGTTCTGGCGGCGGTGGAGGTGGTGGGTATGCAAAAACCATAAATCTTCAACTTGATCGGGGTACGGTTCTAACTAGTGGTACTAATTTTGGTGTTGGAGCATCTGGTTCGGGAGGTCAAACTACAGCAAGAGCCGGCAAGGGCCAAGATACATGGTTTAATGCCGCAGATCTTGCTACTTGTATCAGTGTAGCATCAAATTGTGTTGCCGCCGAAGGCGGTGAAGGCGGTATGCCCTCGTCCGTCTTTACTGGAGGTCCCGGTGGAGCTACAGCTAGCGCGTATGGAGGTTTTGCGGAATTTGCTGGCGGCAATGGCGGTTCGGGCTCTGGCGGCGACGGCGACGGCGGCGGAGGCGGTGCAGGCGGCCCAGAAGGTGCAGGTAAAAATGGAGGATCAGCCACAAGCACTGGCGGTGCCGGCGGCGGCGGTGGCGGTGGCGGCCGATCTACTGTCGGAAGTAATAATGCCACCACCGGCGGTGTTGCGGGCGGTAATGGTTATGAAGGGACCGGCGCAGGTGCCGCGGGAGCGGCTGGTACTGCACCGGGCGCAGGCGGCGGAGGAGGAGCTGCCGCCGCCGCAGGCGGCTCAGGCGCTGATGGAGGACAATGGAAATCCACCGCGGGTCAAATAGCCGGTTCTGGCGGCGGTTCCGGAGGAACGGGGGATAGTAATACCGTAAATCCAAGTGCAGCTGGAAAATATGGCGCCGGCAGTGGTGGTGGCGGAGCGTGTACTGCCGCCACCTGTCGTGGCGCTCAAGGTATCATTGTTATCACCTATATCCCCGCTGGCCACGTAATAAGAGGAAATGTCAAAATCCGCGGATATGTTAAATTTCGTTAAAAAACTTCTTTAAATTTATAAACCTGTTCAGTTTATGGCATATGAACAAAAGCATAAAAGAAACTAAGTTAAAAAATCTGTCTTGGGTACTAGCGGTTCTTTTTTGTGTTATTGTAACAAACATATTTACCTTTTATATATCCAGGAGGCTCTTGTCATGTGCCGGAAGCAACTCGTTAATTAATCCTTATTTATCTTGCGGAGACAGCACCTTATTGGGAAAACAAGAATACACTGAATTAAAAACTAATCTTAATTTATATATAGAGGAACAGAAAAAAGAAGGCAAGGTTAAAACTGTAGGAATATGGTTTAGGGACCTTCAATTTGGACCTACGTTTGGCATTAATGACAGAATAGATTTTATTCCGGCCAGTCTCTTAAAATTACCACTGGCAATGACATTTTTTAACCTTTCTGAGAGTGACCCGGAGCTGTTTAAAAATATTGTTACTTATTCAGGAATCGTTTCAGTACCCAAGCAGACATTTATTCCACAAAATCAGCTTGAATACGATAAAACATATACGATTGACGAACTTATTTATCGCGCCATTGTTTATTCAGATAACGTCGCTGCCCAGCTGCTATTTGATTATTTGAATAAAAACTATTCAGACAACCTTCTTTCTCAAACATATCGAGATCTGGGCATATTAGAACCAGGCACAAATCTAGATAAAGCAGTCGTGAATACCAAGGAGTACGGCTCAATTTTTAGAATGTTATATAATCTGGCATATTTAAACCAAGACAATTCGGAAAAATTGTTGTCAATTTTAACCAAGGCTGATTTTGTCGGAGGAATCCGTCAGGGAATCCCAGATGGGGTTTCTGTTGCAGAAAAATTCGGGGAAAGACTTTTAGACAACGGCGAAAAACAGTTACATAGTTGCGGTATCATCTATTATCCAAAGAATCCTTATCTTCTGTGCGTGATGACCAGGGGAAACAACTTTAACGAACTCAAAAAAGTAATAGACGAGATATCGAAAAAGGTATACCAAGAATTTAATTCCCGCAGAATAAATGCTTAATAATTTTAAAAAAATAGCTATTCTTGGCTTGGTTGTGGTTATTATTATTGTAGTTGTAGATTATTTTTTTCTTGAAAAAAACCTGCATAGAAATTCCAACCCGGCCTTAGTCAGTGGGCAAAAAAATAATAAATTTAAGACTTTTACCTTTGATAATTTCCACGGAAGCACAAATATAAGCGATAAATTTAAACTCCAATATCCGGCTAACTGGTATAATGAGGGCCAGTATTTTAGTCCGCAAAAACCTCAATTTTACAACCTATTTACTGTCAAAGCCCCGGTTTATTTTGATCTAGTTTTGGCTGAAATTTTTCACCTAACAGAGTTGCAATATCAGATAGATAACAGCAAAAGGAAAAGCCCTGATACTGCTGGTCAAATAGATGGCAGAGAATTTAAAAGATACGACCTAATTGATTACGGTTCATACGGCGGAGATAGCGCCGGCCGAGTAAAAATATTCGTAGGCCCCAAAATAAAGATAGATGGCCAGGATTATTATATAGTTTTTCACTGGGAAGAAAATCCATTAGCGGAATACGTTCCTGGCAACAGTATAGAGGTTTTTGACAATATGATTTTGTCTCTTAAGTTTTTCCAATAACTCGACAAATCCTTATATTATAAGGATTTGTCGGAGGAGTTAAGCGGGGGACCATGGAATTAATTGAAAAAAACGGGTACACCCCTTCTTTATTATTATGCGACATATATATTGTGCGTCATCAAGTTATCAACTTTATTTATAGACAGAGAGAGCGTATATATAATAGTATTAAGTTTGTAGTCGATAATAGTCATTATAAATATTAAAAACATAACCCATTATGGATAATCCAATTGATAATAATAATCCCATTAACAACCTTGTTGTTTTGGTAAAAGCAGTTTTAGATAGTTTAAAGAATGAGCTTAAAAAAAGAGCCGTTATTGTTTCTCTGATTCCGGCCGTTTTGATTGGGGTTTTTGCGATAAACTACTACTATCAGTATCAAGTTTTAAAAAATGATCCGCAGGGCGTAGCCAAACAAGAAACAAGAGATTTAGTTGCTAGTGTGGCAAAGTTAATAGTTTTGCCCGAAGGTGAGAATCCAACCATAGCCACGGTTACCGATCCGGAAAAGTTAAAAGACCAACCGTTTTTTGCAAATGCCCAGGCAGGAGACAGGGTTTTAATTTACACAAATTCTAGAAAGGCGATTCTCTATAGTCCAAAGGAAAATAAAATAGTTGAGGTTGCGCCTTTAAACATTGGCAATCCTAAACCTTAAGATAAAATTTTAAAAACTGGCCTTTCCGAAGACCAGTTTTTTGTTATTTTTTGTGAACTATTCTACCTTTTTTCTTCCTCTTCTTCTAATTTTCTTCTCTTCTTTAAATATTTCTAAAGCGCGGGGGAGGGTAATGGTGTAAACGTCATCGCCGGAACCTTTTTTGAGAGAGCGGAAGTCGCCGTCGTGCATGACATACGGGCCGAAGCGGCCGATATTGGCTACAATATCTTTTCCTGTTTCCGGATGGGTACCGAGTACGCGGGGCAAGCTCAAATACTTAAGAGCATCTTCCAAGTTAACGGTTAAGGGGTCTTTATCTTTTGGGATACTCGAGCGTGGTGGCTTCGAGTTATCTTTTGTTTTCTCGCCAAGCTGGACATATGGGCCAAACCGGCCTTCCATTACAAAGATTGGCAAACCTGTTTTCGGATCTGTTCCAATGGGTTTGTTTGGTTCAACGACCGAGCCGTCAATTCTGCGTGCGCCGTTGCAATCGGGATAACGCGAACAGCTCATAAATTTTCCGCTTCGGCCCAGCTTGATTATCATTGGGCTTCCGCAAGTGGGGCATTTCCATTCTTTGGGAGCGGGGCCTAGGTTGGTTAGCTTGGATATTTTTTCTTTTGCTTTGACGTCTTTGTGGAATGGTGTGTAGAAATCCTGAAGAGTTTTAACATACTCTCTTTTTCCAGTTGCAATATCGTCAAGTTCGTCTTCCATTTCAGCAGTAAAAGTGTCATTAATATAGCTCATGAAATTTTCTTCAAGAAATGAGCTGACGACTTCGCCGGTATCAGTGGGCTTGAGTGCCCGGCCTTCTTTTTCAACGTATTTGCGGTCGTATAAAGTTTTGATAATAGAAGCGTAAGTGGATGGTCGTCCGATGCCGCGTTTCTCTAATTCTTTGATCAGACCGGCTTCTGAATAGCGGGGAAGAGGTTCCGTGTGTTTTTCTTCGCTCAAGACATCTTTAAGTGTTAACGTTTCATTTATTTCAATTTTGGGTAATTCCACATCTTCGCCTCGTGCGCGCGCATCACAAGCCAGCCAGCCGTCAAACATCACACGCGAACCAGTGGCTGAAAAGTCGGGTATATTGCCTTCCTTAACCGTGGCTATGACCTTTGTGCGCATAAGTTTAGCATCGGCCATCTGCGAGGCAATTGTCCGTTCTCTGATAAGGCGGTATAACTTTTTTTGGTCTTCGTTATTTCCGGCTTTTTCCCGCAAGGCGTCTGTGGGACGGATTGCTTCGTGCGCTTCTTGGGCATTTTTACTTTTTGTTTTATAAGCGCGCGGTTCTACATATTGTTTGCCGTAGGTTTTTTCAATGAGATTCAAGATTTGTCCTTGTGCGGAAGCAGCTAAATTAACACTGTCAGTGCGCATGTAGGTAATGAAACCTTGCTCATATAATTTTTGGGCGATACCCATAGTCCGGGATGGCGTAAAGCCAAGGCGCGAACTTGCCGATTGCTGAAGCGTTGAGGTTGTAAACGGTGGCCGGGGCGACCGCTTTACTTCGCTTTCGGTAATATCTTTAACGAACCACGAACCGGCTTTGCTTTGTTTGAGGATATTTTCGGCGGTTTTAATATCTTTGGGCTGCTCTTCGCAGGTAACACGGAAAACTTTGTTATTTTTGCCAGAAACATCAGCAGCGATAACATAGAAAGTTTCGCTTTTGAAAGTCCGTATTTCGCGTTCGCGTTCAACAATGATACGGAGCGCCGGTGACTGGACGCGTCCGGCGGACAACCCATAACGAACCTTTTTCCAGATCAGGCCGGAAAGGTCATATCCTACGAGCCGGTCCAGCACTCTGCGTGCCTCCTGTGCCTTTACGAGTTCTAGATCTATTTTACGCGGGTGTTCCAATGCTTC
>CAZPLD010000033.1:0-7837 GCA_964587505.1 uncultured Candidatus Saccharibacteria bacterium | reverse complement strand
TTATCTTGATGGATAAAAGTGAGATTTTTTTCAACAAAGAACATCCCGACAATATTGTCGGGAGACAATTTGAGCATGCCCCGTAAATGGGGCTTTCCTTTTTGTAATAACCGTGTTAGAATAACTCATTACTTTGTTAAAGCGATTAAGAATAAACAATCAGATAAAGGCGGTTGAGGTCCAAGTCATAGACGAAGGCGGAAAACAGCTTGGAGTAATGAAAACTTTTGACGCGCTTAAGCTTGCCCGCGAGAGAGAACTTGATCTGGCAGAGGTAGGTCCGAATGTTCAGCCTCCTATTGCCAAAATCATGGATTATGGTAAATATATATACCGCAAGGAGCGTCAGGAGAAGAAATCCGGACCCAAGCAAAAAGAACAGGAAAGAAAGACGGTCAGGGTAGGATTTAAGACGGGAACCCACGACTTGGAGTTCAAGGCCAAGCAGATAGAGGGTTTTTTAAACGAAGGCCATATCGTCAAGATAGAATTAACATTAAGAGGCAGAGAGAAAGCCCTAGCCCATCTCGGTAAAGAAAAACTCAATAATTTTATCAAACAAATTACAGGGGAGTTCACCGTCCAGGATAACGTCAAAAGATCGCCTTTCGGGTGGACAACCACCATAAAGAAAAACTAGGGCTTAGCCAATAGGACTTAGAAATTTCTAAAAACTAATGGCTAAAAACTAATAGCTAACCCATGACTCATACAGGAAAAACAAATAGGTCATTTTTGAAGAGGGTTAAAATTACCGGAAGAGGGAAAATAATGAAGCGCCCGCCCCATCAGGACCATTTCAACGCCAAAGAAGCCGGAAATGCCGCAAGAAAAAAGAAGGGTCACAAAATGGCCCCGGATTCATTAATGAGAAGCGCCAAGGCATTGCTTCAAAGCAATATCTAGTTAAATTTCTAATTACTAATTTCTAAAAATGCCCAGAGTCAAAAGAGGTGTAATTGCGAATAGGCGGAGAAAAAGATTGCTGAAACATGCAAAGGGTTTTATGTGGACCCGAAATACGAAATATCGCCAAGCCAAGGAAGGACTTCTTCACGCCTGGTCATTCCAGTTCGCCGACCGAAAGAAAAAGAAAAGAACAATGCGTAATCTCTGGACTATCAAAATAAACGCCGCCGCAAGAGAGAATGGCACAACCTATTCAAAACTCATCAACAAACTACTCAAAGCTCATGTAGAACTTGACCGCAAAATACTCGCTGACCTCGCCGAACACGACCCCGAAGTGTTCAAAAAGATAGTGTCCTCAATCTAAAAACCACTCTGTTGAGTGGTTTTTAGATAATAATTGCAGCGCCACGGAGAATCGAACTCCGATTGACGGCTTGAAAAGCCGCTGTCCTAACCGTTAGACGATGGCGCCATTCTTGAGTAATTATAGCAAAAAATTGACAAAAATCAACCAAAAGAATATATTTAGCCAGGATTTTTGACTTTAGTAAAAGGGTTGTTATGCTTGAAACTATTGCTGTTATCCTAATTGTTCTTTGGCTTCTTGGGTTGGTAAGCGGGTATACGTTTTGTAATTTTATCTACATCCTTCTTGTGGTGGGTATTGTTCTTTTTCTTGTCCGTCTTGCATATAATCCTCCGAGGGATAACTGACATGCCCTCTGCTGCCTCTGGCAGTTTTTTAATATAAATATCATGAAAATATTAGGTATCGAAACGTCTTGCGACGAAACAGCGGCATCAGTAGTTGAAGTAACCGGCAAAGATGATATTAAAGTTTTATCAAATATCGTATCCTCTCAGGTTAAACTCCATGCCAAATACGGCGGAGTCGTCCCTTCTCTTGCCGCCCGCGAACATGTTAAAAACATCAAACATGTTTTTAATCTTGCCTTAAAAGATACTGGCATTAAAAATTTTGAAAAGGATATCGACTTGATTGCCGTCACTCGCGGGCCTGGCCTCGGACCCGCTCTTCTGGTGGGCATTACTTTTGCCAAAACAACCGCTTGGCTTTATAAAAAACCCCTCGTCGGAGTGAACCATCTTGAAGGCCACATTTACTCGAATTGGCTAAAGCCAATTCGAAGAATTTCTAATTCCGAATTTCTAATTTCTAAACAAATTTTTCCGGCACTTAATTTGATAGTATCGGGAGGACATACGGAATTGGTTTTGATGAAAAACCACGGCCAATACAAAATTGTTGGAGAAACTTTAGATGATGCCGTCGGCGAGGCATTTGACAAAGTAGCTCGTCTTTTGGGTCTTGGTTACCCCGGAGGACCGGCTATCTCCAAAATTGCCGAAAAAGGAGACCCTGATAAATATATCTTGCCTCGACCGATGGCCAAATCCAAAAATTACGACTTCAGTTACTCGGGATTAAAAACAGCAGTATTATATCTACTCCGTGATTTGAAAATTAAAAACCCCAAACTCCAAACAAAAGCCGATATCGCCGCTTCGTTCCAAAAAGCGGCAATTGACGTTCTGGTTCAAAAAACTATGCGCGCCACCAAAGAATATAAAGTTAAATCAATTTTGCTTTCGGGCGGAGTTTCGGCCAATAAAATGCTCCGCTCTGAACTCCAAAAAAATACCACTGAAGCGGGCATAAAATACTTCCAACCGCCAATGGAGTACACAACCGATAACGCCACCATGATTGCAGTTGTAGGATATTTTAATTATTTAAAAAATAAAAAAACCGGTCATAAGCCGGTCAAAATGGATGCTAATTTAGGGTTTTAATCTAAAGAACGATCCAATTCTTTCTTTTAGGGTTTTTGACGGAACATCTGTCCCAATACTTTGCACATTCATAGGTTTTGACTTTTCAAGCTCCTCAAACATTTTCAAGTTATTCTTATAATTCTCCCTGAATCCCAATGCCACAGGGGAAACATGCATATTATCTCTCTCATAATCCTCTTTCTTTTTCAAAATAACCTTGGTACCGCATGCACATCTTAGATAACAAGAGCCCAGAGGAGTATATCCGTGGGGATAATCAACCACAACAGTCCCGTCGTATTTACATTGAAATAAGTAAAAACTTGAGTGACCACTCCAGCCTGACATTGTGAATTTACCAATAAACTTGGGTTCGGGGATTGCTTTATCCCTTTCATTTTTTGGAACATGGAAAGCCAAAATCGTTTCGACATCCAAAACAAAAGTACACTCCTTGCAGTCAGTGTTTCGGTGTTCTGGGTATGCTTTTTGCCACTCTTCATCAGTAATGGGATACTTTTTACCATCCTTGACCCCTATGTGTCCATCGGCATCAGTAATGGTGTAATCATAATCCTGACGGCTCGCGACAGAATCCATTGTGAAACCCTCTTTTTTAAGATACAATTTAACTAAACTTTTAGAAGTTTACCGTTAAATTAAGAAATGTCAACAGAACTATCAAAGGCTTACAATCCTAAAGAAGTTGAAGACAAAATCTACAAACTCTGGGAAGAGAGCGGTTTTTTTAATCCCGACAACTTGCCAGGCAAGCGTTCCAAATCGTTTACGATAATAATGCCTCCAACTAACGCCAATGGCTCGCTTCATGCCGGCCATGGCTTAGTAATGACAATCGAGGATATTATGATCCGATATAAACGCATGCGCGGATATAAAACCCTGTGGCTCCCCGGCCTAGACCACGCCGGTTTTGAAACACAGGTCGTATACGAAAAACAGCTTGAAAAAGAAGGACGTTCGCGTTTTCAAATGAGTCCACAGGAACTCTATAAAGAAATACTGGATTTTACTTTAAACAACAAAAAGAACATCAAGAGCCAAATTCCAAAGATCGGCGCCTCCTGCGACTGGTCGCGAGAAAAATTCACGCTTGACGACGATGTTATCAAAACCGTCTATAATACATTTGAAAAAATGGCCAATGACGGTCTGGTCTATCGCGGGAAAAAAGTAATAAACTGGTGCCCCAAACATCAAACATCTCTATCCGATCTTGAGACAACCGATGTTGAACAAATTGATAATTTTTATTATCTGCAATACGGCCCTTTCGTTATTGCTACAGCTCGTCCGGAGACCAAATTCGGAGATAAATATGTGGTCATGCATCCAAAAGATGGGAGATATAAAGAATACAAAGACGGCCAGAAAATAGAGCTTGAGTGGATCAACGGCAGTGTCACAGCGACCATAATCAAAGATGAGGCCGTAGATATGTCTTTTGGCACCGGAGCTATGACCATCACCCCTTGGCACGATTCAATAGATTTTGAGATAGCCGAAAGACATGGCCTCGATAAAGAGCAGATCATTGATTTTCGAGGTAAACTCTTGCCGATTGCCGGAGAATTTGCGGGCATGTCTATTAAAGAAGCACGCCCACTAATTGTTGAGAAACTTAAATCAAAAGGTCTTTTGGTTAAAATTGATGAGAATTATAAGCACGTCGTCAAAAAATGTTATAAATGTGAATCAATAATTGAACCCCAAATAAAGGACCAGTGGTTTATTAAAATGAAATCTCTGGCAGAACCGGCTATCAAAGCCATAGAGAACGGAGAGGTTGAATATATTCCTGAACATTATAAAAAAATATCTCTGCATTGGCTAAAAAATATCTTGGACTGGAATATCTCACGGCAAATTGTTTGGGGCATACCCATACCTGCCAAAATCTGCACCCAATGCGATGAAGGCATTGTAGACATAACGGGTGAAATTTCCGCCTGCCCAAAATGCGGCGGTGCGGTCAGGCAAGAAACCGATACTTTTGACACTTGGTTTTCTTCCGGTCAGTGGCCGTTCGCAAGTTTGGGCTATCCGGATTCAAGCGACTACAAAACATTTTTTCCAACCGACATCATGGAAACCGCCGGAGAAATAATATTCTTCTGGGTTGCCCGCATGATCATGTTCAGCTTGTATGTTACCGGAAAAATTCCCTTTAAGACCGTCTATCTCCATGGTCTTGTTTTAGATGCCAAAGGACGCAAGATGAGCAAGAGCAAGGGAAACGTCATAAATCCTCTCGACCTAACTGAAAAATACGGCACTGACGCTTTTAGAATTGGCTTGGTGGTTGGCAATACGCCGGGAACATCGCTTGCATTGGCGGAAGATAAAATAAAAGGATACAAACATTTTGCAAATAAACTGTGGAATATTGCCCGTTTTGCGTTAATTAATATCTCAGATGAAAATATTACAAAAGCATCATTAACTACCGAAGATAAACAACTCTTGGACCAGCTTCAAGGATTAGCAGGGGAAATAACACAAGACATGGAACAGTTTAAGTTTTATCTAGCCGCTGAAAAAATATACCACTATATCTGGCACACCTTTGCTGATAAGATAATTGAGGAAAGCAAAGAAAAACTTGCCAGCGAAGACATTGTCATAAAAACATCGGCTCAAAGAATGCTTTTGGAAATACTTGCTATTTCCCTGAAGCTCCTTCACCCTTTTATGCCGTTCATAACTGAAGAGATATACTCAAAATTACCGCTTAAAAATAAAACACTCCTACTTGTTGAAAAATGGCCTGATTAGGCGTGCTATAATTGGGATATGTCACCGTTGCAGATTAACATCATCCTGATAACCTTAGGCCTGATTCCCAGTTTGGTCTGGCTTTATTTTTTTTCCAGGAAAGATTGCCATCCCGAACCGAAAAATCTCCTTGCCCAAACTTTTCTTATGGGCATCATTATCTCCCCCATTGCCATTCTTTTGCAGTTCAGTTTTGCCCAACTTGCATCTATTGTTACCGGGATAAGCCCGACCACGGCCCAGGGCAGTTCTTACTTCTTTGTTTGGGCTGCCACTGTTGAAGAAATTATCAAGTTTTATGCCGTGAGGATGCTTATAATGAGAAGCCCCGAATTCGATGAGCCGACTGACGCTATGATATATATGATAACTGCTGGATTGGGGTTCGCTGCCATGGAAAACATCTTGGTTATGTTCAGAGTTTTCCCTGACGGAGCTCAAGCCACTTTAGCCACGTGGGCTCTCCGGTTTACCGGAGCAACATTATTGCACGCTTTATCTTCCGGAATTATGGGTTATTTCCTTGCTATGTCCTGGTTCTTCCGGGACCACAAAAAAAAGCTAATGGTTATTGGACTCATAATGGCTACTGTCTTCCACTTTACCTTTAACACCTTCCTTTCTGCTTTTGAGAACCGCGTGACCGGCTTAGTTTATTCAACATCTCTTTTGCTGGTTATGGCTTTCCTTGTTTCTGTTTTATTTGATAAAATAAAAGAGAGACACGTTAAAACAACCGTTGGAGTCGCGGTTGCTGTTAGAAATAAAGCTATAAATTTGTTAGGATAGTATCAGATATAAATGGAAGACTTTTTTGAAGACGATAATTTAGAAGTAACATTAGCTTCGACCAAGAAAGAACCCCGGCAAGAAAGCGAGGGCCAGCTTACGATTGATGTCTTTCAAACCGAGGACGACGTGGTTATTCAGTCCACCATTGCCGGCGTCAGCGATAAGGACCTGGACATCTCTGTCACGAACGACATGGTAACCATCAAAGGAACACGGACGCCCGAACAAAAAGTCAGGCCTTCAGACTACTATTACCAAGAACTATACTGGGGGCCGTTCTCAAGATCCGTCATATTACCGGTTGATGTTGACGCCGACAGCGCGAAAGCATCCATGAAGAACGGTATCTTGACCATCCGGCTTCCCAAACTTGATAGAATCAGGACAAAAAAGATAAGGGTCTCTTAGGTTCTACTATGTTTAAGATAGTCTATATAGGTCCAAAAGAATTCCGGGTTTTAATTTACCGGCTGACAATGACCGGTATTATTGTTTTGATAGGATTTAATTTTGGATCATGGTTCTATCTGTATACTGTCTCTGCATTCAGTCCCAAAGTCCCGTTGAAAAATTTTGCATCGATTCTTAGCGCTGCAACTAAAAGAGACTTCGAACTGGACATCAACAATGATAAAATATTAGTAAAAAGCAGCGAATTAAAAGGCTGGATAGAACCCTATATGCGAACTTACTCGGGCAAGCAAGACATGCGGGTTTCTTCCAAATTTAACGATTATCTTATACGGCTGGCTGCGGCCACTAATATTGAACCCGTCGATGCCAAGTTTGAATTTGGGGACAATAATAAGGCGGCCGTATTTAGCCAATCGGTCCGGGGCAAAAGATTTAATATAACAAAATCGGCCATAGCAATAGTAAATGCTCTCCGAGAAAACAAATCTTCGGTTCAGTTAACGGTAGATACTATAGAGCCGGAGGTTACATTGGAAAAAGTAAACGATCTGGGAATAGAAACTCTCTTGGCAAGAGGTGAATCTGATTTCCACGGTTCAAGCAATGCCAGAGTTCATAATATTAAGACCGGTGCTTCTAAATTCAATGGAGCTATAATCAAACCGGGTGAAGAGTTTTCTTTTAACAAAATTTTGGGTGAGGTGGACGAAAAGACGGGATACCAACCCGAATTAGTTATAAAGGGTGGACAAACCATACCAGAATATGGAGGCGGTCTCTGTCAGCTTTCCACAACAGTTTTCAGAGCCGCTATATTAGCCGGATTGCCGATCACAGAGAGAAGGCCCCATTCCTTTCCGGTAAAATACTATAACCCCCAGGGATTTGACGCCACCATCTACCCGGGAGTTGCGGATTTGAAATTCGTCAATGACACGGGAGGGCATATTCTACTACAAACCAGAGTAGAAGGTACTGAATTGTTCGTTGAACTTTACGGTTCCAGCGACGGAAGACAGGTAGCTATGGATGGTCCTCATCAATATGACCAAAAAGCAAACGGGTCCATGAAGGCTTATTTTGTCCGGATAACATCCTACGCAAACGGGGAGAGGAAAGAAGAACG
>CAZPLD010000032.1:0-7951 GCA_964587505.1 uncultured Candidatus Saccharibacteria bacterium | reverse complement strand
AAGGGAACAGAGTGCCGGAATATAGTTTGGAACTCCCCAAATTTATTTATTACCTCCTCATCTTCATGTTCGGAGCGGGGATTGCGTATGCGTTGTTTATCAAATAGGTCGCTCCGCCTTATTGTTTTTCTGAACAGTTCACACAACCTCTATGCATGACTGCGGGGTACCCTTTTTCTAAAATCTACTAATTTTATAAAAAGGGCACACCCTCCGCCGGTTGCTTTTGCGAATTATTACGATTGGCAATAGAGATTCAAGCTCATCTGAAACAAAAAAGCCCCGCACCAGACGAAGCGCGGAGCTTTCTGTGTGCGGGACACTATTGTGTTAGAACTGCTTGACGGGTCGCTGCTTGGGACGGCAGCCCGTCATGGTGCGGGGATTGCGCCGGCGAAGCTTAGCGAGCATTCGCCGAAACCATGATTTCTTTTTCTTTTTCACGTGTCCTCCTTCTTGTTAAAGCCAAAGGGGACGGATAACAACAAGGAAGACCATCGTGGCTTCGATGGCAGTCCAGGTAAGGGGCTGAAGCGCATTCGCAGCGTCCCATTTCTTAATAGTGAACAATGCGCAAATGCACGAGATAAGCCAGATTGACCAGGTAATCGGATTTTCTTGCGCCGGGTTCATGTAGCCCCCGACGAATGTCGGGATGCCGCCGGCGAATGTTGCAGCTTGTGAGCAGATAATTGCCAGCACGGCGTTGCCGGTTTTCTGCCATAGGATAATGCCCGTTACGGCTCCGACGATGCTGACCCACTCAATTGACCCCATCGTGGTTTTACCAAAGAAAAGAGATAGAATCATAATAGTCCATGCACAAACAGTGCCAGCGACTATTAAACCATTCAATGTTTTCTCTTTTTTCATTGCTAAGAAAGCGAGCGTATCAACGCTTGCCCAAATGGCCCACGAAACCAGCGATGGTTCGGTCTGATGATTCACAATTGCCCAAATGTAAGGCAGAAATCCAATGATAGCCAACACGCCTGATGCGGTGTTCATAATGCATCTTTTCTAACGGCACAGATAGCGGGAACCACCAAATGCACCAACGCAAGAATGGTGGGCATTGCCAGTTTTAGGCTGATGCCGTTCAGGAAAAACACAACAAATGTCGTCAGAACATAAGCCGAACCCCAGAGATACCACGGCAGAGATTTCTCTTTCGATGGGTCTGCCCATACTCCAGCCCACGACGGCCAGAACGAAAGAATAATCGCACTGATTAGTATGAGGTTGGCTCCGAGCGGACTGTAAAAGTACCACACAGCGATTGCCACGAGGCTAATAGCAAGAATGGTCTGATCTTTCCAATCTGGCCAGTAGAATTTTCCTGCTACCAAAGCATGCACAAACGTTCCTATACAGCCAATGGTACCAACAATGGGCGTCGCAGCCACGACAAGACTTGTGATTGCTCCAAAAGACAGAGCATTCAAAGCGGCAAGAAAAGACCATATAGCCCAACTTGCGAAATTGGGTTTCGACTCGCCTGTCTTGGTTTGAGAGTTGTACCTCCAGAAGCCAAAGGCGTGGATGGCCGCAGCCACCAATGGAAGGACAACGAACACCGGACCCGTTTCAGACACGTCTCACCTCCAAAATTGTCAAAGAAGATGAAAACATTATACCACACTTTTTATGTGTTTGCAAATTTATATTTAGAGCGAGCTATCTACATACTTAAAACTAAAAAGCGAAACCCTAACCCATTAGAGGGACTTACGGAGTTCGACTGGAACGAGTACGAGGCAAAATTATAGCAATAATTTATGCCGTGCCCGAGAATGGGTTAGGGTTGAGCTTTTGAAGCTGAAAGATTATCGGTCGAGTCGGGGGTATGTGGCTGGGAGCGGTATGCTATACTAAGTTTGTGAAAAAGATTGAACAATATTTATTTTATTTTCTGCTTTTTACTATTCCGTTTCAGACGCGGAAGATTTTGTGGCATCAGAACTGGAATTTCAATGAGTGGCAAGCGATATCTCTTTATGGCACTGACATTCTATTACTTATTCTTTTGGGATTCTGGATTTTTAGCCGAGTTAAACCAAAAGTTGAAAAATATGATTATTTTTTATTTGTTCTTGTCGCGGTTTCAGCCATCTCTATAAAAAGTTCTTCCAGCTACACCTTAAGTATTTATAATGTTTTAAAACTCATAGAATTTATCGCCTTTTATTTCTATCTGAAAAGCTACGCGGTTTACAAGTTTGGCTTGGTAAATTCGATGATTGTCCTGATTGGCGGAGGGTTGTTTCAGGCAGTAGTTGCTATTCTGCAATTTTTTAAACAATCAAGTTTGGGATTAAAGTTGCTGGGAGAAAGCGTCTTGGCTCCAGACCTGACCGGCATTGCTTCTTTTTATAATTTTCACGGAGAAAAGATAATCCGGGCTTACGGCACTACCCCTCATCCGAATATTCTGGCTGCTTATCTTTTTCTGGCCGTTTTTTCCTTTTATTTTGTCTATCTATATTTTCATATCTATCACCAAGGTAAAATTTACCATCCTAAATTCAACCTATTTCTTCTGGTAAGCTATCCTCTTACTCTGCTCGCTTTATTTTTCACATTTGCCCGAGTGATGATATTTTTATGGTTTTTCGGATTTATCGTCAGGGCGGTATTTGTTTTGGGCAAAAAGAATTTCAGGAGAATTTTTGCCCATGGGCAAAACAGGGTTAAATTGACAAAAATTTTGGTAATCAGCACTGCGGTTGTCGTGTTGTTTGGGATTTTTTATTGGCCGGAGGCAGTTAGCCGGATTAAGATTTCTTCCGGAGATGAAGCGGTTCAGCTAAGGGTCTTTTACAACAAAGAATCTCTTAAATCTTTAAATTGGTTCGGAGTGGGGGCGGGCAATTTTGTGAATTGGCTGATGGTCAAAGATCCTAACCTACCCCGCAATCTCTATCAGCCGGTACACAATATCTATCTTCTGGTTTATTCTGAAACAGGAATTTTGGGTCTCGCTGTGTTCATACTATTTCTTATTTTTCTAATCAAAGATTTTATTGTAACAACAAAAATGCCCGCCAGAGGCGGGTCCGCCTCCGGAGGAGAGAAGCTATATCACTACTCCTTTTTAATCATGTTTTTATCTTTCTTGTTTGTCGGATTATTTGACCATTTTTTGTGGACCCTTCAGCAAGGGCGCTTGATGTTCTGGCTTCTCTGTGCAGGGTTGACATTATTTAGAGATAGTGATATAATGTTAAAACAACAGTAGTCCGACAAACAGTTTCACAAGGAGGATTCACATGCTTGTTCCTTGCCCTTTCAGGGGCGACCACATGATCAGGAATGGCCACATGCATGGCCCGAGCCAGTGTCCGCCGGCACCCGGCGAACGCGGCGAACACCGGCGTAGCAAGCGCCTGCATGCCCGTGCCAGGGCTCGTCAGGCCGAAGGCGAGATCGAAAAGCGCGGCGCGGCCGTCGCAGGAGTCGGTGGATCCAAGGCCAAGACCCACAGGGCCAAGAAGGCCATGGCTAAACTGAAGGAGGTGTTGTGATGACCATCAATCGTCGCGAGTTTCGTATGAAGCTCGGAACTCGGCGGAGCCGCCGGGTGGGGACCAAGACCAAGTGTATCCGTGGAACCGGCGGAGACAAGAATCAGCCGACCAAGTACCGCAACTTCAAGCGGTCGCGGGCGGCGGTCCGTCCGAGCGTGCTGCTCGAACGGCTGATTCAGAAGGCGTATCGGGCGGGAGAGCTCTAGGGTTCTCTCGTCTGGGGCGGCAATGTGCCGCCCCTCAATTTTTTAAAGTGGAGCATTTGCTCCTTTTTTTGTTTTTATTTAAACTGGATTAGAATTGGGATTGGTAAAAAGTGAAGTTTGGCACTAAGAAGAACGTTCGGAGGCCGACGGGCCGGCTCGGAGAAGGTTCACGGTGCTTTAGCCCGGGAATCTCTGTAGATAGAGCAAAAACCCAGCAGGGTTTTATGCGGTCTTCGTGGGCCAAGCTTCATTTTTTGCCAATATTCTAAATACCTATGGACAACCGCACTGAACTCTTAAGACAAATCAAAGACGAAGTCATTAACCTCAAGTCATCCCCGCTTTATAAAGAAAGAGTTAAAAACAAAGTTTTTCCTGTTATAGGCGAGGGGAGCCACCATGCTAAGATAATGTTTATCGGCGAAGCTCCCGGCAGGAACGAGGCCGCGACCGGCAAGCCATTTTACGGAGCGGCCGGAAAGATATTGGACGAATTACTTGCCTCCGTCGGCATAGACCGCAAAGATGTTTATATAACCAACATAGTCAAAGACCGGCCGCCGTTCAACAGAGACCCGTTGCCGGAAGAAATCAGGGTTTATGGCCCGTTCTTAGACAGGCAAATAGAGATAATCCAGCCGGAAGTCATAGCCACTCTTGGCCGGTTCTCGATGGATTATATTATGAGGAAGTTCGGACTGGAAAACCAGCTCAAATCCATAAGCCAAATGCACGGCAAAACTTTTGAAACTGAAACAACATACGGCAAAATAAAAATTATACCCCTATACCACCCCGCCGTGGCGATATATAATAGAACTACCAAAGATACTTTAATAAAGGATTTCCAGGTTTTAAAGTTGGTCAGATAATTAACCCATTTTATCTTTTTAGCGGAGCGGATTTTAGCCAAATCCGAGATGCGAGGATGAAGCTGTAGATTATTCTACTGCGAAGACGAGCAACGAAGGATTTGGCCTAAAATCAGCCCGCCCTAAGAGGGAAGCAGTGAATAGACCGATTCCTTCGTCTCTCCTCCTCAATATAGAATAACTATATCTTTGTCGTCGTTCCTCGGACTCGGTCTATTCTTTAGCTTCTAAAATGATAAAATGGATTAAATATCTGACCTATTAAATAACTTAATCCGCGAATGGATAATTTTTTCAACTTTTTCCAAAGCAGTTTTCCGACCCTGATTCATTATAAATATTTGTTCCTTTTCTTGGGAGCTACCATTGAGGGAATGAATACGATAATTTTAGCAGGTTTCCTTGCTTCTATAGGCAGCATCGCGCTTTTACCCATGTTTTTGTTAAGTGTTCTTGGTGTAACTATTAACGGCTACATCTGGTACATGGTTGGATATTTTGCCGGAGCAAAGCCAATTGATAAATGGGGCAGAAAGGACCCCAAAAGCCGGAGAATAATAGAAAAAGTGGAGGAATATTTCGGAAAATACAGCGGCCGAGCGATAGTTTTTACTAAACTGACATGGTCTCTTACGGTAGCTACTTTGATAATGGCCGGTTCGTTTAAATACAATCTAAGAAAGTTTGGCTGGTACAACTTTGCAGGTTCTGTCGGGTGGGCCGCCATTACTTTTTTTGTCGGTTATTTCTTCGGACAAAGTTACAAATTGTTTCTGGCATATCTTACAAACGTATTTTATGTTTTGGCTTTTTTGGGCGGGGCGGTAACGATAGTTTATCTCATAAAAATGTCTTTCCGGTCGGCTTTTGTCCGCTCCTTGTTTTTAGCCGACCGCATAAAGGAACTTAGCGACAAACTTAAAGACGGTATAGACAAGTTCTTATCGGATAAGGAATAGCCCGCTCCGCCCCATTACTTTTCTGTCACGGTTCCTCGTCTCGGGAACAGATTCGGTATGATTGGGATTGTTATCTTCCAAAACAACAGGTACCCTCTCTTGCCTCCTCGCTACGTAAGCCTATTGCCTGACTACGCAGGCAGGCTTGCGGCTCGGCGTTCGACCTATTGTTTTGGGATAAAATCACCATCAACCTCATCTGTTCCCTCGCCTCGTCAAAGTGACATAAAAGCGATAGGGCTGCGCTTATGTGTTGACAATTTATTGCAGAGTTCTAAAATTATTTTATGAACATAAAAGAAAATCTTAGTTGGGAACAAAAAGAAAAATTAGAAGAAGAAAGACTCAAGCCTATTGTAACTAAACTTATTGAGTTGGTTCCCAAGCTTGACGGAGGGGTCGGGGCGTGGGAAGCATCTCAAGAAATTCATGAGATTCTACAAAAATACGGTGAGGCTTTGATAAATAAATATGGCCCCGAACTGTACTTAGCAGAGCATACTTCTGAGAATATAGCATTCATTAAATTAAAAGAAGACCTTTACTTAGAAATAAGTATTTCCGGATATTTTAACGTAAGTCTTACACGTGTTTCAACCAAAGAACAAAAAGATAAAAGGATTGACGAACTTCTTGCATTTGAAGAAAAAGGAGATAAATAAATTGCTTCACCACTTTCTGTTATTTGACTAATTAAACAACGCAGCCTCCCCGCTTTTATCACATTCTGCACGATTGGCTACTATTTCAGGAACTCTGACGCGATTTCTCTGGGAACCGAGTCCGGGGGATGCCGGAACGATCCGAGTCCCGCCAGCAAGCGGACGAAGGTCGCATGGCCGGCAGGGGGATATACCCCCGGGCGGTCAGAGAAATTAGGAAGAGTTTCTAGAAATAGTCCAAGAGGAAGCCGTGAGAAAAGCGGGGAGGCGGAGCGTCTACCTGTGGATTGCCAGTTTGGAGCAGGTTTGATATACTTAACCTCACATGATTACAATCAAAAAGACCGCATATTTAGCCATAATTTTAACACTTGTATTCGCTGCCAATGTTTCCCGAGCCGCTTCCGACGATACCCGCTATCTCGTTAAATCCACCTCCGGCTGGTGGAAAAAGTCCTTCGGTGTCAGACACAATTTTGATAACGGTTTTACCACTGACCTGTCCGACTTCCAGCTTCGTGTTGCGAAGATATTTGGCGTAGAAGTTGAACCCGTCAAGAAGTTAAATATTCTGCCAGACTTATTGTCACAAGCGCCAGAAACTGCCGGAAAAGGCCAAACGCAGAGAATTAAGCCCTCCGGGCAGGTTCCTTGGGGGGTCAAAACAATTTACAATGACCCGTTGCTGTCAAAGACATCGGGAGGTTTAGACGTTAATGTTGCCGTGCTGGACACGGGAGTTTTGAAAACTCATCCTGACCTTAAGAACAGAATTAAAGGGTGTAAAGATTTTTCAGGCCCGGTAGCTGTTGCTGACGGTAAGTGTGACGACAAGAACGGCCATGGAACTCATGTGGCTGGGATAATTGCAGCCGACGGCGGTTCCGACGGGCTTGGCATATACGGCATGGCTCCGGAAGCCAACATCTTTGCTTATAAGGTTTGTTCCAACAACGGTACCTGCTGGGCGGACGACATAGCTGTTGCCTTAAGAACGGCTGCTGATAATGGGGCCAATATCGTAAATTTAAGCTTAGGTTCCGATAACCCAAGCCAGCTGATAACTGATGCTACCGGTTACGCCGTTTCCAAGAATGTTTTGGTCATTGCCGCGGCCGGCAATGACGGGCCTTATGTCGGGAGCATTGATTACCCTGGAGCTGATGCGAATGTCGTTGCAGTGGGTGCTGTTGATAAAGATATTAAAATTCAGGACTGGAGCTCAAGGGGTATCAACTCAACTACAGAACCTTATATTGTTGAAACTGGAGACATAGAACTTGCAGCTCCGGGCGTTAATGTTGAATCAACTTGGAAAGACGGCGGTTATGCTATTTTGTCAGGAACCTCTATGGCAACACCCCATGTTGTAGGACTTGCCGCCAAAGAATGGCAAAAAGATGCTCTGAACCCCGCTTCGGCAACCAGAGAACTTCTCCACAAGCTTACGGCTGACCTGTTGCCTATAGGCGACGACAATTCTTCCGGATTTGGATTTCCGCATCTCTAAAAATTTAATAATAAAAACCCCTGCCCGTTGCAGGGGTTTTTTAATTTGTTACTATTAGGTTATGAAAATCAATCACGTTGTCAAAACTCTGGTCTTATCCGATTTCTTTATTAATGCCGGTTTTTCTGTTTTTGCGCCCGTGTTTGCCATATTCGTTACTAAACAAATTGACGGCGGAACTTTGGCAGTTGTAGGTTTTGCTGCTGCTATCTTTC
>CAZPLD010000031.1:0-8241 GCA_964587505.1 uncultured Candidatus Saccharibacteria bacterium | reverse complement strand
TGTATTGGTCGCTTCTGGATAATTTTGAATGGACCCGGGGTTTTAAACCACGTTTTGGGTTGGTTGAGGTTGATTATGCGACATTTGTCAGGAAGATTCGTCCTTCGGCTTATGAATATGCTAAAATATGTAAAGAGAATACTCTGACGTATTAATAATATGGAATGGATCTATTTTACATTAATCGCTTATCTTTTAAACGCGTTTGTCGCAGTAATTGATAAACAACTCCTTTCCCAATCGATCACTAAGCCTGCCGGATATGCTTTTTGGGTTGCTATTTTAAGCACTCCGGTTTTGGTTTTGATACCATTGGGCGTCAGGTGGCCTCATTTTGACTACTTTTTAATTTCCCTATCTTCTGGGGCAGCATTTTTTCTTGGTCTGGTGTTTCTTTACAAATCTTTAAAGCCAAGCGACCTTTCGGTTATTGCGACCAAGGTCGGTGCTTGGAGTGCGTTATCCACGCTTGTATTCTCCGGTATAATATTGAAAGAATATCTTGTTAGTTTCCATGCTCTTGCCTTCGCATTTCTGGTAATAGGAATATTTCTATTAAGTTATCTTGGCAAGGGTACTCTACGTCACTCTATATTTTCAGGTATTTTTATCGGCTTGTCTTCGGTTTTAATTAAACTTGCTTTTAACCAATCAGATTTCATCAACGGGTTTTTCTGGACAAGAATCGGATTTGTTTTAGTTGCTCTGACTGTAGTTTTTTCAAAAACTATCAGGACTGACATCCTTTCTTTCCTGGAGTATTCTTCTCAAAAATCAAAATCCTTGCTTGTGCTTAATAAGTTGTTGGCAAGCATGGCCTCGGTTTCTTTGCAGTACTCTATTCAGCTCGGTTCGGTCATTCTGGTTAACGCTCTTTTGGGCCTGCAATTTGTTTTTATATTTCTTTTGGCCATTTTGCTAAGGAGGCGAATCCCAGCTATACGGGAAAATATGCAGGGAAAAGTTTTGCTTTTAAAGCTTTGCTCCGTTGCTATCATTGCCCTGGGTTTTGCGCTAATTTTTGTCTAAGTGAACATCTTTAATTACAAAAAAACTTTAATTTTTTTGGGGATGATTGTTTTCTTTTGGCTGTTATCTTTGGGGACGACTCCCAAAAAAGACGAATTAACCTATGGGGTCTCTTTCAGCCGTTTTCATTCCGACGAATTGAAACTTGATTGGAAGAAAACGTATCTCGCTATTCTAGATGATTTAAAAGTGAGGCGTCTCCGGCTTACTGCTCATTGGCCGCTAACTGAACCAAAGAAGGGAATCTATAATTTTACTGAACTTGATTTTCAGATCAGAGAGGCCGAAAAAAGGAACACCTCTGTAATATTGGCCGTTGGCCACCGTCTTCCCGGCTGGCCGGAGTGCCATACACCAGACTGGGTTGAAAGTTTAACCCCCGACCAGCATAGGCAGGAACTTTTAAAATATGAAGAAGCGGTCGTGAACCGGTACAAAAATTCACCGGCGCTACTGTATTGGCAAGTTGAGAACGAACTCTTTCTCGGTTTTTTCAGCCGGTCTTCTTGCCAGATGCACAATGAAAAAGGCTCAGA
Source organism: uncultured Candidatus Saccharibacteria bacterium (assembly GCA_964587505.1). GTDB lineage: Bacteria > Patescibacteriota > Minisyncoccia > 2-02-FULL-40-12 > GWA2-44-9 > 2-01-FULL-41-26. Next base: position 6,676 of record CAZPLD010000031.1, on the reverse strand, counting down.
AATTTTGGATGAAGAAATTGCCATGGTTAATCGTTTAGATCCGGTTCATCCGGTTATCCTTACCGATAGCGGCGAATTCGGAACATGGTACAACGCATACCGAAGGGGTGATGTGTTTGGAACCAGCATATATCTGTATGTCTGGTGGAGAAACTTTCTCGGTCCTATCCGTTACCCGATAACGCCGGCCTTCTTTAGGATAAAGCACACTCTAACCCGTCTGATGTTTGGAGCAAAACCGTCAATGGTGATAGAACTTTCTACTGAACCATGGCTGCTTCAGCCAATAGTTGATACTCCTATCGATATCCAGCTACAGAGAATGGGAATTGATAAATTCAATCAAATGATAAACTTCTCGTCAAAAACAGGATTTGATACTTTTTATCTCTGGGGTGCCGAATGGTGGTATTGGATGAAACAGAATGGCCACCCCGAATTTTGGGACCGAGCTAAAGAACTTTACAGGAATTCTCCTTGATATTATTGTTTGGTTAACCTAAGATATCTCGTATGGAAGAGGAGAGCCTGAAAAATTTTATAAACTCTCTGATATTTCTGGTGAAACTTTTTTCAGGGTTGAAAGATAAGTTTCTTGCCCAGAAATTATACGACAAAATATCCGGATTCTCTGCCGGATATATTAAATTATTTAATTCAAGAGGAGAGGAGAACGAAACTACGTCGCACAATGTTGTGGGCATTGAGTTTAAAAATTCTATCAATACTTTACTGGAACTTCTGGATTATCTGGAACACTCCAAATCCGTATCCGTCACTCCCCTCCTTTATGCCCGCAAAAATCTTCTGAATTTGAAACTTGAGATGGTTAAATTGCATCAAGAATCGGTCAGGATCATACCTAAACCAAAAGAGAGCAAACCACCCGCTTTCGTCCCTAAAAATACTCAACCAAGGAGTTTGAAAGAGAGTTCAAACAAAGAAAGGATATTTAACTTCATAAAACGCTCTCCCAATTCCCGCACCAAAGAGATAATTGAAGAATTCAGCATACTATCCGAGAGGACGGTCAAGAGGAATTTGAAGGAGCTGACTACGCAAGGCCGGGTCCGCAAATTCGCTAAAGACAGTGGCGTTTACTATGCGGCCATATCATAACGACCTTGAAGGTCGTTATGATAAAACTGTGGATAACTTCCTTATTCCAATGAGATTTTCTCGTTTATTTGAGCGTCTTTTAGGTAATTTTCTGCTAGTTTTTCATAGTCCTTACTGCTTCCAAAAATTTCCATTAAAATTTTCATATTTAATACGGAGGGAAAATTCTTGATTCCTGAGTAATCCATATGACTACTCCATCTATAAGATTTAATAAACTCGAGAGCCTTTTTTGGATCAGAAACCTTGTTTTCTCTCCATTCTGGATAAGATAGATCGAGGGGATTAAAGTGAATATAAAAGGGTAAATGAAGAAAATGAGTTTCATTAGCCACCAAAATATGTTTATATCTTCCTTGAAACAAAGCCCCGGTTCTTTCGTATTTTTGATTAAAATATTTAGTATATCCGGCATTTAATTTCTGCATAAATAGCGATATGCCGCCCTCTACTCTGGGTGTTAATAAAATATGATAATGATTAGACATTAAACAAAAAGCCAGGATGTCTACGAGTTTTTTTCGCGGTTTTTTACCTTGAGTTGCAGTTTTACCCCCTATTCCGTAGTCACGAAATTTATAAAAATTTAATTCCACCCTTTCTTTATCATTGAATTCATACAGGTCGTGAATAAACCGGAAATGGTCTTGTTTGTCCATGAATATTTGCCTTTTGTCGACTCCTCTATTTAGAACATGATACATCTCCATGAGTCTAATATAACGACCTTCAAGGTCGTTAGTCAACAGGTTATCCACAAGGTGGTAAGACGAAAAAGTTGACAGATAAAATTGGGTTTGCTAAATAAGGAGGGTGCAAAGTAGTAGATTCTTTTGATCTGCTGCGCGAATTGGGTGCGATGGATTATAAATCCCTCCTTAGTCCATCGAGCCTTCTATTTCGCGGCAGGTCAAAGGTATTTACTCTCTTTCGGTTAAATTATAGAATTTACCTACCTTGAATAAATTTTGGACTAATCTGAAGAGCTGGTACGGAGTGCTTTTTTTGGTTTTGCTGGCTGGTGGGGTTTTGTGGCTCGTTCTCAATGGTATGCCGTATATCAATAATCTCCGGGCTAATTGGGAAGCTCGCCGGCTCCAATCCCAGTGGGAAAAACCCTACCGCGAAGACAAATATGGAGGTAAAACTCCCGAAGAAACTTATGACATGTTTTTGGACGCTCTCCGTAAGGGAGACACAACTTTGGCGAGTAAGTATTTTACTATTGGAGACCAGGAAAAATGGGAGAGAACATTAAGCAAATTCAAAGAAAACGGATCTTTGGAAGCATTTATTCAAGAAAGAAATAATCTAAAAAGTGTGTGGACAAAATCAGATAAAAGTACAGAAACGACCGTATCGTTTACCTACAAGGTTTTAATTGAAAAAGACGGAATAGCAACTTTTGAAGGTCAAGAAATTAATATTCCGGCCGGTAATTACACCAACGAAAGCGTGTTTACTAAGTATCTAAGCGGAGTATGGAAAATAGAAGGATTATAAAATTAGCCGGCATATTAGGAGGGGCGCTTATTGGCGCCCTTTTGATTACAACTTTTTCTGCTTTGGCTTACGACCAAAAGAATACCCACCCGGCTTTAACCGACGAGATAGTTGATTTTTATAACCTTAATTTTTCAGACAAGAGGTTAACTAATCAGGAGAAACAGTGGCTTATTCAAGGCGCAATTGAGGAAGATACCGGTGAAAGGCCGATATTTCATTTCTATGACCCGGTTTACAACCGAGGGATAGCCCACTTCTCATCAAAAGATTGGGCTTTGAAACCAAGTGTTCAAGCCAATTATTATAATAGCCAGCTGACTGGATTCGCGGCCATATCAGGCAATGATTCAGCCAACGATTTTTCGTACGGCAGAGCTTTGGACGATTATGCAAAAGGAGACAGAAAAAGGGCGTTTATTGCGTTTGGACATACTTTGCATTTATTGGAAGATGCAGGGGTTCCGGATCATACTAGAAATGATGCCCATCCGGCGTTTATTCACGGACAGGAAAGTCCGTATGAATCCGAAATGGCAAAATGGAGTCCTGAAAATTTTCAGGTTGCAAGAAAATTATTTTTGACCAGAGAAAAACCAGTTGTTTTGGGTTCCATGGTTAATTATTTTGATAGAATTGCTAATTATTCAAACAATAACTTTTTTAGTAGGCACACAATCAATAACAGTACCTATTCTCAACCAAGCACAAAAATAACTAAAAAAATTAAAGTAGGCGGAGTGGAAAGGCTATTTATTGTTAGTGGTGATTTTCCTCTAGCATTCGTTGCGGTAGATGCTATTAATAGCTCTATAATTGATATTACACTTATTAAACCAGAAATCGGCACCTACATCCTCGATGGTTACTGGGACAGGTTATCAAAAGAGGTTATTCTAAACGGTGCCGGAGCGTTGAACCTGTTTATAGCCGAAGCGGAGAAGGCAAAGACAGAATATGCCAACCGGCCACTGGAGAAGAACTGGTTTGCTAAATTGCTGGGATTAATAGGGGTTAGTGTTGGTGATAACAATATAACGACCTTGAAGGTCGTTAGTCCACAGGGTGTGGATAACTTAAGCAGTGGTGACAGCGAGGTGACACCATCAACGAAGGTGACAAGTCAACAAGTGTCACCAATGTCAACGGTGACAAAGACACCTAACACCAATGTCACCATGTTGTCACCAACTCCGTCACCGTCAAAAACACCAGCACCGACACCGAAACCATCTCCGTTACCAATTTCGTCGCCACTTCCAGAAAAGACCGAAAAAGTTAACATAAATACAGCAAACAAAGAACTGCTGATGACACTCAAGGGTATAAAAGACGCCAAATCTGATGCGATTATTCAGTATCGGGTGACCCAAGGTCCTTTTCGAAAAATAGAAGATATCTTGAATGTAAGCGGAATTGGCCAGGCAACATTTGCAGAAATAAAAGACTTAATTACTGTGGGTGACATTGTCCAAACCCCAGCTCCCACTTTTGTGTCTAGTGGAGGCGGTGGCGGAGGTGGTTCATCTTCAACACCTACTCCGACACCAACCCCAACCCCCAGTCCGACACCGTCACCTACTCCAACACCTGATGGCGGCACTCCTCTAAGAGCCATAGTAATAAACGAGGTTGCCTGGATGGGGACGGCGACATCAAGCAATGACGAATGGATGGAACTTTACAACACTACCAGCCAGACGATTGACCTATCTGGCTGGGCTCTGAAGTCTCTCACCGGAGCTTCTCCCGATCCGCAGATAAGTTTAACCGGTTCGATCGGGCCGTTTGGTTTTTATTTAATTGAAAGAACCGATGACACTACGATTTCCGATATTTCAGCTGATAAAATATATACTGGAGCCCTATCAGATACTGGTGAAATAATTGAACTTCGCGATGCCTCTAACATGCTCCAAGACAAAGTTTCCAACACCGACGGATGGTATTCCGGAAATAAAGACACAAGATCGTCTATGGAGCGCATAAACCCTAAACAATCTGGCGATGAACAAGCCAATTGGGCTACTAATGATGGTGTAACCAAAAATGGCCTTGATGCTGCCGGAAACCCGGTTAATGGCACGCCAAAAGCAAGTAACAGCGGCTATGTTGCCTTGGCACCATCAATGGTAACCAACTTGGTTGCCACTCTGAACTCTCCCCTCACAATTTCGTGGTCAGCACCAGAGGACTTAGATACTTTACCAGCGAGTTTAAGCTATGACTTAAGATATTCTCTTGATGATTTTTCCAACGACGATAGCATATGGGATATGGCCACAGTGGTGGCCAGCTCCAGCTTGCCGAACGTGGGAGAAAAAGGGGCGTCTCAAAGCGCCTCTTTTAGTGTCGCCTACGAGTATGGCCAGACGCTTTATTTTGCCTTAAAAACTAAGTTATCGGCTTGCGAAGTCGATAATTGTGAGGAGTCGGACATTTCTAATATCGGCGAAATCAGCTTTCCGACCGCTATAGATGCCAATTCTTGGGCTATGCTTGGAAAAGACCAATATCACACATCTTTTTCCGGTAATTTAACCGGGCCGGGTGCTGGGGCGACGATAAGCTGGCCATTTGATGCCGTCGGAGCCATCAGTCAGCCGGTTGTTTCTGCCAATGGTGACGTGTTTTTCGGCGCTTCCGACGGTATAACGTCCGGATTGTATAGTTTAGACAAAAACGGCGCCGAAAAATTGCCTTACCCTTGCGTTACCAATACTAAACCCAGTACATCAGTCATTTTGTCTGACGGGACAGTTTATTTCGGTAAGGACGGTGTTGTTGCTGCGTTAAATCCCGACTGTTCCTTGAAATGGACGTATGACAGCGCGGGAACGGGTACGGGGCCCTTAACTTTAGCCAAGGACGGCAGCGTCTATTTTGCTTCATGGGGAAATAACAAACTAAACGCCTTGAGACCGGACGGCTCATTAAAATGGCAGATAGGAAATCCAATCGGTAATTTTGGCACCTTTTCACCGATCATTCTTGAAAACGGAAACATAGTTATTCCGGCAAGAGTAAGCGGCCATTCTTATTTTTATGCTTATGATTTAGCAACTGGGAGCCAAGTGTGGGAAGCTACATTTCCCGAAGGATATGGTTATCTACCCTCTCATCCGTCCTTTGATCTGGATACTAATAAAATTAATTCGTCAGTCGGACATTATCTTGTCCAATTAACCGAAGCCGGAGAATTAACAAAGACCCCCATTGATTCAAATGGTATTTCAACTACTATGGTTGCCGTTTCGCCAACCGATCTTTTGGTTGGTCTTGATTTTACGAATTATAACCTCGCTTCGGGATCTCAAATGATAGCTCTAGATAAGTTAACGAAGGAGATTAAATGGCGTTATTATATTGATTCAAGAATAAACAGCCAAATAGCCATTGGTAAAGATAGAAATGTGTATTTCTCGACCCAGAATGGCAAGCTTTTTGGACTAAATAGCAGTGGCGGTTTGATGTGGACTATTGACGTGAGTATAAGTTCAGACATAAGCCCGGTTTTGACCGAAAATGGCATAATTTGGGGGTATGGCAACAGGCTCGTCGGGGTCAAATAGATAAACCTTGATTTTACGCCAAAATATGGCCTGATTTATCCACACTTGACCCCTTGCGGGCCTTGAGATAACCTCTATAATTAGTATTGAAGTCGTGGATTACCACCATTGACTTTTAAATGTATTTCGATTAGTGTTAATAGGCAAATTAGTTCAATTAGGCAGGTTTTACAACGAAAAATAGATTTAGCCAAAGAAGTAAAATCATGATGAATGTATTAATTTTACGAGATATTATCGAGCCATTTGAGTAGGTCGATTTTGGGGTTTTAGGACTTTCTGCCTTTGCTAACGGACATATCGAAATTTCGATATATCATTCGCAGAGGCAGGCAGTCCAATGAAAGGACATTGACAATCAGGACAGCAAGAAAAAATTGATGCTATTGAATTAGAAATGAAATTAAATTTAAAGTTGTAAACCACTTTTAAAGTTTGCCAGGTCGAAATAGGCAGGCCTTAGAATTATTGTGGTCAGTCAG
>CAZPLD010000030.1:0-8324 GCA_964587505.1 uncultured Candidatus Saccharibacteria bacterium | reverse complement strand
ACCCAGTCGGGCCGGGACTGGGGAGCGATATTTGTTATTAACGAGTCGGAATTTAATTCATATAAATTAGGAGCAGATATTACAAAATAAAATGCGTATAGATATTTCTACAAAAAACATAATCCTGGATGAGCCATTGAGGATTTTTATTGAAGAAAAAATAGGCGGGCTGGACCACCTGATAGGGAACGATAAGGGGCAGGCGAAGGTAGAGATAGGAATGCCGTCAAAGCACCATCGTTCGGGCATGGTTTTTTCCGCCGAGGTTAATTTGTCTCTCGGGGGCAAGTTGCTAAGAGCGACATGTACTCACGAAGACCTTCGTAACGCCATCGTAGACGTCAAAGACGAACTCCAAACCCAGATAAAAAAATTCAAAGAGAAAATGACCGAGCGAAGAGCGAGGAAATACTGAGCGTAGAAACGCGAATGTGGAACAGATTTGGCAAGGCAGCCAAAAGAATAATCACTCCGCCCAGCACCTTATTTCAGCCCGTTTCGATTGTTCCAGCGGCAATCTCCACTTGTCCTCACCACGGCGGGTTCTTCAGTCATATTATACAAGGGTTAAATTATCTTGCTCATCTGACGGAAAGCCTGAACCTTGAATAGCTTTTAAAACCTACTCCTTCAGAACACCAAGCCCGCCTGTTGCGGGTCTGAAATAAAATGCCGGGCTGCGTTAATAATAAAAGCGAAACCCATCTCCATTTAAGGCCGTTTGGTTTCGAGGGCAACACAATAGTTAAATTAGCCGATAATTTAGGTTATTAAACAAATATGGGAGTGATTCTTAGAGCGGGACCCGTATTTGTTAACTAAATTGAGGATAATTTAACTATTTGTCCGAAGAAGACAATAAGTCGTAATCCAACAGGCCGACAAATGGGGATGGGTTGAGCGACCTTTATTTTTGCCGAAAACCGTGCTAAAATGACGGGATAATGCCGTTTTTATCTAAGATATTCGGGGATGCGAATGCCCGCTATATTAAATCACTACAGCCCGTAGTTGACCGCATAAATGAACTCGAAAAGGACTTCGAGAAACTTTCGGATACTCAATTAAAAGAAAAAACCGTCGAATTCAGGAAACGATTACAAGATAGTCCTTCGACAAGCTCAGGACAGGAAGTAGCGCTTGAAGCGCTACTTCCTGAAGCCTTTGCCGCAGTCAGGGAAGCTTCAAAGCGCACATTGGGTCAGCGTCATTTTGATGTTCAGTTGATGGGCGGTATAACTCTACATCGAGGAAATATCTCCGAAATGAAAACCGGAGAAGGTAAAACATTAGTTGCTACCTTGGCCGCGTATTTAAACGCCATAACCGGTGCCGGAGTTCATGTGGTTACTGTAAATGATTACTTATCAAGGCGCGATGCGGTTTGGATGGGGCAGATACACAATGCTTTGGGTTTGAGTGTCGGTTGTATCAATCACGAAGCAAGCTATTTGTACGATTCCTCCCATACCGATAAAAGCGAAGACAAAGAACGCGATACCGAAGGAAGTTTTAGGATTGTTCACGAATTTTTAAGACCGGTTACAAGAAGGGAAGCATATTTGGCCGACATTACTTACGGAACAAACAATGAATACGGATTTGACTATCTCCGCGACAACATGGCTTATGAGGAATTGCAGATGGCCCAAGCAAAGGGCCACAACTTCGCAATTGTTGACGAAGTCGACTCTATTTTAATAGACGAAGCTAGAACGCCTTTGATAATTTCCGCACCCGATGAGGATTCCGGAAAATTATACGAGACGTTTTCCAAAATTGTCCCGCGCCTTGTTGAAAACGAGGACTACAATGTAGACGAAAAACTAAAAGCCGTTTCTATAACTGAAAGCGGAATTGAAAAAGTTGAGAAAGCGCTGGGACTTACCAACATATATGATGAAGGCGGTACGAGGCATGTCCACCACATGGAACAGGCACTTAAAGCCCAAATATTATTCAAGCGTGACCGCGATTATGTCGTGAAGAACGGCGAAGTGATAATCGTTGACGAATTCACGGGGCGGTTGATGCCCGGCCGGAGATGGTCCGAGGGCCTTCACCAGGCGGTTGAAGCCAAAGAAGGCGTAAAAATAGAAAAAGAATCCAAAACATTGGCGACAATTACTTTTCAGAACTATTTCCGTTTGTACAAAAAACTGGCCGGCATGACCGGAACCGCCCAGTCGTCTGCCGAAGAGTTTCACAAGGTCTATAAACTGGACTCTATTGTTATCCCGACAAATAAACCGATGGTAAGAAAAGACATGCCGGACAGGATTTACAAAACAGAAGCCGGCAAACTAAGAGCAATTGTCAGAGAGATAAAAGAAATGCACGAGAAAGGCCAGCCGGTTCTTGTTGGTACGGTTTCAATCGAGAAAAATGAAATGCTTTCGTTGATGCTTGAAAGAGAAGGGATTCCTCATAATGTTTTAAATGCTAAACAACACGAGAAAGAGGCGGAAATGCATGCCCAAGCCGGCCGGCCGGGAGCGGTGACCGTGGCAACCAACATGGCCGGCAGAGGCGTGGATATTATTCTCGGAGGGAACCCACAGGTTCCCAAAGATGCTGAGCGAAGTCGAAGCATGGGCGGATTGCATGTTATAGGTACTGAACGCCACGAAGCAAGGCGGATAGACGACCAGCTGCGGGGACGCGCCGGGAGGCAGGGTGACCCGGGCTCTTCGAGATTTTTTGTTTCTGTGGAGGATGAACTTGTCCGTGTCTTTGGGGGCGATAAATTAAAAAATTTAATGGACCGGCTCGGAGTAGGCGAAGATGATGTTATTGAGAACAGATTTGTTTCAAGCGCTATTGCCCAAGCCCAGTCAAGAATTGAGGGCCATAATTTTGATATTAGAAAATATGTCTTGGAATATGACGATGTCATGAACAAGCATCGTGAAGCCACATACCGTTTAAGAAAAGAAATTCTGTCGTCCGAAAGCTCAAAAGATATTGTCTTGGATTACTTGCGGACTCAAATCAGGAATCTTGTGAATTTTCACACCCAAGGGCAAGATTATAAATGGAATATAGATGAGATGGGGGAATCATTGAAAGCATTGTTGCCCGTTGACGGCGAAATTACCAATCAATTAGTTGAAGTTGCCAAAGCTGGAAACAAAGAAGAGTTATCCGGATTCATTATCAAAAAAGCAGAAGGATTATATGAAATAAGAGAAAAAGAAATTGGAGCTGAAAGTATGAGGCGTCTGGAAAAACTTGTTCTGCTTCGCACTATCGACGAATCATGGATAGACCATATTGAAGCGATGGAATATTTACGCGATTCAGTGCGTCTGCGGGCTTATGGTCAGAGAGACCCCTTGGTAGAATATAAAATAGAAGGACAGAATATGTACAATCAACTGACGGAATCAATCAAAGGACAAGTTGCGAACTTGATATTCAAGGTTAGTTTCGTGGAACAGCCGAAGATTGCTAAACTGGAAGAGAAGCGCCCCGATATTATCGGCGATTCGGCCGGCCATGCTCATCAGCCGGTAATCAATGAACCTGCTCACCGCGACAGTGAACTGAAAGTTGGAAGAAACGACCTTTGTCCTTGCGGTTCAGGCAAGAAATTCAAGAAGTGCCATGGGAAATAAAAACCAAAAACAAATTATAGTTGCCGTGTCAGGAGGATTTGACCCGATTCATATCGGTCATATTCGGCTTTTAAAGGAAGCCAAAAAAATGGGAGATAAGCTGGTGGTTATTTTGAACAACGATAACTGGCTGCAAAACAAAAAGACCCAGGTTTTTATGCACCAAAATGAACGCAAAGAGATACTGGAAGCGATTGAAGAAGTTGATGAGGTTATCTTGAGCCACCACCCGCACAATCCCAAAGACATGAGTGTTTCCAGAGAGTTGGCTAAGATTAAACCGGATATTTTTGTTAAAGGAGGCGACCTGAAAAAAAAGAATAGTGTTCCCGAAGCCGATGTGTGCAAGAAAATAGGCTGTAAAATAATTTTTCACGCAGGCCATGGTGGGAATTTTCAATATAGCTCATGGCTTCTGGCAAACTATATCCGAAGCCTGAACCGGGCTAAGCAGATAGATGTAAACAAAACCATTGCCAAAATCAGACAGGCGCTTAGAAAGTCCAAAACTCATGCCTCCTTAAATACCAAACTTATATTGAGCGAGGTTATTTTAAATGTCATGAACCGGCGCCGGGCTTTCGGCTTGTTCGTTATTTTGGGCTGGCAGGACAAATGGAATAGTTTTACGGATACTCCCGACAGCGGCCAAGATATTTACAAAAAACATCATGTTAATCTGAAAGACCTTGTTAAAGAGGGCAAGCATTACAAAGTTGAATCCACTCTGGATTTTGACGGGGCAATTTTAATTAATAAAAACGGCAAGATTCTGGATTCCGGGATTATCATTGAGGGTTTGAGGCCCAAAGTTGTCGCCAACAAAATTCATCCCGGCAGGTTCAAAGACCTTTCCGAGCAGTTTGGTTTTAAGGGCAAAGTTCACTCACGGCACTTATCGGCAGTTGCCGCCTCCTATATTTTCAAAGGAACAACCGTGTTCACGGTTTCCGAAGAAAATGATTCGTTCCATGTCTTTGAGAACGGAAGGATAGTCTATTCTCTGTAGAAAACAAAAAGACCCAATAAAAAATTGGGTCGTCTTGACTTTACTTATGGTGCCTAATCTCTCTATAAACTCGGTTTACTTCAGATATGATCTTTTCGTGCATTTCCGGATCGCTTTTTGAATGGCCCGAGAAAATCCAGTTCATTCGGACATCGTGATTTCTTAATGCCGAATGGAGGCGATGGGCGTTTATTCCCGGACAGACTATGTCGTAGTAGCCGTGGATGATAGAAACAGGGATGTTCCTGGGAATCTTATGCACATTGTTGAGAATGAAATTTGGCTTAAGAAAACAGCTGTTATAAATGTAATATATCTCCAGAGCGGCTATCGCTTCAATGTCTTTCGGTTTCAGTCCGGCCATTTCTTTTTCAGCCTCCTTGTCTGTTGACGGTTGCAAGGGGCAGTGCCTATCCTCAAACATTGTCCATTCGTAAAGAAGCTTTCTCTTTTTTTTCTCTTCACTCATTGACAAGACCTTCTCATAAAAATACGCAAGCGGATTTTTCTTCCCGTCTGGAGGAAGAAGGCGGGTAAATCTTTCCCAAGCTTCCGGAAAATGTTGGGCCATCAGGCCTTTAGCGGAGTAATCAATTTCGCTATATTCTCCGAGATATATACCCCTTACAACAACTCCAGCCACCATCCGGGGGTAGGTAACGGAAAAAACGAGAGCGAGCGTTGAACCCCAAGAACCTCCAACGACGAGTACTTTCTCAATTTGCAGTTTATCTAAAATAGCTTTCGTGTCCTGAACCAAATGCCATGTTGTGTTTTCTTTCAGACAAGCCACCGGTCGGCTTCTGCCGCAGCCCCGCTGGTCAAAAAGTATAGTGCGGAGTTTGGGGCTAAAATATCTCCTGTCTTTTGGACTGCATCCGACTCCGGGGCCGCCATGGAAGAACAGAACAGGAAATCCTTTTGGATTGCCACATTGTTCGTAATAAATCTTGTGGTTGCCGGCTTGCAGAAAACTATGGTTATAGGGTTTGATTGGAGGATAAAGACCCTTCACTTCGAACTCCTGATTGGTAAATAACTTCACAAGATTTAAACATAATTTAGTGCTTTAGTCAATCAATTGACCAAGTCATTATTTTGTTGTATTTTCTCTCCAAGAACTTTAACATTGTAGGCAAAAAAGAGGTTTCATGGGAACCTATTCCGGTCAAATAGCCGAACTAGTGGCATGCCTGCAGGAATTAACCCATCTGGAGTCTTCCATGGCTCTTCTCGAGTGGGACCAATCCGTTAACATGCCCACTACCCACAAGGGCCACCAGGCGAGAGCAAATCTCTCGGCTTATCTTGCGGGGTTAAGACACCGCAAGGCGACATCTTCCGATTTTGAGCAGCTGCTTCAAGTGGCAAAACAAAAAGCAGATAAGGGATTTCTTGATGATAAGGAGAATTGTATTGTTAATATGGCCCTTGAAGATTTTGAACGCGACAAGAAACTCCCACCGGAATTTGTTGAAGAACAACAAAGGGTTGCCGGAGAATCTCAGCAGGTTTGGGAAGCAGCAAAAGAAAAGGCCGATTTTAAACCTTTTGAGCCCTATCTGAAGAAGATTGTCGATCTCAAGAGGCAAGAGGCAGCTTATTTACAAGAAAAAGGACAGACTCTATATGATGCTTTGCTTGATGAATACGAACCAGGATATGATACTGCCAAATTAGAAGTCATATTTAAAGATTTAAAATATTTTCTTGTACCGTTTATTCAAAAAATACACGGAACTTCTTCCTGGATTAAGTCGGATGTTATTAAAAAGCCGGTTGAGATTGGTCTCCAGCTGAAGTTTGCAAAGCTGGTTGCCAGAAAGATCGGATACGATATAAATTCAGGAGGAGTTAACCTTAGCGTCCATCCTTTTTCTACCAGCTTCCATCCGACTGATGCCCGAATTACCACTAGATGTAAGCGAAGAAACTTTGTAAATGACTGTGTCTTGAGTTTAGTTCATGAGTGCGGTCATGCTATGTATGAGCAAGGACTATTGCCTGAATTTTTTGGCACCCCGATGGCCGAGGCCGTTTCTTTCGGTGTTCATGAATCACAATCGCGTTTGTGGGAAAATTTTGTCGGCCATTCAATGCCTTTCTGGATTTACTTTTACCCAAAAATGCAGATGATGGTACCTCAATTTAAGAAAATATCTTTGGCGGATTTTTACGGGGCAATAAATTGCGTTCAGCCATCATTAATCAGGGTAGATGCTGATGAGGTAACATACAATCTCCATATTATCTTAAGGTTTGAAATAGAGAAGCTGTTGATTGATGGTCAGATTGAAGTTGAAGACCTGCCCAGTATCTGGAACCAAAAAGTTAAGGAATATCTAGGACTAGAGGTTAAAAATGATTCAGAGGGGGTTTTGCAGGATGTTCATTGGTCAGATGGTTCGTTCGGTTATTTCCCAAGTTATGCTTTAGGCAACCTCTATGCCGCCCAGTTTTATGGAGCTGCATTAAAAGAAATTCCCGACCTTTTGTCCCAGATTGCTAAGGGTAATTTCAAAAATTTGCTTAAGTGGCTTAGAAAGAATATTCACGTACATGGAAGATATTATTCCGCAGATGAATTGTTGGTCAAAGTAACCGACGAAGGATTTAGTGCCGCGCCCTTTATCAACTATATTAAAAATAAATATACTCAATTGTACAATATTCAGGCATAACTCCCCTTAATGGGGAGTTTTAATTTAAACTTTCAATTCTCTCGCTTTTAATATATCATTTCCTTATGTCTAAAATAGGAACTCTAAAAATTTCCCGGAGCGGGTTGAAATTATTTCTTGATTGTCCGAGGTGTTTTTGGCTGGATTTGCATCATAAGGTCAAAAGGCCTCCCGGATATCCATTTACGCTTTCGATAGCCGTGGACTACCTTGTTAAAAAAGAATTTGATACCTATCGTGAAAAAGGGATTCTTCCGCCGGTTCTAAAAAAATATGGGATTAAAGATGCAAAACTCTTTAGTGGCGAAGAACTCTCCGAATGGAGGAATAATTTTAAAGGCATTTCTTATTTTGACGAAGACCTCAATGCTTATCTATACGGCGCTGTTGATGACGTGCTTGAATTTTCAGACGGTTCTTTGGGGGTTATCGACTATAAATCTTCCGGCGCAAAAGAAATAACCATTTATGACGACTACCAGAAGCAAATGGATGTATACAATTACATATTAAAACAAAAGGGGTATGAGACTTATCCTGAAGCGTTTTTCGTTTTTTATAAAGTAGTCAAAGAAGGAGAAACCGGTTTTTATAATTCCTTAAAATTCACAGAGGAGGTCAGGCCGGTTAAGGTTAATACAGACTGGGTCGGCCCGGCTTTTGAAAACGCCGTAGAGCTTGCCCGTTCCGACACACCCCCTACGTCAGGCACAGCCGGCAAAGACGGCCACTGCGACCATTGCCACTATGTGGAACTGGCCAGCCGGCACAAAATGATTCCCGATTTAAATATATGAAAAAACCATTACGAGCTGAACATTTTTATAAGTTTTTCCAGTGTCCGCATTGGATTTGGTACGACATTTACGGCGATGCCAAGAGGAGAAAGCATGTGCCTCCGCTTTTGGATATGATCTACAAGGGCAAAATGGTAGGAGCCCAAACCCTAAAGAACCACAAAAAGTTTGAAGAAATAAAGCCGGAACTTTGCAAGGACTTGGACGAAGCATTCATGGC
>CAZPLD010000029.1:0-8460 GCA_964587505.1 uncultured Candidatus Saccharibacteria bacterium | reverse complement strand
TCAACCAGCTTCCAATCAATGGTCGGTATTTTTATAGCGTCTCGGATAAGTTCAATATCTTTGGTGGTGCTGTTTTGTATGGTCAGAACAACTTTAGTTCCCCTCTTGCCTCTTATCATATTCACGGCTTCTTCAATTGCCAGATTTGCTGTTGATTTGCCGTCTATTTTTAATATCTTATCTCCCGCTACGATCCCGGCTTTAAAAGCAGGCGTGTCTTTGATAGGAGCTATAACTGTAAGGATATTATTTCTCTTTCCTATCTCAATGCCTACTCCGCCAAAACTTCCCGATATTTCTTCCTGGAATTTTTTGCTTGTGACCGGTTCAAAAAAGACCGTATAGGGATCGCCGACGCTATTGACCAGCCCGTTGATGGCTCCATAAAGAATTTTTTGAGGGTCAACTTTCCCTTTGTCGACATATTTAGCGCTAAGGTCGTTGTATACTTTCCAAAAAAGTGAAAAATCAACATTTTCCGGCTTGCCGTCATCAAGATTTATAAGTTGCTTGATTGTCGCCACAGAATTTCCGCTGCTGAAATCTTTAAACAAGAAACCGCCCGCAAAGCCAAGAGCGAGAGAAACGATTATGCTTATAATTAAAACTTGTTTTGTTCTTATCATTTTTGGTAAATTATTTACCGGTATGACGGTATCCGCAGTCCATGTTTGCTGAAATAAAAAATTGCGTCTTTGATATGCCATCTGGTAGCGCGGTTAAAGATAAATTCCAGAATCCCTAATCTTCCCCGAGATGTTTGTCCGTGATAATGAAATATTTTTATATTCGGAAAATAGACAACTCTGTACCCATTTTCCCAGAAACGCCTTGCCCAGTCAACGTCGCTGAAATAGTGGTATAGCTTTTCATCAAGAAGCCCCACCTTTTTAACGGCGATTTTTGAGGTCATAAATACGGCGCCGGAAACCCAGTCTACCTCCTGTATTTTTGAAAGATCTGAATCCTTCATTAAAAATCTGCTGAGAATATTTTTAGCATAAGGCAAGTGCGGGATTCTTCTGCAGACAACAGTCCAAGGCGAATAAAATCTGAAACAAGACGGTTGGTCTGTTCCGTTAAAGTTAATTAACTTCGGGCCCAGCAAACCTATGTCGGCGTGTTTTTTAAAGTAGTCGAAAAGTTTCTCTACGGTGCCGGGTTCGACCACAACGTCGTAATTAAAATATACGATATATTCTCCATTGGAAGCTCTAATCCCTTCATTTACTCCCCTTGTGTATCCACAGTTTTTTTGTAGGGGTATGAGTTTAATCTTTTTAAATTTATTCTGAAATTCATCCAATACCACGCTCTGTGTTTCCGGTGATGTTTCGTTATCTACGACAATAACTTCGTAATCTAAAACGGCCGATAACGATCTGGCAAATGAGGACAGGCACAATCTTAATAATGCCGGATTTTTATAGCTTAAAATAACAATCGAAATCATAATTATTTCAGGTTGTCTTGGAAGAGTTGTTTTATTTGAGTAAAATTATCTCCTTTCGGCAGAAGTATGTAGGCTTCTTTAGCGCGGGATTCATAAAGAAGATTGTCGGTGGTTATGACGTATTTTTTAATCTTTCCGGAAGTGCCGGCTTCTTTGGACAAGTCCAGCAATTCTTTGGTGTTCCAGATATTAATGTCGGTTTTAATATTTGAACGGATACTATTCAGGATGGAGAGCGTCTTGAGCGGATCAGACCAGAAATTAAGATTCGTTAGTTTGTCTTTTAAGGCAAATATCACTTCCTGCTGGCGTCTTGACCTGTCAAAATCGTTGGATGAGAATCTGGAACGAGCATAATAAAGAGCATCTTGTCCGTTCAGATGATTGGGTCCGGCCGGTAAAGAAAATGGAAATCCCCATTGCTGGGCTTCTTCGAATGGTTGGGCCAGAGTGACGTCTATTCCCCCGACTTGGTCTATTATTTTTTCAAAAGAAGAAAAGTTCAGAACCACAGCTTTGTCTACATAAACTCCGGTTATTTTTGAAATCAATTCTTTCGCATAACTAAGCCCCCCGTTTTTATTGTAATAGCCGTACTCGTAAGCCGTATTTATTTTCTCTTTTTTATTTTTATCTATTTTTACGTAAAGATCACGGGGAATAGATACCAGAGAAGCTTTTTTGGTAATCTTGTCAAAGCTTAAAACCATCATTGTATCGGTAAGAAGGGCTCCGCCGTCTTTTGCGTCCGGGTCGTCTTCTCCTCTTAAACCCAGAACCAACACATCAAATCGGTCCGGTTCCTGTGAGGGCATTATATAGTCGGGGTCAACCGGTTCGGGAACTAGATTAAAAATACTGGCAACTTTTTGCCAGAAAGGAGTTGACTCGGTCTGGACTTCGATGACATTGGATTTTCCTCCTAACCTAAAGCTGAAATAGCCGACGGCAAGCAAAAATAAAACTAAAACAATAACGCCGAGGCGTTTTTTGTTGAATCTCGGTCTCTCGTTGAAATCGGACTGGATAAAGTTATGTTGATCGTTTAAATAAACCATTTTCTCATTTCTGCCGGGCCGACGGCTCTGCGCTTCATAATTTGTCCCCTCTTTCTTAATATTTTGGGAAGAAGCCTGAAAAATGTAGGCACTTCGCCAAGCACTTTGGGCTCAAAAATGATTATATAACCAAGCATCATTACCTCCCGCTTGAATATATAAGGCAGGTCTTTTAAGATATTTATTGTATAGTCATTTTTGATAATTGTAAAGCGGATATTGCGCCATTCTAAACGGCGTTTTTGCAATGGTAATTGCTTCCGTATTTTAAGAAAATCGGCAAAAGTTTTTCTTAAATTCTTGGTGGTCTG
This sequence comes from uncultured Candidatus Saccharibacteria bacterium, assembly GCA_964587505.1. Taxonomy (GTDB): domain Bacteria; phylum Patescibacteriota; class Minisyncoccia; order 2-02-FULL-40-12; family GWA2-44-9; genus 2-01-FULL-41-26. The sequence continues at coordinate 5,638 of CAZPLD010000029.1, read as the reverse complement.
ACGGTCGTGCCAGGCAATTACATCGGGCACAAACAACTGCTTCCATCCGAACACTCTCATTCGCCAAGCAACGTCAAGATCCTCCGCATACCAGAAGATATCATGGTCGGCGATTTCCGAAGGAAATCGCCCTGAGGAATTCGAAGGGCCACCTATTCGAATGTTTTCGAGGGCATCACGCCTGAAAATCGGAACCGCTCCTTCAACCGCAAAAATCTCTTTTTCTTGGTTAAATTGCCCGTTATCTGTTTCCCCGTGGCCTATATTTACTATCCTTCGGGATTTGTATGCTTGGAATCCGCAGGTGTCGATAATTTTTTTAGGCAATTCCCCCTCCCCGATGTTGCCAATGTCATATGCATATACTTTTACCTGAAGAGCGCCTATCTTTTCATCTTTATCCATTGTCTTAACCGCATTTGAAACGAAATCCTTATCAAGAATGACATCAACCGACAAAATAACCACATACTCTCCGGCGGAATGTTTTAATAATTCTTCATGGCCTGGCCACATACCCAGATTTTGCTTGCTTTCAACAAAATTGAAAGCAGCAAAACTGGAATTTCTAATTTCTAATTTCCAATTTCTAATTATTTCTTTTGTCTTATCTGTTGAACCATTATCAAGGATATTAATTTCAATTTGATTATGCGGATAGGTTTGGTTTTTTATGGAATTCAAACAATGGCGGATGTACTTTTCGCCGTTCAGAACCACGAGATTAATTGTAACTATTGAATTTGACATTAAACAATATATAGTCTATCATTTCTTTAGATTTTTACCAACTAAACAGGAGGCGAATAATGATATCTTCAGATTCGATCAGATACATGACCAGAAAGACAATTAAAGACACTGAAGAGCCGTTAACAGTGTATGAAGTGAGGGACTTTTTAGACCGGCTTATAATGGGCGGTTGTGGTAATTTTAAATTTAAAATTCCATCTATGTTTGGACTTGGTGAAAGGGCTGAAGCTACTCATTATATTCTTAATGGTCATGACGAAACTGTTACACTAGACAACTTAGTTAAAAGCAAGAAAGTGGCATGAAATCCGGCTTAGTCGGGTTTTTTTGTACTTAAAATTATTGCAACAGTCGCCACAAACATCAAAAACGCTCTTTCGTCAAAAAGGGCCACGTCAGTAAGGCAATAAACTAAAATCCAGGGTACGAATATCAAAGCCGCGCCGTTATAAATAGTTATTTCCCAGTCCTTTGATGTTATGAAGTTTTTATAAATCCTTTGTACCAAAATCAACAAAAACCAGAAAGCAAACACCAGAGCCGGAATTCCCATCTCGGCGGTAATTTGCAGGTAAATATTATGTGCCGATGAACCGGCTTTGGCTAAAGCCAAGTCCTGATTTAAAACCACCGGAAAATTTCCTATCCCGACACCCAGAAGCGGGTGTTTTTTTATAGATTCCAGAGAAAGTTTCCAGATTCTTATTCTTTCTTTGTTTGACGTTTCGCCAAAGTTTATAATTGAGCGCACCCTCTTTGCCAGTAAATCCGAATCCAGTTTATAAAGTCGGAACTGGGGCGAAGCAAAAATCGGAAAGGCAATAATGAATAATGCAAAAAAAGCGATAAAACTTAGCGATATTTTTCGGAATATTTTTTGATTTTCCTGGTTCAGTTTTATTTTCCAGAACCATAAAATTCCGAAAACGGCGATAATAGCCGAAGCCGCTCCGGCGGCCCATATTCCCCTCGTGCCAGTCAAAATGGCTGCTAAAAAAATCGAAGAAACTAAAATGGTTAGTAACTTTTTCTTATTGTAAAACACAACAAATATCGCCGGAAGTCCAAGCAGAATAAATTGAGGGAAAGAATGTGAATCAGGAAAGAGAGAGAACATTCTCAATGAAATCTGTTCGCCATAATAAGCGTACCAAGTGTTTCCCAGATTATAAACGATATATGACCAGCCGGCACCGAATTGGTTGAACTGCACCTTGCCTGCCCAAAACCCCATGAATTGATAGATATCCATAAGATATGTTGAGCCAAGCTGGAGGAAACCTATTAAAGTTACGATAACAACAGGTATAGAGATGTTTTTAATTAATCTTTTGGCAAATTCTTCTTTCTTTGCCAAGTTATAAATTACCGCGCCGATTAAACTTAAATTGATGAAGTATATTATTCTTTTTACCGCCAAAATTTTATCAAGAGCGGGAATGACAGACAGGATTGCCAATAAAAGCAGTGGTATTAGTAGTTTTGAGTGGGTTTGTAATTTTTTTGAAAATTGAAAATTGGAAATTTGAGGCCATACCCATTTTAAGAATAAAATGGCCGATAGTATTCTCCATGTGTTAAAATTATCAAAAGTCGCCGTGAGCGGTATAGCAACAAAAAACGGAATTGAACGGACAAAAAATATCGTTGCATCTTCAAGCGAAGCCCATAATACATACACCATCAAAGCTATGGCCAGATACGGCACAACCGTGCGCGGTAAAATACCGGTTACTATCAAACCGAATAAAACAAGCTGTGCCGCAAAAACCCAATTAAGTAACTTTTTATTTATTCCGAACATCTATATGAATTAATGCCGTTCTTATGGCCTCTTTAGTATATTCTTTGCGGGTTAATCGGCCTTTTGTCATTATTCCTACCAAGCCTTCTGCGGAACCTACTTTTGGATTTTTAGTTAGGCCAGCTTTAAATGCGGCATCATTCATATCCAAACCTTCTTTGAGCATATAGTCAGCAACTTTTTTCGGTGCTTCCCATGCGGAAGAAAGGCCTAAGTGATATTCTTTGCCGTCAAATATTGCGCATACACACACATCCATGTAGCCAGTTTTTGTATGAGGTACCGCCATTAAGCCGGATTCGATACCAAAACTATAATTACAATTATTAAAAGAATTTTTTGCGCGATTCATTGCTCCTTTTATTGTTTCTTCCAAAGATTTAGGCTGATTGCTTACTTCCGATGATGATTCCGTGACAATAATTTCAGCTGCTCTTAAATGAACGTAGTCCTCTAAAATTTCTTTTACAGCCTCCACTTTTATTAAGTTTTTTGAACCGATATTAATAATCATTTTTTATTATCTCCAAAAATTTATCAGTAAAACTTTTCCAATTATATTTCTTAACAAACTCCGGACCGGAACTTTTTATTTTCTGTATTTTTTCCGATTCAATCAGAGCTTGGCGGACGCCCTCGGCAATGCCGTCGGGATTAGGATTACCGACATAAAATGCATATTCTCCAAAAAGTTCGTGCCCTAGTTCATTATCGGCGATTACGGGCGGAACTCCAAATGAAAGTGCTTCCATTGGCGGCAAACCGAACGCTTCCCTGTCGGAAACATATATCAAAGCCTTCGCTCCAGCATACAGTTCGACAAGCTCACTATTTTTAACATAATCTTTGTGAATTATTGCTTCTCTGCCCAGCCGGTTATTTACTTCGGAAATAAGAGGACTTATAGTCGGCCTTTCATATTTATCGGGTCCGATGGCAATCAATTTTAATTTTGCCACACTTACATTCTCAAGTTTGTAAGGATGTTCATTTTGTTGTGTAATTAGTTTTTCAAATGCCAATATCGTTTCCTTAAGATGCCTGCGTGGGAAAGCTTGGCCGACATATAAAACATATTGATTTTCGTTATTCCTATTCTGCGTATCAGGAGAATCTACCCCCAAATAGTTTACCGAAATACGTTCCTGTTTTATTCCAAATAATTTAGTCAGCTCTTTCTTTGATGTCTCGGAGATTGCCATGATACGCGAAGCGTGAGCGGCAGCCCATCCTGTAAATATGCGGTATGCTAGCCGGTAACGGAATGGAAGTTTTGGGTTTCTGGACTCGTAATAAATATCGTCAGTCAGCATAACCACCGATTTTCCGGAAAATATAAGAGGCAGCATGTAATTCGGGAAAAACATTACATCAACCCGCTTGAACCATAGATAAACAGGAAGGTAGATATAATAATACAAGCTGAATGAAGCCGGAATGACCGGAAGCTTTAATATTTTTTTCTTAAAAATCGGATTTTTGAGGTAAGAATATTCGGGAATTTTTGATTTAAAATATAAACAAAATTCTAACTCTTTTTCAAGCTCCGGACGTCTCGATATTTCCTCGAGGAGTTTGCTTGTCATACGGGCTACTCCCCAAGTATCATTTTCGATTGATTCGCACTCTATCCCAATTCTTTTAATCATGTATTTTTCCCATTTTGTCGGCACGCCAGTCCCATACCCCCTTTAATATTGCAAAGGACTGCTCTTTGTTTTTACCAATAATAATTTTAACGATTTGTTTTACTGCGACGAACCAACTCCATGGCCAGACAAGCAATTTAATACACCACGGCCCATTTTTCAAATTAAAATATAGAGCATTGCGGTAGTGGTACTGGAGGAGCATCGGTGAGCCGAGTTTTTTAGTTGTGGCGGAAACCGAATGAGATATTTTTATTTCGGGTAAAAACGATACCGGAATCCTCGCCTTTAGGGCTCTTTGGCAAAAGTCAGCATCCTCAAAATACAGAAAATAATTCTCGTCCAACAGGCCAACTCTATCAAACACACTCTTATGAATGAGCATCGCTCCCCCAATAACATATAACTTATCCACAGATTTGGTCATAACGACCTTCAAGGTCGTTATATGGGATAGGGTGGGTTTAAGCCATTCAACTTTACCGGCAAAGGCAGTCCTCTCACCTTCGTCTAAAGCCAGTCCCACAATGCCCTCCTTACCCTCCAAACTGGCCTTTAGATGTCTCATAAACGAGCTTTCAACCCAAGTATCGTTATTAAGCAAAAGGACCCAATCTACCCCATTTTCGAGGGCTTTTTTGATGCCTACATTATTGCCTCCGGAAAAGCCGAGATTACGGTCATTTTTGATGTAAATTATATTAGTTTCAGTGGTTTTGTAGTCCATCAATTTTCCAACATCGTCAGAGTTATTGTCTACCACAATAACCTCAAAATCCTTATCGGTCTGGTTTTTAAGGGATTCCAACAACTTTATCGTATTCTCAGAACTGTTGTAGTTGATTGTAATAATTGCCAGTTTCATTTTGTATCTACTAATTTTAACATTTCTTGTCGGAATCTGTCGCAGGAAAATTTTTCGGCCCATTTTTGAATTACGAGCGGGCTGTAATTTGAATAGTTTTCGTTTAATCGGCGGATGCCGTCGGCCAGCGCCTCCGGAATAGGGTCGTCAAAGAACTCTCCGGTCATGTTTTCTACAACCGTTTCCAATGCGCCGCCTTTTCGCAAGGCCAATACCGGTTTGCCTAAACTCATTGCTTCAAGAGGCGTAAGACCGAAGTCCTCTTCTTGAGGCATGATAAATGCCTTGCAACTGCGGTAGTAATCCGCAACCTCGCTATCTTTTTTGTATCCGAGTATTTTTATATTCTTGCCGGCCATTTTTTTGAGGTCATTCTTTGCCGGTCCGTCGCCGATGATTACAAGTTCATATCCCAATTTGTTAAAGGCATCTATGGCGACATCGATATTCTTGTGAGGAAAAAGCCGGGAAACAATCAAATAAAAATTTTCAGAGCCATCAGCCCCAAGACTACCATTCGAACGCCCAGCGAGCGTTCTCATTGCCTTCGTCAGTCGCTCGTCCCTT
>CAZPLD010000028.1:0-9705 GCA_964587505.1 uncultured Candidatus Saccharibacteria bacterium | reverse complement strand
TAAAATTAATAACTAACACGCAAATTATACCAAACATCTTGTTTTTATGCAAACCCCGCTCCACCTTATCCCAAATCAGACCACATAAAACTCTGCTGGGTTTTTGCTCTATCTCAGCCCGTCGGCTTCCGAACGTTCTGATTTAGAATAAGATGTCGCTCTCGTATTAGAAACCAAAGCAACTGCTCCTAAAGCGCGCTTTTCCGACTGAAGCGGGCACGGTTCGAGCGAAGCGAGAGAGCGAAGGAGGAACGCAATGAGAACGCTCGCTGGGCGTTCGAATGGTAGTCTTGGGAGTGGTTGGTTTGGTGGCGAAACTCGCAGTTTGATAAATTTTTGGTATACTAATTTTATGCAACCTGTGGTTCTTACAATTCTTGACGGATGGGGATATTCCAAACAAAAACTTGGCAATGCTATTTTGAACGCGAAAACGCCCAACATTGATTCCATTCAGCAGAATTATCCTTCTTTACTTCTTCAGGCCTCCGGAAAAGCTGCAGGCATGACTTGGGGAGAATCAGGGAACAGCGAGGTGGGACACCTTACAATCGGTGCGGGTAGAGTTGTTTTCCAGTACCTTTCAAGAATAAACAAGGCCATAGATGACGGCAGTTTTTTTTCCAATGAAGTTTTGGTTAAAGCCGTCACCCATGTCCACGAAAATAACTCAACTTTTCATTTGGCCGGACTCCTTACTTCAGGTTCTGTTCACGCCTATCTCGCCTACCTTTTCGCACTTATAGACCTGGCTAAGAGAAATAACATTATAAATTTAAAAATTCACCTTTTTACTGATGGGAAGGATTCCGGCCTCAAGGAAGCCCCGGCTCTTATAAAAAAAGTGAACGACTACTTGTCTCAAAAAGGTATAGGCAAGATAGCCACTATTATAGGTCGAGATTTTGCTATGGATAGAGGTAAGAATTGGGATTTAACCAAGATGGCATATGAACTTTTAACAGCCGGCGCCGGAGAAAAAACACAAGATATTTATCAAAAACTCGAAAATTTCTATTCCCAAGGATTAAACGATTCTAAAATCCCGCCTATAATAGTTGACGAATCTGGAATCATCCAAAAAAACGATGCTTTGATATTTTTTAATTTCAGAGAAGACAGCATGAGACAACTCGCCGAAACTTTTGTAGATAAAGAATTCAATATATTCGAGAGAAAAGAATTAAATAATCTTTTTGTTGTTTCCCTAACCCAATATGTTGAGAGTCCTAATCTTCATGTTGTCTTCCCTATTCCCGAGATAAAAAACGGACTTGCCGAAGTATTAAGTAAAAATAATAAAAAACAATACCATATCGCCGAGACGGAAAAATATGCTCATGTAACCTACTTTTTTAATTGCCTGAAAAATGTGCCCTTTGACGGCGAAACGGACTTTTTATCCGAATCTATAAAAAATCCTTCTGAAAATCCGGAAATGAAAGCCGGTGATATAGCCGAAAGGGTTTTATCTGAACTGGATAGATATGATCTCTTTGTAGTTAACTTTGCAAACGGCGATACTCTGTCCCATTTTGGGAACCTTGAGGTTGCTGTAAAAGGAATTCAAGCCGTAGATGAAGCGGTAGGTAAAATAAAATCGGCAGTATTAGAAAAAGGCGGAGTCATGATAGTGACGGCCGACCATGGCAACGCAGAATCATTAACATATAAATCGTCTGGCGAAAGCGAAACCAAACATAACGACAATCCGGTGCCGTTTTATCTGGTAGATAAACAATTTGAGAGAACAAGACGAGATGATGAAATAGAAGCCGCCATGGTTAAAGCAGCGGGCCTTTTGGCAGATATAGCACCCACAGTTCTTGAACTAATGGGGATAGAAAAACCTGTCGAAATGACCGGGGATAGTTTGCTAAAAATTATTCAGTAAACTATATATCTTCAATCCTTTTAAACTCTTTTTCGATGACCGCCATCACATCCGATAATTTATCGTCTGGCTTGATAAGACCATCGCTCAATAGTTTGTCTAAAACTACTCTGGTTGAACTCAAATCAAATTTTTCACGACGAACATCTTTCCGTTCTTTTTCAACAATATTCATCATTTCGTCATTAAGATTATCGTCTAATACCGGCGGTGTTTCTTTGTTCATAAAGCAATTCTATCAAATAATAACTCCTCCGCCAAGCAACTCCCCTTTTCGGTAAAATACCGCCGACTGGCCCGAGGTTATGGCTCTTTCTGGAGTCTTTAATTCGAGTATGCCGTTCTTTTTTAGGGTGGCTTTTTTTAATCCGGCTCGGTAGCGCAGACGGACATCCAGTTGAGTCGGGAGCTTTGGCTTTTCGTTTACCCAGCTTATGTTTGAAACTTTAAGTTTTTTAGAATAAAGATCCTTCTCGCCTCCGACATAAATAATATTCTTTTTAACATCTTTGGAAACTACGTAATATGGCCCGCCACCAATTCCAATATCCAATCCGTGCCTTTGACCGATTGTATAGTAGTAGACCCCATCATGAGTCCCTAAAATTTTTCTTTCCAAATTTAATATCTTCCCTTTCCTTGGCTTAATTTTAGTTTTAAGAAAATCCTTCATATCCAAAGGCCCGATAAAACAGATCCCCTGGCTGTCTTTTTTGTCGTGATTCGGCAAGCCGAACTTTTTGGCCAGTTTTCTGACCTCTGGTTTCACATAATCCCCCACCGGAAACAGGCATTTCTCCAGTTGTTTTTGTTTTAAAGTCCACAAAAAATACGACTGGTCTTTGTTTGAATCACGAGCAGTGAGCAGTGAGCAGTGAGCATGTTCCTTGTTCCTTGTTCCTTGTTCATTGAGCTTTAATCTCACATAGTGGCCGGTAGCAATATAATCAGCACCTTCTTTCATCGCTTTATCAAAAAACAGGCCGAATTTAATTTCTTTATTGCACATCACATCGGGATTCGGCGTTCTGCCGGCTTTATATTCGCGGACCATATAGTCCGTAACGGACTTTTTATATTGTTTGGAAAAGTTCCATGTTTTAAGCGGTATGCCTAAGACCGATGATACTCTCATGGCGTCTTCTCTGTCTTCTTTCCACAAACACGCCCCCCTCTGTGGATTAACGACCTTGAAGGTCGTTATGGATGAAGTTGTGGATAAGTCAGGAGACCAGGGTTTCATAAAAACCCCGACCACATTAAGTCCCCGTTTCTTTAATAAGGCGGCGGCCACGGAACTATCTACACCCCCACTCATTGCTACATATACAATTTTGTTTTTTTTGTTCATTTTAATTACTCCCTCTCCCGATTTTGTTCACGATATCGTCGTGATTACAAAATCGAGGATCCTCGATTTGCTAATCGCGTTTTACGCGAAGCAAATCGGGACAGACATAGCGACATAAACCTTTTTCATAGAGAATATTGTACATTATTGTACATTAAATTTGAATTTTTTCAATTAAAAAGCCGTCTTGAGACGGCCTTGACTATTTCATACCCGTAGAACCGAATCCTTTGGCTCCCCTTTCTGTTTGCGTCAGGTCATCATATGAAAACACTTCTTCCAGTTCAGGAATGACCGCAAATTCAAATTTTATTTGAGCTATTCTCATGCCCCTTTTTAACAGAAAAGGACAATTACCGATATTTTTTAAACGGACCCCGGCTTCTCCCCGATAATCAGAGTCCACGATGGTATTATCATTTATCACGATGACGTCCCATACCGAGGATAAGCCGCTTCTTTGTTTAATCTCGTAATACATTGGAAACTCCATCTCGGTTATAAACCCTATCCCCAAAAGTACCGACTCATTCGGTTCTAATCTGTAGGAGGCGAGTCCTGGAAAATCGAACAATGTTTTTCTCAAAAAGCTTTTTTGAGGGTCCATTTCTCGGGGTGAGACAATTGCTCTTGCAAATACATCAAAACATGCAGCGCCTGCTGTTTTTCTTTCCGGCATCTTGCCGCCGGGGAGAAGGTGTATGCGGACTTTATCCATTCTCTTTCTTTTCTAACTTTTTTGTCAGTCTTTCTTTAAATTCTCTGCACCGACAAGCATTACAATTCGTTCCAACTATCAGATTTTCCGATAATCCCATGTGGTTGTGGTATTTACGCGGATGACCGCATTCACATATTAAATCTGGATCATAGCGACCAAATACAGGATGGGAAATTTCACCCATTATCGCCCCCCGCCGTAAAGTAGCATTGAAGTTACTGGTCCTTTGCCACATTCCGATTTGGCAAGAGCGTGCAGTTGTTTAACAAGAGATTTTAATACAGGAGTAGGCGCATCATGATATTCGACATAGTGCTGTTCGCCAGTGCCATCTGTAATTTTTAGCCATAAATACCTGTCTTTTTCATCTGTATCTGCTGGATATCCGACCGTTGCTCCAGCAAGCCTTCTCCCCACTCTAAGTTCAAAATCTCCTATATTTTTTATTTCACTAGAAGGAAACGCCTCAACCCTTTTCGGGTTGTGCCAGCTTACTCTCCAAACAAGTAGACCCTCTTTGGTAAGCCTTATGAGGGCCTCAATTGAGCTTTCAAAAAGTTGTGGGTTATCAAGAACAGTATAACTTGTTCCAGTTTTAGCCATTGCTATCTATCCTTGTTAAACAACAAAACTTGTCCTAATATACTATAAAATGAAAAAAAGACAAGAAAATAAAAAAGTTATCGGTTTCGATATAGATGGGGTCATTTTAGATAATACGGAAAATAAAATAAGAGCGGCTAAGAAATTTGGAATTTCATTAAAAAAAGAGCAGACGCCCTCAATTTTAGTAAAAGAGTTATTTTCTCCATCAGGTTATCAAAAATTTAAAGAGTATCTTTATAATAACATTGCGAAAATATATAAACCAAACTTAATGCCAGAAGTGAAAGATGTCCTTGAATTAATAAAGAAAAAGAAAATATCATTTTACCTGATATCCCGACAAAAATACCCCAAAAAAGTCATAGTAATTTTAACTTTCTATGGTCTTTGGCCCAAATATTTTAATAAAAAGAATACGTTTTTTGTTCTTGAGCCGGAAGACAAAGAAATAAAAGCTAAAGCACTGGGAATTACCCACTACATAGACGATGAGCAAAAAGTTCTGGACGTACTCCATTCCGTACCAAATAAAATACTATTCGACCCCCTCGGAATATTTAAATATCCCTCACCTTTCAGAAAGGTGAGGGATAAAAACTCCGGCTATGCCAGAGTTAAATCTTGGAAGGAAATCGCAAAATTAATTTAATTGAAAAGACCGAGTTCTCTGATTGCCCTGAACTTTTGAATAAATGGGAGGGTTTCTTTAACTCCTCTGGCTTTTAAATTCAGTCCTCCGGTGGAAATATTGTATTTATTCGGTCCGCCGTTATATATCATGGCCCTAACCTCGTCTAATTGGTCTGGAGATAAACCGGCAAACACTTTTTTGGCTTTTGACCCGCTATTATTAACTCTCTGAATCACATAAACCATGTGGTCGTCAAACACAAGAATTTGGGCCTTAATGGCATTGACCATATCCACCCTACCGATATCAACATCCTTTATTAAGTTTGCTCCGATATACGCTTGCAGTACGCCCGTTCCCTTTTTCGGATGAGAATATGTTAAGGGCATAATTTGAGCAGGACCGGATGCCCCGGTTTTTGAAACAGTATAACGAAAAGCTTTTTCTTTATTTGCTCCATAACGAACAAGAACTCTCTCCGCCTGATATTTGGCGCTATCGATAGATACCAAAGTTAATTTTGGGTCGGCCTGCTCATTGATAAGTATGTTTTTGACGAATGTCGGACTGACGGTATCTGTGACCAATTTGCCCGAAAAAGCCCTTGACATAACGCCTGCTTGAGCCAATTCATCAAATGCCCGTTGAACGCTCTTATTTATAAAATCCTTTCCGTAAGCAATCATCATTAAGACATGAATATTTTCAGAATGAGGAGCATAAACGATGTCGGAATATTTTGCGCCAGTCTTTTCTTCCGGATAAACCAGATCATCATTGGACATCAGATATTTATTAGCCACAACAGCATATCGGTTGGTAGTGTTACCCTTGTTAAGAACAGAGATATCGGAGTTAAAACTATTCCACCAATTACTCACGGCCACAAATTTTTCACCAGTGTCTGATGGCTGGAATTTCGGAAGATGTTCAGGATTATCCAGATATTTCTTTCTTAATTCGTTTGCCTTATTTATCTCGGCCATATCAAGCCAGTATCTTTTTTCAAACAACTCGCCTGTTTCTGTATCCAACACCGCCAAAGCAACTTCTTTTTTGACCAGCTCCATTACTGGTTGGCCTTTTTTCTTAATTATCCTCCCCTTTTTATCTTTTTGCGGTTCTTCTTTAAATCGCAAGGGCGGAGAATTTTCCAGCAATTTTTTACCCTCTTCTATTTTTTCCGAAAGTTTCCATTCCTGGATACTTGAAGCGGCAAGTCCGTTAATAATTATGGTTTTGTTGAAAATAATGTCTTCAGCATTTAATCTTTGAGAAAATACGGCAACGCCAAAAATTGCCAACAAAAAAAGAAGGAAATTGAGTTTTGAATTCATGCTCATAGTCATCTCATTCTACCTCAAAATTGTTAAATTACATATAGAGAAATGTATCACGCTATTAGAAATCTTCAACTACAGATTAGCTTCGATCTGTGTCGCCAGACGCTGAACAGAGTTGGCGTAATTGATACAACTTGATTTTTTGCTTGTTGCGCTGCCACAATAATATCTTTTAGATGCGGCGACTTCGCCAGCATGAGTTTTACTGCTGGCTCCGTCTTTGGCAAGTTTTGATGCAGCCGCAACAAACGCATCTTCAATATTCCAAGGATTAGGCTGATTATGGCCCGTTAACCGAGTAACTATATCTATATATCCCATCCACGTAGAAGGAATGAACTGAGCGGGGCCCATGGCGCCTCCCCAGCTCTGGCCGCATGATATCGGAGTTTGAAAAGGATCTTTACCCAATTCTGCCGTAATATTTAAAAATAAAGCCAAATCTCTGGTGGGATGTATGCCTTTTGAATAAACTTGGCCGTTTGTAATTCTTCTGGTGGCACCGCTAACCCTATCTATTATGTAACACTTACCGACATTGCCCCCCAAGGCACTTTCCTGTTCAAGTTCGGCAAGCAGAAAAGCTGGTCTAATACCTGCCCCTATGGCGGCAAGCTGGCCATATTTGACCGCCTCTTCTGCTGAAACTCCATTCTGTATCAAATAACCTATCTGATTCTTAAGGGCTTGGAGATCTTTTTGGGATTTTTTTACCAATTCCTGATATTTTGATTCTTTGCCTTGGGTATCTTTCAATAATTTAGCCTGCGTAGCTTTAACAGAATCCATCGAACGTTTTTCTATTTCCTGTAATCTTTTTGCCTGCTCCAATTCAGTCTGTTTATCTTCAAGACTGGCTTGGTGCTGCTCCAGTTCACTTTTTAAATCTTTAATGTCATCTATGGCCGTCTTTAAATTATCCTGGGTGGTTTGGATATTATTTAAATCGCTAAAAAAATCGGATAAGTTCTGGTTTTTAAGCAATATCTCGGTCAAAGACCTTTGGTCATTTTCGTAAACTATCTGAATATACTGCGCCAGAGCGTTCTTGTGTTTATTTATCTTATCACCGGCATCACTAATCTTTGTTTCTGTAGCGCCTATTTCCAGATTTGTCTTATTAATTGAAATGCCTAGCGATTTAATTTCCAGCTGGACTTGGCTTATTTTGGCGTTTAAATTTTTTATCTCGTTCTGGAGAGTCTGGGACTGGTTGCGGGCGCCTTCTACTTGTGTCTCGTATTCGTCGATTTGCTTCTGGATTTCCTCTATCTGCCTATTTTTGACATCTATTTCATCTTGAACCGCACCATCAGCGTGGAAAATAGGCAAGGCCAAAAATGCCAAAAATATTAGGATGTGGATTTTGCTCTGGTTAATCACTCTAACTATTAGTATACTGGTATTAATGCTTAAACACAAAAAAATATTAGCGGTTTTTTTAGCTATATTTTTTAGTTTTTCTATTTTTTTTGTTTCTAATGCTTCGGCTGTCGGATGTGATACTTGCGCTGAAAAAGGACAAACCGATCTATATCAGAGCGATGTGAGAAATGCTGCAAATGAATATGTTGCCTCACATCCGGAAATTGCAGATCTGCCGAGTTATGGAGCCGGAGACGGGGGAAGTGCTGAGGGTGAAGCTGCGGTAGCTCAACTTAGAGATGGAGTAATCTCCACTTTAAGTGGCAAGGGTTTTCATGCTGAGAAGGTAGCAATGCCAACACCAGATGAATCAGGTAATTATTTTTATCCTCAAGTAGTAAGAGTTTGGAAAGATGGTGACTCTGATACCACAGAATATAGAGTAGCCGCGGGCGGAGCAAGAATAATTGAAGCAATTAAAGTGGGCTATTGTGGCGGGCATAGTACCTTTGAAGGTGTTGATATTATTCCCCCTATCCCTGCATGTTTAGCTTTGGGTGAACTCCCGGTGCCGAATGGCAGACCAGCGTTTCCCGCACAGCCCATCTATACTCCTCCCACCCAGGGTTTGCCGACTAATTTAGGCCAACTTATTTCACAAATATTTACATGGTCGCTGGGAATATTAGGCATAGCGGTGTTCGTAATGTTTTTCTATTCCGGATTTTTATGGCTCACGGCAGCTGGAAACAGATCACGGATCGGCGAAGCAAAAACTCACATGACCAATGCCGTGTTTGGGGCAATTCTTCTCTTGTCTTCATACCTGATTCTGTACACCATCAACCCGGATTTTGTCAGCAACACCGTCAATCTGCCAGGACTTGGTCAAACAAATTCTACCAGTACAACCGGAGGCGGAGGCGGCGTATTTGTTTCCTGCGATAGTCCTCCTAATTCAATTTCGCCCGATCCGATGTCGGTTATGCAACAGGTCAAAAATGAATTCCCCAACATTGATTTGACGATTGAGGGACCAGGTCCGGGTACTCGTGACGAATTCACTGCCATAGTGGCTTGGCGTCTTCACCAAATAGATGCCAATTGGGGCCGAAAACGAGCTGCAGGACCCCAATCTACCGACACATTGGGATATTTGCGACCGGATATAGGGCCCGGAAGATTCGAAGCAATAGACCTGGTCCAGGGTGGAACGACAACTCTTATACGCGGATGTGTTGGGGTGGTTGATTCCGGACAAACGTGGATCCAACCAAGCCTGGCACCTTAACGGCGCAATAGGTAAAAATCCGTTCTATGCCTTACATTCTCGGTCTATTCTTAATTTTGGCGGTATTGTTTTCGTCTTTTGGCGGCGGAAGCAATTTGGTTGGTAATATTTTGGGACAAGCAAAAGATAAGGTCAGCCAAACTCTATTTCCTAAAACAGCCAAGGAAATTATAATTGACAACATTAATTCTGATTATGAAAGCATGGATAAGTTTTTCTCGGAAACCGCTCCTGCGCTATTGAATTCAAAAAACGTCTCCGCAACTGATAAGGCAATAATTCAAAAAGCCGTTGAGGCTTTCAACGGCTCCAAAAGTTTAATAAATAATTTGTCCCAGCTGGAAAAAGAAGATAAGGGCATCGTGGAATCTCTCGTGGACAAGGTTCTCAACCTGAACGCAACGCCTCAACCCGACCCCACCAACATCCCTCCGCAATGCCGCCTGGAGTGTCCTAACTAATTGCTCAACCCCCGCCTATTTTCGACCTATTGCCTGCGCCTT
>CAZPLD010000027.1:0-9894 GCA_964587505.1 uncultured Candidatus Saccharibacteria bacterium | reverse complement strand
CAAGCGAGCGCACTAGACCACTATGCGACGCCTCCTGCTACTTACCGCAAAAATTGTACCATCAAAATGGCGAATTTTCCAGAGGGGTTGACATACATGCAATTATAGGATTGAATTGATCAAACTTTGTTCATTAAAAAGGAGTCAGATGATAACTAAGCGTCTCTTTTTGCTGGTGGTTTTGTTCTCATCTTTTCCCCCGCAATCAATCTCGGCTCAAACCGCAGTTGAGACAAAGAAAGGCCAATCTGTTGCCACAAAAAATAATCAGGCAAATGAATCTTTTATCAAATTGGGTTTTAGTGAGATCGGCCTTGTTTCTAATTTTGCCTCACCAACACAAAAACGCCAAAAATTATACCCCAGTGCGAACGCCGAATTGTGGTTAGAACGCCCGAAGGGGTATCTCGACGCTAAGGCGCAGTACTCTTTTCAGAACTTGCCCACTATTGCTGTGTCGGTCAATGCGGGCCGCAAAATTGCGGGAACAAAAAAAATTCATACAAGCATCGGGTTTCGGTACCTTTTCTCCCGGCAATATGAAAATGTTCTCAACCAAACAGCTCCCCCGATCACAATCGGCGGGGCAACCGGAAAACAGAAAGTTTTACTGGACATTTCGGAAAATTTTTCTCCAAAAGCGGTCTATGTCCGGTTTTCACTACTGACCGGCGCAGTACAATTCTCCCAAAAGGCCTCTTTCTCAATGGACGGACGCCGGCTGAATGCCGGTAAAGACTATACCTACGCAAATCTTCTGTTTTTCACAGAAACACGTTTCATCGGCGGGGCAGGCATTTCATTTACCATCCAGCCGTTCAAGCAACTCAAACTTTCGGCAAACGGTGAGAGATATTATATGCCCCTAAACCCAACTCGTCTTATGCCGTCACAACAATATCAAGCCAGCCTGGAAATTGCTTATATCATTACCCAAAAAATAGGCATATCGATAAATGGTTTGTTAAGCAACGCCGGCAAAGGAGCCGCTGTTCTTCCAAACGGATTAAGTTCGAATATCATCATTAAATTTTAAAACCCCGCTTTGCGGGGTTTATTGCATATTAAGGATGGTGTTAACCAAACCCATCATTGTAACCGGGCTTGATTCCGGCAAATTGTCCGGATACAAACGCTGGTCATTACTGCCTCTGGTCGGCGGAAAATCAAGCCAGCTTTGCAGAAGAATGTGATCTTGGCTATGAATACCAATAGCTTCCTGAATTCTTATGGCTTCAAGCATTGCCCCATTAGCAGCCGTTTCGTTTGAAGTGCCGTCTCCGCCAATAATGATCACTCCAAATGGAATGTTTTTTTGCCGGCAGAATTCCTTTATCTCTCTGATATCTCCAACATAATCAATATCCCTGTAACCAGGATCGAAATCGAGATGAAAGAAGGGGATATGCACGCCCTGAATTTCAAGCGCATCGATAAAGCTTTCTATTTGTTTGATACTGAAATATGGATACGGTTCAATAAGTCCTATCTGTACGCCAGGATACATACTGTTCACTCGGTTCATATACCCTTTGACGATCTCGGCGGTTTTTCCGACAGAAAAGCCGCAATATGTCTGCTGTGTGGCAGAATTTTGATTCATCGAAAGACCGGAAGCAAAAGGCTCGTCCAAAGCAACAAAACTTACAGTGCCGCCATGGGCCTGAACATTACTGATCACCTGAATAATACTCGAACTGTTTGCCTCCGCACTGCAGTCTCCTGGCTTTATAGCACCGGCCTCAATGGCAATCTTGATACCATTGGCATTTAACCAGTTAAACATACCGCCAGGCACGGCGTCCATAAAATTCTGGAATGTGTTAAGTCCGCATATTGGACAGCTACCTTGAGGCCAAAGATTCTGGATAAAAAACCCTATGGTTGTAATTTTTGAGCGCGCCTGGACCCACTGTTCAGGCTGGGAAGCAAGTTTTGTAAAATCTTGAGATGCCACATTAGGCGATACCCAAACTTCACTTGAACCCCGGCCAAGGCCGGACGGCTCCACCGGATTGCAGTTTTCATAACATCCGGCGCAAAAAACCAAAAAAGCCGATAAGACCAGAAGAGACTTTTTGGAAGCCACTAATCCCCCTTGTTAAGGTTCGTTTGCACATTAGTGTGTCATGTTTAATAAAAATGTCAACACAAACCTTGGGCTATTTATTGATTGAGGCTTTAATAAGTCCCACAAACAACGGGTGCGGACTTAATGGCCGAGATTTGAACTCGGGATGGAATTGGGTACCGACGAAGAATTTATGCTTCGGAAGTTCTATTATTTCCACGAGGTTTTGCTTGGAATTTATTCCGGCAACCAAAAGGCCCTTCGCTTCCAGCTGTTTTCTGAAATTATTATTCACTTCGTATCGATGGCGATGACGTTCGGATATTTTATCGGCTCCGTATAATTTTCGGGATAAACTCCCAGAATGAAGCTTGCAGCCACAAGCGCCAAGCCTCATTGAACCGCCCATATTCTTTTCCTCTATTTTTACAACCTGTTCGGCCATGGTGCAGATGACCGGCTTAGATGTTTTGGGATTTATCTCTGTGGTGTGGGCGTCGGAAAGACCACAAACATTTCTGGCAAATTCTATCGTTGCCAGTTGCAATCCGTAGCACAGGCCAAGAAACGGCAAATTATTTTCCCGAGCAAATTTAATAGCCTTGATTTTCCCCTCTACGCCTCTCCTGCCGAAACCTCCGGGGACAATGATGCCGTGATAATTTTTCAGTTCTTCGACGGCTTTGGGATTCTTTTCATACGATTCTGCATCCAGCCAGGTTATTTCCGGTTTTCTGCCTAATGACCAGGAAGCGTGCTTAACGGCTTCAATGACCGAAAGATATGAATCAGACAGAATAAAATCTCCCGTGCCGAAATATTTGCCCACTATTCCTATCTTGACTGTCGTCTTGGAGTTTTTAATGCTGGCAACAAGGTTATTCCATTTCCGGAAATTCTTTTGATTCGGGGTAAGATTGAATCTTTTTAATATCCTCCTGCCGATATTGTCTTTTTCAAAATTTACAGGGATCTCATATATCGAACCTTCAATATCTGGAGCGGAAATAATATCCTGGTAATCCATGTTGCAAAAAATAGAAACTTTTCTTTTTCTCACATCATCAAGGGGCATGGAAGAGCGGGCAATTATAATGTCCGGCTGAATGCCCGCGGAGTTCATGGTCCGGACGGCATGCTGGGTCGGCTTTGTTTTCATCTCGCCGACCATTTTAGGGATAGGAAAATAACTGACCAGCATGAATAAAACCTGGCCGGGCATTTCAAGCTTCATTATTCTGGCGGCTTCAAGAAAAGTAGAATTCTGATATTCGCCCACCGTCCCGCCTATTTCAACCAGAACAAAGTCGGCTCTGTTCTTCTTGGCTACTCTCAACAATCTCTCTCTTACCTCATCCGTAATATGGGGAATTATTTCTACGCATTTTCCTTTGTATCCAAGATTTCTTTCACGGTTTATAACCGCCTGATACACAGAACCTGTGGTCATATAGTTGTCCCGCAAAATATCCTGGTCAAGAAACCTCTCGTAGTTTCCCACGTCCTGGTCTGTTTCCAACCCGTCATCTGTAACAAAAACCTCACCGTGTTCGGTGGGGTTCATTGTACCTGCATCCACATTGAGATATGGGTCTATTTTGACGGCGGTGACACTAAAGCCATAGTCCTTGAGAATCCTTGCCGTAGAAGCGACGGTTACGCCCTTACCTATCCCCGACATTACTCCTCCGGCAACAAAGATAAATTTGGTGTTCATTATAAAAATCTTATCACAAATATTTAAAACTAAAAGCGGCCGTTAAGCCGCTTTTAGTTTTAAGTTAATAGTCCCCGCCCATGCCTCCCATCGGGGGCATGCCACCACCACCCATTGGCGAATTCTTTTCTTCAGGGATATCTGTTATGACCGCTTCGGTTGTGAGAATTGTTGATGCCACGGATACGGCATTGACCAGAGCTGTCTTTACCACTTTCAAGGGGTCAATGATTCCCATTTCAAACATATCGCCGTATTCGCCGTTGGAAGCATTATAACCCCAGCCAATTTCTTTCTTTGATATTTCCCGGATGACCCTGTCAGAATTTTCACCAGAATTTTCTGCGATAGCTCTTATCGGCAAGGCAAGAATGCTTTTGATTATGGCGGCACCTTTTGAAAAGTCGTCCATGATGACGGTGAAATTCAATAAGTTTTTATTATCCGCTGGTTTTGTTTTTGCAGGCTCGGTGGTCTTTTTATTAAAATCTCGAAGCACGTCAAACAACGCTACTCCTCCGCCGGACACAATTCCCTCTTCAAGAGCCGCTCTTGTAGCCGCAACCGCATCGTCAATCCTGAATTTCTTTTCTTTAAGTTCGGTTTCGGTTTGAGCGCCGACTTTGATGACAGCAACTCCGCCGGATAATTTAGCCAATCTCTCCTGAAGTTTTTCTTTGTCAAAGTCAGAAGTGGTCTTGGAGATTTGATTTTTGAGCTGGGCAACTCTCTTGTCTATGTCCGACGGTTTTCCTTTTCCGCCTACTATAGTAGTCGCATCTTTTGAAGCCACAACCCTTCTGGCCCGTCCGAGCATGTTTAGATCAACAGCTTCCAGTTTCATTCCTTTTTCTTCGGCAATAACCTGCCCGCCGGTTACCACAGCCAGATCTTCAAGTATTTCTTTTTTTCTATCTCCGAATCCTGGGGCTTTTACCGCCAAGCTGCTGAAATTACCTCTTAGTTTATTGACTACTAATGTCGCTAGGGCATCTCCCTCTACATCTTCGGCAATAATTACCAAAGACCTTTTGCCAGTCTTAGATAGTTTTTCAAGCAGAGGAACAATTTCCTGAATTGAGGATATTTTCTTATCGGTTATTAAAATTAGCGGGTCGTCGTGGACTGCTTCCATTCTTTCGGTGTTTGTTACCATATATGCTGACGAGTAGCCCTTGTCGAATTGCATGCCTTCGACTATTTCTTTTGACATCTCGGTGGATTGGGATTCTTCAACGGTTACGACGCCATCTTTCCCGACTTCATTAAACACGTCCGCGATAAGCTGGCCGATCTCCGAGTCATTGGCAGAAATTGACGCTACTTCTCTTATGTTTTCTTTTGTAACTTTTTTCTTTCTGCTGTTTAAGAACTTAATTACCGATTCCAAAGCGTGGTCCATGCCTTTCCTTAACGCCACCGGATTGGCACCCGAATTAACAGCTGAAAAACCTTCGGCCAAGATTGCCTGAGCCAAAATAGTAGCCGTGGTCGTACCATCGCCGGCAACATCATTTGTTTTGGAAGCGACTTCTTTCATCAGTTCCGCGCCTATGTTCTCAAATTTATCTTTGAGTTCTATCTCTTTTGCTACTGTAACGCCGTCTTTGGTTATCACAGGCGAACCAAAACCTTTGTCCAAAATAACATTTCTTCCCTTGGGTCCGAGGGTTACCTTGACCGCATTGGCGACCTTGTCCACTCCTCTTTTGAGGGCCTCGCGAGCCTCTTCTTTATAATATATTTGTTTGCTCATTTTTATTTAGAAATTAGTAATTAGAAATTAGAAATTGCGATTATTTTATAATCGCCAATATGTCTTCTTCTTTAGCAATTAGATATTCTTTGCCGTCTATTTTAATTTCGTTTGGTCCGTATTTTGTAAATAAAACCACGTCGCCTTTTTTAACTTCCAAGGCAACTCGTTTTGCCTGCCCTGAGCCTGTCGAAGGGCCGTTCACATTAACCTTACCCAGGCCTACGGCGATAACTTTGCCCTTTTCTGGCCTTTCTTTGTCAGCTGTCTCGGGCAAAATAATACTCCCCTTTTTCTTTTCTTCTTTTAAGGGTTCTATTAAAACGTGGTCTGAAAGTGGTGTTATTTTAGCCATATTTAGTAGTTATTTTACTTCACTACTATTCTAATCGAAAAGCGGCTAATGTCAAGGACAAAAAATCCCCCGTCGGGGATTCGGAATCAGAACAAAAATAGGAAGAACCATTTTCTATGTTTGGCTTCTTTCTTCTCTGGAGCGGTTACGTCTTGGGATTGAACTGTTAGGTTGAGAACAATATCAAGATCTATGAAATCGTCCAGTACCGGCGATAGGGTAAGAGTGACATCATTTTTATTCTTGCTCGGATATTGCCTCAAATCGCCTTCTCCCGCATCAGCCCACCTCCATGGCGGTTTGACCGATGCCTTGGCGCTGGTCTCATCTGCTTCCTGTTCGACCTTAGGCTTAGGCATTATTTGCTGAACATACAGAACATCTGTTTTGTAATTCATAGACTGATTCAGCTGCTTAATAAAATCTTCAACAGAAGTCCTTTCTGCCGGACTTTTCTTATCTGTAAATTTATTGCCCCCCTGGATTAAAAGAGTGATGTTGGGCGAATCTCCTCTGGCTATTCTTTCCATAAAGTCCTCGGGAACTTTAACCGGTATGCTCACTTGTCGGGTGGCGCCGGAAGAAGCTTCTTCCAAAACCACATTCGCATACACCGTTTCTCCCGGAGCTGCCTTGTTTTGGGATAAAAAGGCCGTTTTTTTAGTCCAAATTTTCAGATTCTTAACAAAATCCACACGCACCTTAATACCGTCAATTTTATAATCCCTCCTGTTTCTTTCAAGAT
Organism: uncultured Candidatus Saccharibacteria bacterium; assembly: GCA_964587505.1. GTDB lineage: Bacteria > Patescibacteriota > Minisyncoccia > 2-02-FULL-40-12 > GWA2-44-9 > 2-01-FULL-41-26. The sequence goes on along the minus strand of CAZPLD010000027.1, from coordinate 3,250 downwards.
TTACAAAGACAGAGTCAATTTTGTTGAATAATTCCTCAAAAGGAATTGGCGGATTCTTCAAGTCCTTTTCAACCCCAACCGGTATAATATTTTTCAAGAAAATCTCAGGCTCATCTTGAATGCTTACCCGCACCTGATAGGTAATGGATAGAAAACTTAAGTCGCCTATTACTTTTTCTGCCCAAACTCCTGGAAGTTTGTTTACAAGCATTCGGGCCATAGGACTTGGAACGATCTCTTCGTTTAAGACCGCTCCTCCTTGATTTAAGCGGAGCTCCACTCGTAAGGGAATACTAGGCGATGTTTCGCCGATCTCACCCGACATTTCATAGGCACCATCGACAAGCATCGCGCCTTCGGTATCCAGATAACAACCGGGTATTTTATAGGCACCAATAGGGGTTTGAATCGTATCCGCTACGGCCACGTGAACAAAAGGATAATTCACTATACCTGTACCGAAAAATGGGTGTCCAAAAATATAAATATTGTCGTAGTCTCTCCAGGTTACGGTACCGGAACCGGCAATAGGAATTGCGCCATTGGCTAGAAAAACCGATACCATCGAACCGGGTTTAAGCGTGCTCTCATCAGATCCGCTGCATTTGCCAAGTGTTCCTCCTCGGCCAGCCAAGTTATCCATTTTTGGAAACAGCATGAGATTTGTAAACTCTACGCCGCTGACGTTAATTTTATCCGGCATGCGGTTTATAAACTGGGCTGCCGCCGCATATCCGCCGGCACGGGCTCCAAGCATATATTCGGCCGGGGTAAGAAGAACGTTTGGACCGCCTTTTATAAAATTTCCTGGACCATAGCTCAAGGCACCGACCAAGGATCCGTTTAAAACACAGTCAACCAGGTTGGTACAGCCGATAAAAATTGGACTGCCGCTCATGCCGGCCACCGCCCCAATTTCTTCCAGGGGCGTTTCCATCGAGCCTCCGGAAATTCTGGCCGATATTAAACTGCTCCCCAGATTGTCGATTGTATTCCCCAGAACCACTTTGAACGGCTCTGGCTCAATACCCTTGAAAACAGAAAAGCCAATTGCCTCTGTTCCGGGCTTAAGGTCTTTCAGCTGAAGTATCTTGGGCTTATCTGCCCAAGCATCGACAGAAAAAAACATCAATACAACAAAAACAAAAAATAGCCTCGTCAAACTCTTCATTTCATCCTCTTTTCAAAGGACTAAGAATCTGGAGAAAGTATAGATTAATTAGAAAGATTCAGCAACACTAAATGGTCAATCCTGAATCTTTTTCTTCGGTGTGGGAAATGATTCCGAATCTCTTAAGATTGGCATTATACTTGCCGATGGCGAAAGCCTCAAAAGACCGCGGATGAAACTCGAGTTCCTTGTCATTAAAAATAACCCTGCCCCCCGACTCATATGTCACGGGGTTGTCTTTTATTCTTTTTTGCTGATACCCTTTAGCCCAGTCCTCGATTTTGGCGCCCAAAAAAGAGTTCAGGATAAATTCTCCCGCTCTTGCAATGCCTAAAAGCAAAAAATTTGAAGAAACTTTCCGTAAAACAAATTCCCCGGCTGGTTTGAAATTATATACATATTTGTTCAGCCAGATATTCTCGGCATAAAAACGGCCGAAAATTCCGTTCCTTGCCAGAACCGGCTTGAGATTGATGTAGGTCTGAGCATTGAACAAACTTTCGTGTGCAATATTTAAATTTCCGTCAGTAATATAATGGTTGAAACAAAATTTATCAGGCGCGGTTCTTTCATACCTCGTCCTGCGGGCACCGAAAAGAGAGGCGGCCAAAGACAAAAATATTCTACAGGTATAGAGACGGCTCGATTTGGTGACTGTCAGAACATCAAAATCGCTGTTGTGTCCGGTGTTGCCGATTGCCAAAGAACCGGAAGCTAAAACCGCTCTCAAATAAGGCACAGCTTGAAACCACTTTGCTATCCTCAAAAATTTTTTCCACTTCAGAACAGCAATTTTTTCTCTAGCTATTCTTAGTTCATATAAAGCATCTCTGCCCGGTAAAAAATAAAAACCGTTCTTGGAGGCGATCCGGCCGCTACTGGCTAAACCCCCGAGATCTTCAGCAATTTGATCCAAGGAGATCGTCCCGACAGCTGAGTTCGCCGATAAGCGGCCTGGGTTAATAAGATATTTGTACACCTCCAGCATGGTCAGAGGAAAATCCAAAATATCGTAATAAATTAAGGTCGCCAGAATAGAATTACGTAAATCTGACACACTCACATAATAATCAAAATTTAAAAACCCCGCTACAGCAGGGTTAATTATAATTTTCTCCGAGAGAAATATCCGGAAACCGGATAAGTTAAAATTCCAAGACCAATAATTCCTATGGCAGCCAGAAGAAAATACTGCCACAAGTCCTGACCATCTTCATCTTGACTTAATTCAAACAAAGTTCTTCGGTTTGAATCAATAACCGAGCTTAAATAGTTTTTAACCGTGGTGGCGTTATTCTCGATCGTCCAAACATATCCACCAAACTGGGTTCCGGTTGACTTAGCCAAAAACATAAGATTCTCTTTATCCAGACGAGAAACTCCGTTTTTCCATCCTTTATTGATCATCTCTTCTTCGTTGTAATCTTCGTTCTTTTTATAGTCTCTTAAAAGAGTCAGCCAGTTCACTCCTTTTTGGGTACCAACACCGACCGGATAAATCTTTAGCCCCCTCTTCCTGAATTCCGCCAAAGCACTATTAAGCCGCTTGACGTAATCATCCCGGAACTTAATTTCTTCCGAAGTTGTGGGCTTATCTTTTCTGAACTGGTCTTCGCCGTCGCTGAAAAGTATAACAATCCGGTTTGTTCTTTTTTGGGGGATATATTTTTTGCCTGAATACCCTTCGTTGTGGGCATCCTGCCTGTCCATTGACCGGTAAATATTCTCCAGCATTGAGGCAAAGTCGGAATCCCATATTAATGCATCGCCTGCCAAACTGTCAGGAAACGAAACCTTGGCCAAACGTTTAAAGGTATTTTCACTGAATTTTTTTGAAAGCTCAATTTTCTTGACTGATTCTTTGCCAAAAACAAACAGTGCCGCTTTGTCCCCCTCATTCAAAAGAGATTCAATATTGAAAGCCTCGCGTTTGGCAATATCTAAACGAGTCGGTCTTAGGTCGTCAGCCCGCATTGATATTGAACGGTCAACAACTAAAATTATTTCGATATCGCCCTTCGACATCTTGAGAGAATCTTGGCTTAAGCTTGGTTTTGCCATAGCCAAAACCATTAAAGC
>CAZPLD010000026.1:5369-10394 GCA_964587505.1 uncultured Candidatus Saccharibacteria bacterium | reverse complement strand
GGTATTCTAACGAATGCGAATATAACCGCCGTCAAAATACTGAATAGAAAAGTTGCGGCTAAGACCAAGGCGAATATTAATGCTACCAAAGCTCCGAAAATACCCTGGTCTACCGCTTGCGAAGCTGTTGTTGCGCTAACATTCGGAAGTAGGTTTGATGGATTCAGCCCTTGTCCAAGCCGGCCGGACATATCGCCTATTGAGGTAAGGAAAGTGTTGTTTAAAACTTGGGTGCCCTGGATAACCATAACCCCGATAACTAAACTGAAATTTATGAGCAGTGCCGTTAAAAGAAATCTACCAAATAGCGCCCGGGCGTTGTATTTTGCTGCTCCAGGGAGAACGTCAAAAATCGTCGCAAACGCCATCATGATGAGAGCAACGATGAAAAACATATTGGCAAAGTTTCTCATTATCTTCCAGCTTTCATCAATGACCGCAATCCTCTGGCCGTCAGCGGGATAGACCGGAAGATTAATAACCCATTGAAGAGTTCCCGCCAAAGCGGCGATACCCTTTCCGACAACAGTGAATATGAGGAATATAAAATAAGAAGTTCCCTCAAGAATGCAGGCAGATATCGGGTCCCACCCTAAAACACAGGCCTTAGCCGGATGCGTCGGAAGTAAAACCAAAACAACCGCAAAAATAATTGTGAGATAATATTTCCGGTATTTTTTATTCAGTAGTCCCTCCATTTAGTTATTATTGGTTTAAGGAGCACAGTTAAGAGGAATGTCGCCGGTAAAGTTTTGCCAGATTGCATCTCGGATAATTCGGTCTCCTATTAAAGCATCATATCGTTCTAAAGTGGAATCTCCACTTCCCCAGATGCCTATAAGATCGCCGCTCGGATTAAGATTGCCGTTTCCATTTAAAACATTTGTTGTGGCACTAAGGCCAGTAGTAGCTTCAATTTCTTGGGCTACAAAATTCAAAAATGTTCTACCATTGCTTGGTTCTGTAGTGGACAAGTCAGCTATTCCGCCCTGATTATTGGTAACCACCGTCGCCTGTGCGGTTTGAAGAATCCCTGCGTAGTTTGGACTTCCGCCTTGGTCAGAACAAAGACCCCCGCCACCGCCACCACTAGTTGGAGCAGGAGGAGTGGAGCTTGGTTGTGGAACATTATAACCCCAAGCACTTGCGCAGTTGGTTTGACAGGTAAGATTATCGGCTGCTGGACACGAATTAATACAGGCAAGATATCCATCGGATTTTGAAGTATCGGCTTTGGGAGCGGAATTATAGTCATTCGAAGGGTTGGATGTCGCCAAATTTACCATTCTGTTAATGAGCGCAGTGCCGATAGCAATAATTACTTCACTTATTTCATCAGACGAGGTAAGCCACCCAAGATCTTGGTCTATGGTGGCGGCTGCTGATTTGCCCAAAAGATCTCCAGGCGTGAAAACTTGGCCCATAAAAGTACAGCGAGCTTGAGATGGCTGACTTGGTCCGGTAACTCCTGTTCTCGCAAGTTGATCTTGGCACCCATCTCTTATAGAAGTGTAACCGCTTCCGGCCGTCGCCTCGTATACATCCCCAGACTGTTCAAGATTTCTTTGTCTGGCAGCTTCATCAAGAGATCCAAACAGGAGACCATAATAATTATTTTGCGGTTCAAGCATTCTTGACCAAGCGTTCCAACCGCCATTTCCAGAAAAATCATTCTGATAATTTGTAAGATTAAAATTTGCAGGCATGGTGCACGCTGCCCGCAAAGTAAAAGGATCAAAATTATTTACACGCAGATTTTGTCCCGTGGAGGGAATTACTCGATTTGCTCCAAATACTCCCTTAATGTCGGAAGATGCGTAATTGCATAGGGGCGTTGATGCTAAGATACTTCTGAACACATCCTCTCCTCGGTATTGTGCCTCGGTTTGAAAGTTTCTCCAATTCTGGACAAAAGCTGGCCCCCCGCCTCTTCCGCCAGTCTGTATCTTGTTAATTATTCCGGAAATCGCATTGTTTAGTAGCTGTCTTGCAACAATTCTCGCTATTGGGTCGAGGACGTATTCTTTTACCGCAATTGACGTGTTGGAGCCTGCCGATAAGCCGGTATTAAACGCTGTTATAAAATTCGCAACCGTACTTGCGCTTATGATAGGAACATAAATAATAGAACCCCAAATAAGTCCAAATGTGATGACTATAACAACGATTAGTTTTCTGAACATTATTTGTAAAGTTGATTTAGAATTTGATAGAAGTTGTCATCCAAAGTTAGATGGTTTTGGGTAATATTTGAACTGACTCGTTTTAACAGGTCTTTTGTGTCGCTATCTATGCTTTTGATATCTTCAAGCGCGATGTAAGCCCTATAAGGATCTGATTGGTAAGAACCCAAAGATTCATAATCTACTATTGACCGGTTAATTATATTCAGCATGTTATAATGTATTTCCTCCCAACCTTTAGGAACGGACATTTTGGCCAAGTCCCAATAAGCTTCTTTGAGATTATTTTTTAGTCCCGAAAGCAGAACAATATATTGTTCACCGGTGGCCTTGGGGCCGATATTATCATGCGGGGTAAAAAGAAATTGTTTTAATATTTGTGAAGTGTTTTTTAGATAAGCTTCCTGATTTTCTTGAGAATTGTCTGTTAAAATTAGTTGAGGGCGTTGAGAAGATTGGGATTGGTAAAAGTCGTCAATAATTACTGCGGATATAGTGCCGATTGAAGAGTCGAAGTTTTTATTATCGGGTTTTAAGTCTTCGGAATAAAGACCCCCGACAACTAAGTTTTGTATTTTTTCTGTTAGGTTTACTGAATTAGTCAGAAGGTCATTCGGCCCGCGCTTCAAAGGATTATGTCCAGACGCAACCTCTTCTCCGTCTTTGAAACCATCACCATCAGTGTCCGGATTTTGAAAGTCAGTATTCCAGTAAGATTCTTCTTTATTTGTAAGACCGTCACGATCTGTATCGGTGTCAGGAACTGGTAAGGGAGTTCCTATGCCAATGGCCGCAAAAGGAGTGGACTTGCCGCCCAAAGAATTAAAAACACTATAAACCGAAAACAGGGCAATTAACGCCAAGAAGCCAAAAAATATTTTAATCTTGTTTGGCATGCAAGTAATTTTTTAATCCTAAGCCAAAAATTGCCAAAGATAACAATAAAATTGGCAAATCTCCTAATTTATTATACCACGTCCGTTCTTTGTTGGGCACAACATCAGCTGTTAATATCTGATAACCGCTGGAATTCGTTGATTTTATGATATCCCCCTTATCGTCTATAACACGGGAATGGCCAAAATTAGAGGCTAAAACGGCATATTTACCGTTTTCAGCTGCCCTAAACCTCAACATGGATAAGAATTGAGATTCTATTGTACTGCTCCCCTTAAATCCACTCAAGTTTTGAAGAAACACCAATAGGCCATATTGTTCTCCGGACGAGATGTTTGGTGATACGACGTCAGAGCATACGAGTATCTTTGCCTGTAAGTCATTATAGTTAAGTAATTCGGGGTGCGTGCCTGTTTTAAGTCCGGAACTTCCGGAGGTAGAAATCCTGTTTCCAAAAGCAGAAAGAAGCAATCTTAAAATATACGGCAAATATTCTCCTGCCGGAGTTAACAACTGCTTATCGTAAAATCCGGAGACCCCGTTTTTAGAAGAAACAAATAGGGTTCTTGATTTGTTGCCTTCTTCGTCTGGCAATATATTGTTATCTATCAACATAAATTCTTTTTTGGAAAGTCGGTTAAAGTAATTTTTTGCAGAATTGTTATCTAAAAAATTGAGCAAGGTCTTTGAAAAATTGGAGCTTTCAGAGAAAATAACGATTCCCCCATTGACCGCACTTACCGCTTCTTTTAATAGCTCGAGTTTTTTAGTGTAGTTATCAAGTATTTCGTCTGCGGAGAATTTAAACTTAGCTTCATCTTTGGTTTGTATTAAGGCAACTTTTATTGTGTTTTGCGTCATCAACTTGCTACTTTTTGCAGAAAGTCCGATTGTTATTAAAAATACCAGAGTTATTAACCCAAGATTCGACAGAATTTCTTTTGATTTAATTTTGTATCTGCCGGTTGCCAAAAGAAAAATAATACTTAACAGCCATACCAACAAGAAATCTATTCCGTAAATTCCCCAAACGGAAGATAATTTTAAAACAAACGGCCAAGAGACCATGAGATAAGCAAGATTTCCCAATGTCCAGTGCGGGCCGAGCAAACTTCCGCTACCCATCCACAAAAACCCAAATCCCCATGCCCTCGCATATTCAGTAAGGACAAATGTGCCCGCAGTTATTAAAGGAGTTAAATAAAATTTAGATTTTTTATTTAATTTATTGATTAAAAAAGAGAACAAGCCCCAAAAGAAAGCCGTTCCGGCTACGCTTAAAGAGAACATGAACAATATAAGAACGAAAGATTGGATGCCGCTCTCAATACCCAAGTTGGTAAGCGGATATAACGGCCAATACCACCTGAATATATATGAAAAATAAGCTAGTCCAACAATAAAACCCGGCCAGAAACCGGAAGGACGTAAACGAGCTACTTTGTTATAAGTTTTGATAATTCTATCCATTGGTTCAACGACAGATTCTCTGCTCGGGTATCAGGATTAATACCCATTTCTTCAAATACTCTAAGCAGGTCTTTCTTCATCATACCAAAATTTTTAGTAAGATTATTTACTAGCTGTTTTCTCTTTCCGGAAAAACCAGTCTTTATCAGTTTAAAGAAAAGTTCTTTTTCTGTGGGCTTTAAGCTTTCAGCTTTAGGCTTTAAACTTATGATTGCCGAATCCACTCTTGGTGTTGGCCGGAAGCTGCCTTTGGAGACATAACTTATTATCTTGGCGTCCGAATAAAATTGAACCGACAATGCCAGCAAATTCATATCAGGAGGTTTAGCTACAATTCTTTTAGCCACTTCTTTTTGGACAGTTAAAACGATTAATTCCGGTCTTGGCCATTTTTCAAAAATTGTTCTTAGTAAGTTTGAGGTTATATAGTAAGGAATATTACCGATTATTTTGTAATCGGAATTTATAATTTCTA
>CAZPLD010000026.1:0-5269 GCA_964587505.1 uncultured Candidatus Saccharibacteria bacterium | reverse complement strand
AATTTCAAATTTCTAAACAATTCTTCAATATCCAACTTCAAAACATCGGCTTCAATTATTTCGATATTCGTATTCTTGAATTTTTCTTGAAGTTCCGGAATAAGCCGCCGGTCTTTTTCTACGGCTATAACCCGTCCGGCTTTTTCGGAAAGAAGTTTAGTTAGATTTCCTGTTCCGGGACCAATCTCCAGAACAATATCGTCCGGACCTAATTCTGCAGCGGAGACTATTTTATTGAGGATTCCCGAGTTTATTAGAAAGTTCTGTCCCAGAGATTTCTTGTATGGAATATGAATCATAAAATATGGAATTAAGATTAAGGGTTTCGTTTTTCTTTTAGTCCTTTGATGGTAGTCCAAATCATGGCTCCAATTTCTTTTGAGAGAGTTTTAGCTTCCTTGTGCGATTCACTGTCTAAGTAACTTTCTTTAAGACCAAAGTCCAACAGGTAGTCACACTCTGTTAGAGAGCCATAAGATATTTCTAGAAAATTAATATATACTAAATTTCTATTTCTTGCATATCCTTCCACATAATTTAGGGCTATTGAAAGCGCGGCTCTTCTGATTTGTGAGGTTACTCCATAAATCTCCTCTCTCGGGAACCCCCTCGAGATGCTATAAATTAAATGGACAAAAGTGTCTATTTTGTCTTTTAAGATTTCATGAAAGTTTTTATTTGGTGATTCCATATTCTATGGTCTATGTTTCATATTCCACTGTTTCGTCTTCAAAATAATTACTTTCAAATAAGGGCTGGATCTTCAAAACATCTTGCGGCATCTCATATATAAACCGAGAAGGCAGATTGGTTTGAGTAGTGCCGAAAATGTTCCTGTATTTGGTATGAGTCATTATCAGCCGGTCTTTGGCCCGGGTAATAGCTACATAACAAAGCCGTCTTTCTTCCTCCAGTTCCAGCGGTGCCAATGTGGCCCGGCTGTGGGGGAAAAGACCTTCTTCCATCCCGGCAATAAAGACAACCGGAAATTCCAAGCCTTTTGAAGAATGGATCGTCATCAGGGTTATTCGGTTAGCTGCTTCTTTGAGCTTGTCGGTCTCCTGAAGAAGGGATATTTCTTCCAGGAATTTTTCTATCCCCTCTTCGCCGCGCAACATGTCGTATTTTTTAGCAACGGTTAAAAGTTCTTTCAGATTTTCCATTTTATCCGCAGTATTGTCATACAGTTCTTTTTTTGCAACTAAATTTTTCAAATAATCCTCGTAGTTTATCCTTTTTATCACATATTTTATGACAGAGGTCAGATTCTTTTCGTCTTTTTTATCCGATAGGTCGGTTAAAAGTTTTTTGAATTCGGTTAAGGATTTGGCCTGTTTGCCGTCGCCTTTCTCTTTGGCCAATACTCCGATTGATTGGATCAGGTCTTCCCCGTTGATTGCGGTGATTTTGTTGAACGTGGTTTCCCCTATCCCTCTTGCGGGAACATTATAAATTCTTTCAAAGCTTATCAAGTCGGTCGGATTAACCATGAATTTAAGATAGGACAGGATGTCTTTTATTTCTTTTCTCTCATAGAATCTTATTCCGCCCACGATTTGATACGGGAATCCTCTGGTGATAAGTGCCTCTTCAATGGCTCTTGACTGGGCGTGAGTACGGTACAGAATCGTGAGATCTTTAATTTTATACCCTGACTCCAAGAGCTCATCCATCTTATCAACGATAAAATCAGCTTCAGCTCGCTCGTTCAGGGTTTCTTTAATATAGACCTTCTCCCCTTTTGTGTTCTCGGTCCATAATTCTTTCGGAACCTGGGTCTGGTTGTTAGAAATTATGTTTTGGGCCGCAGCTAAAATATTTTTTGTGGAGCGGTAATTTTGTTCAAGGAAAATAACTTTAGCATCAGGGTAATCCTTCTGAAAGTTTAGAATATTCCTGATATCAGCATCACGGAAAGCGTAAATTGACTGGGCGTCGTCGCCGATGGCGAATATATTTTTGTCTTTTTTAGCCAGCAGATTTACCAATGTATATTGGTCGTGGCTAGTATCCTGGTACTCGTCTACAAGAATATACTTCCAATAATTCTGGTATTTTTCCAGAATATCCGGATTTTGTTTGAATATCTTGACCGTTAGAACGATTAAGTCGTCAAAATCCAGGCCGTTCATTCTTTTTAGTTCGGCTTGATAGTTGTTATAGACCCGGGAAACGATTTTGGCAAAGAAGTCAGTCGGGTTGTAATTTTCGGGGAAGATCAGGTCGGTTTTAAGCTTGGAAATTTTATTCAGGATAAGATTGGGATTATATTTCTTGGGGTCTATTTCAAGGTTAGCCATCACTTTTTTGACCAAGCTTGCCTGATCGTTGGTATCAAAAATAGAAAAGTTTGATTTGTAACCGAGAAGAGGAATTTCTTTTCTTAATATTCTCAAACAGACCGAGTGAAAGGTACCCAGCATCGGCGCGGCCGATGCAATTTCTAATTTCCAATTTCTAATTTCTAATAACTTTTGAACACGCTCTTTCATTTCGTTGGCTGCTTTATTTGTGAATGTTATTCCGAGAATCCTGTTGGGTGCTATTCCTTGGGAAATTAAATAGGCAACCCGGTGGGTCAGACATCGGGTCTTGCCTGAACCTGGACCGGAAATAACCAAAACAGGTCCTTCAACGGCTTTTACGGCTTCTATCTGTTTGTCATTTAAATTCTTGAATATTTCCTCCATTTATAAATCAAACTTTATCACACAATCATTGAAATGAGTAATCTTTGAATAAAAGATTAAATTGTTGTATATCAAGAGAAAGAACGTACTTTTAAAAGGATAAATATGAGCTGCACCTTCCGGGACGAAAGTCCAGGCGAACAGGACAAATCCAAAGGCCGCCTCAAGGGAATCTGGCTTACCATGCTCTATTTTGTCATAGAACTTGTAACGGGGATTCTTGCTAACAGTGTAGCGATGATCGGCGACAGTTTTCACATGCTTACCGATGCTTTGGTCCAAATTTTAACGCACAATTCGCGGAGAGTCAGAAATATTCCGCCGAGGGATTCCTGTATTGGGTACTTAAGCTTTGGGTTCCGAAGATTGGAGACGATGGTTACCCTATTCAACATCATTCTTCTGGTTTGCGTAAAGATTTGGATGCTGTACGGGGTCTATTCGAGGTTCCTTTACGGACATCACGAAATAAATACTACTCCGGTTTTCTTTGTGGCTACGGTTGGTTTGATTATCAATTTAAAGGTCTCTAAGTTATGGCACGTTCATGAGCATGATCATGGCGAAGATGGAATAAAAAGTGCTAACCTGCACATTAAAGACGACCTATATGGGTCTATGGCCGTCATCGCAAGCACAGCCGTGATCTTTGTTGTTTCTTTGTTCGGCTACAAAATTTATTGGTTTGATTCTCTTGCTGCGATGTTCATATTCGGACTTCTTTGGAGAACCACTTTTAGAATTGCCAGATCGGCTGCAGGGATTTTGATGGAAGCCGCGCCCGTGGGTCTTGATTTTGAAAAAGTTCGGGCTTCGATCCGGTCTGTTTACGGAGTGGACGATGTTTTGGATTTGCGCATAAGTAAGATCGGCTCGGGTTTTACTGTGGTGACTTGCCGGGTGACAATAAAAAGTCACGCCTTGCATGATTTCATTCCCGGTTTGATTGAAATTCAACTTAAAGAAGAGTTTCCCGAATTAAAAAATGCCCACTTTACAGTTGAACCCAGATGTTGTTCGGACCCCGCATAAGCGGGGTTTTGTGTGGACCCGGCGGTAATCGAAACCGCGTCCCGGCAATGCGAATGCCGTATATTGCCACTATACGACGGGCCCAAAAAATTTAACTTGTCGGGGCGCCGGGACTTGAACCCGGAGTCTCACGAACCCGAATCGTGCGTGTTACCGTTACACTACGCCCCGAAATTCTAAACGTAATATTTTTTCATTCTTTCTTTCTCTTCTTCCTGAACCGCTTTTTCTATTTTTTCCAAAGATTTTTTTAGTTCTTCCGGCGACTTTTTATCAAGTTCATGAATTCTTTTCTCAAGATATTCTTTTGCGTTTTTAGCTGGGTCATCAATTACTTCAGCCAGAAGATAGTTTAAAATCAATCCGATCTTTGGTCCCGGTGTAGAACTAAGTTCTTTCATGACATCTTCGCCCCCAACCTTTAGCATTTTTACCGAGATCGGGTCGTGGGAAACCTTGTCTATGATATATTGCAGATGCCTTAATTTATAGGGAACCGCTTTTGGTCTCCCTGAACCGATCCTGTCCGCTTCGCGGACTTTTATCAGGTCATTGATATTTTCCGGACCGACATTGGCCAATAAGCGCCTGACAGACGATTCCGTTACCTCGCCGACGTTATAGTAGAAAAGATGATAGCGGACCAATTTAACCACTTTCTCGGAGGTTTCTTTGGAGAATCTCAATCTGTCCATTATCCCGACGGTAATTCTGGCTCCGACCACATCATGTCCGTAAAAGGTGGAATATTTCCCTTCTCCTCTTTTGGTTTGGGGTTTGCCGATGTCGTGGAACAGCGAGCCGAGACGGACTTCCAGAGAATAATTTTTACCGGCGGCATATTTCAGGGCTAAAGTATTGTGTTCCCAGACAGTGTAGATGTGGTGAAGATTCTGGCCGACTCCGACTCCATCCAACAATTCCGGAACGATATGTTTTAACAATCCAGTTTCATAAAGAAGCATAATGCCGTTATAAGCATTATCGGAATTAATAACTTTAACAAATTCGTCTCTTATTCTTTCCTTGGATATAGCCATCAGCCAATCGGAATTTTTGTTTATCGCTTCAAGGGTTTTTTTCTCTATTTTAAAACCAAGGACCGTAGCGAATCTCACTACTCTCAATAATCTCAAGGCATCTTCGTTGAACCTTTCCTCGGGTTCACCCACCGTTCTTATAACCTTAGATTTTAAATCTTTTTGGCCGTTAAATAAATCCGTAACATGACTGTCTATATCAATTGCCATGGCGTTTACCGTAAAATCACGGCGTGACAGGTCGTCCTCAAGTTTGTCAGCGAATTTAACTTCATCCGGATGTCTTTTATCGGTATATTTACCTTCAATGCGGTAGGGCGTGACTTCAATAAGCGCAAGCTCCGGTTTTTCCGAGCCAGTTTTAACTGCTACAGTGCCGAATGTGTTTTCGTAGACATTCTCGGGAAATAAATTTTGTATCTCTTCCGGCTTGGCATTGGTGGTAATATCCCAGTCTTTCGGCTCTTTACCCAACAACAAGTCACGAACGCATCCGCCCACTGCATA
>CAZPLD010000025.1:0-10597 GCA_964587505.1 uncultured Candidatus Saccharibacteria bacterium | reverse complement strand
TTTGTGGTGCTGGCTTCAGCTTAGGAGAACCTTAGCTGAACGGGGCTTTCGCCCACAGCACTGGCACCATATTACCATACGGTTATAAACAGGTCAACGGCTCACATGTGTGAGCCGTTGAGATTTTATCTTAGGAAGTTGTAAGTATTATCTGCCCGCTCCAGATGTTCCTCCAAGAGTTATTAGGATACCGAAAATATATCCTAATGTGATAAAAGTAAGTGCTATTAAACTGTTCGTATATAGTTATATCTGTCCATATTAGTTTTAGAAAAAGCCGAAATGGAAAAGTTAGCCCGTATTTTAAATATTTATCAAAGTTGTTTAGGGGAGCGAAGCCCTCACCGCTTTATGCGTATCGCCCGAGCAGGAGCAAACAAATGAACCCTGCACTTATTCATAAGTGCGGGGCAAAGCATCTCGGAGATTTTCAAGGTAACAAAAATTTAGCCGGAAAGTCCCCTTAGGGAGGAACGGATGCTAGAATTTTTGTCTTGAAAATGACGAGATGGAATATTGTTTGCCTGTTGAGGGCGGCCAAAGGCAATACGGAGTACATGCTTAAAGGGGCGAGGGCGGAGCGACTTTTGCTATTGATTTTCAACTGATTTTTTGTTAATATTTACTCATGACGATTAACTGGTTTGGGCAGAGCTGTTTCAGAATAGAGGCCCGTTCGACAAGCTCAGGGCAGGCCAAAGAGTCAGGACAAGTTAGTCTTTTGATTGACCCATTTTCCAAAGAAATCGGCTTAAAACCGCCCAAAATTAAAGACGATATTGTCTTGGTAACTCATGGCCATTTTGACCACAACAATCTGGAAGAAGTGAGTCCTGAGGCGTTTATAATTAACACCCCCGGAGAATACGAGAAAAAAGGCATCGCCATCAGGGGCATTTCTTCGTATCACGACAAGTTGGAGGGCAAGGAACGAGGACTTAATACGATATATGTAATTAAAGCAGAGGACATGACCATCTGTCATTTGGGGGACTTGGGTCAGGAGAAACTAACCGAGAATCAGGTAGATGACATAGGGGACGTAGATATACTCTTGGTTCCTGTCGGCGGAAATTATACAATTAATGGTAAGGAAGCCGTCGGAGTTATCGGCCAGATAGAGCCAAAGATAATAGTCCCGATGCATTATAAATTGAAAGACTTGAAAGTCGACATAGAAGGCCCCGAAAAATTCATAAAAGAATTGGGGCTGACGCCGGAAAAGGTAGATAAGTATAAAATATCAAAAAAACTTCTTCCGGTGGAAGAAATGAAGTTAGTGATGTTTCAAGTGTAACCATGAGTTTCTTAGACGAGATACGCAAACAACCCAGACACCACAGAGAAATAATGTTCGGTCTTTGTGTTGTCACGACTATTTCATTGGTGGGAATGGTTTGGTACAACTCGTTTGAGAAGAATTTGTACGTGTTGTTAAATCCCGGAGAAACCGCAGATCAAAGAAACTTAGCTGAAAACAAAAATGTGCCTTCGTTGCTGGGAGATATCGGCAAGACGGGACAGGATCTTAAGGCCGCATTTTTTAATATTTTTAACTTGACCAGTAGCGATAAAAAAGAGAATGTGGAAAGCGGTAACAATGCTGATTCGGGAAGGGCGTATTTGCTGCCGTTATCGGAAAAGAAGTAAATATGTTTTTAAATGATTAAAATGTTTGGAGGGCGGATGTCTTCCAGACATTTTGTCTTTAAATAAGGAAATATGGCAACGGGAATAAAACAAAGAGAAATCGTTCAGGAGATGCAGAAGGCATATTTGGAATACGCGATGAGCGTTATTGTTGCGCGCGCTTTGCCTGATGTCAGGGACGGATTAAAGCCGGTTCATCGGAGGATCTTATATTCCATGCATGAGATGGGATTAAGGCCGACCGCAAAAACCCAGAAATCAGCCAAAGTGGTCGGATATGTTCTTGGTAATTACCATCCCCATGGCGACACGGCTGCCTATGATTCCATGGTCCGTATGGCCCAGGATTTTTCTTTGCGTTATCCGCTGGTGAATGGCCAAGGAAATTTTGGAAGCATCGATGGCGATTCCGCTGCGGCTTATAGGTATACCGAAGCGCGATTAGCTCCGATATCCGAACAGCTTCTTGCCGACATAGACAAGCAGACGGTTAATTTTACTGACAATTTTGACGGCACTATGCAGGAGCCGACGGTTTTGCCGACCCGCATTCCGAACCTTTTAATTAACGGTTCCATGGGCATTGCTGTCGGTATGGCGACCAACATTCCTCCGCACAATCTTACCGAAGTTTTAGATGCACTAGCATACCTCGTAGACAACCAAGACGCGGATGTACAGGATCTGGCCAAATTTATAAAAGGACCGGATTTTCCGACCGGGGGAGTCATATATAACGAGAAAGATATTATTAATGCTTATGCCACCGGCCGCGGCCCCATAATAATGAGGGGCCAGGCCGATATCACGGAGAATAAAAAAGGTTATCAGATAGTAGTTTCCGAGATACCATATCAGGTAAACAAGGCCGAATTAATAATGAAGATTGCAGATCTTGTGAAGGAAAAGAAGATAGAAGGCATCAGAGACATCCGCGATGAATCCGACAAGGACGGATTGAGAATTGCAATTGACCTGAAACAGGATGCTTTCCCTAAAAAAGTTCTTAACCAGCTTTTCAAATATACGGAGCTTCAGAAAGCTTTTCATTTCAATATGCTGGCTCTGGTTGACGGAGGCACCCAGCCCCAGATCTTAGGACTCAAAGGATTGCTCGAGAAATTCATTGACCATCGGCGCGAGGTCGTGACCCGTAGAACCAAATTTGAACTTCAGAAGGCCAAAGACAGAGCCCATATTTTAGAAGGACTTAAAAAGGCGCTTGACCACATCGATGAGATAATCAAGATAATCAGGGCCTCTGAATCAAAAGAAGACGCATTTAATAATTTAATAAAGAAGTTTAAATTTTCCGACAAACAGGCCACGGCTATTTTGGACATGAGATTGCAGGCTTTGGCGGGTCTGGAAAGAAAAAAAATAAACGACGAACTAAAAGAAAAGAAAGACCTTATCGCATATCTGGAGGATCTGTTGGCAAGCCCGAAGAAAGTTCTGGGCGTGATCAAAGAAGAGTTCAAGGAGATAAGAGAAAAATTTGGAGACGAAAGGCGGACAAAAATAGTTAGATCGGCTTTAAGGGAAATAGGAGAAGACGAGTTGATGCCCGAAGAAGATTCGCTGTTTATGATTACTCACAGCGGTTACATCAAGAGAATGCAGCCCGAAGGATTAAGGTCTCAAAAGAGAGGCGGTAAGGGCTTGATTGGCATGGCGACCAAAGAAGAAGATGTTATTTCTCAATTTTTCATGGCAAATACTCATGACAGTTTGTTGTTCTTTACCAATTCAGGAAAAGTATTCCAAACAAAAGGCTATGAAGTTCCGGAATCATCCCGCCAATCAAAAGGAAAAGCGATTGTTAATTTTTTGAACACATCTCCAAGTGAAACAATCACGGCCGTAGTTCCGATTCCTAAAGACCAAAAAGGAGGATATTTGTTTATGGCTACTGCCAACGGAGTTATTAAAAAAGTTGACGCCGATGCGTTTTCACAGGTAAGAGCCAGTGGAATGATTGCGATTAAATTAAAAAGTAACGATGAGTTGGGTTGGGTTTTGTCTACTTCGGGTAGTGACCAAGTAATGCTGGTAACTTCAGGCGGTAATGCAATTCGGTTTAAAGAAAAAGATGTCCGGCCGATGGGGAGAGGTGCTTCCGGCGTTATCGGAGTCCGCATGGACAAGGACGAAAAGGTGGTCGGAGCCGATGTTGTGCCATCCGGTGTTGAGAAGGGTTTGAAAATATTGGCAGTAATGGGAAATGGTTACGGAAAAAGAACCGACCTTAAGTTTTATAAGATTCAGGGCAGGGGCGGGAGGGGAGTTATGACCGCTAAAGTTACTCCTAAAACAGGTAAACTTGTTTCGGCTCATATTACTTCGGAAGAAAACAAAGAACTTATCGCGGTTTCGCGCAAGGGAGTCGTAATTCGCACATCAATAGACAGTGTGTCAGTTCTCGGCAGAGCCACTCAAGGCGTCAGGATTATGCGAGTAGAATCCGGCGACGGCCTGGCGTCGGTGGTGGTAGTTTAAAACAGGAGCTTAGAGTTATCCACTAAAAACCGCCTCAAGGCGGTTTTTGCGTGCTAAAATTAGTATTATGCAGGCAATGAATATGCCCGGTTCGGTTTTACCAAACTCCAAGGGAACTGGGGGTTTTATGAATCCCGACAAAATAGTCGCCGGATTTGGAATTTCAGAGGGCATGACGGTTGCCGACTTCGGTTCGGGAGCGGGTTATTTTACTATTTTACTGGGCCAAAAGGTTGGCAAAAACGGCAAGGTCTATGCCTTAGACATTCAGGAATCAGCTTTGGACAATGTCAGGGTCAAGGCAAAAGCGGCTGGACTTGAGAATATCGAAACCATAAGGAGTAATCTTGAAGTTCTGGGAAGCTCCGGTTTGGCGGATAATTCTCAAGACATGGTGCTTCTCGCCAACATACTTTTTCAGTCAGAACAGAAAGCCGACATAATTAAAGAGGCCGTCCGGGTTTTAAAGAGCGGAGGTTTTTTGGTGGTAATCGATTGGAAGAGAGCTACTGGCGGATTCGGTCCGCCTGATAATTTAAGAACCGATGACATTGCAATGCGTTCTTTGATTTTAGGCGAAGGTTTAGTTTTTGAAAACGATATTGATGCCGGGCAATTTCATTACGGCATGAAATTTAAAAAACCCTGACTGGCTCTAATAGGATGAATACAAATAAAATTTTTTACATTCTAGTCGGCGGAATAGCGGTTGCTGTATTTTTGGTGGTAGTTTTAATTTTAAGAGGTCTTGGGGGCGGTACTGCTCAATCTGCCACTCTTCAGTTCTGGGGCGTCTTTGACGACAGAAGAGCTTTTGCCAAGGTCGTTACGGATTTCCAGGCCCAGAATCCCGGCGTCAAGGTTTTATATCAGCAATTTTCCTATGAAGATTATGAAAAGAATTTGATTGATGCTTTGGCGGCCGGCACCGGACCGGATATTATCATGGTCCACAATACTTGGCTGCCCAAACACGGCGACAAACTCAAAGCTTTGCCAGCCTCAATTCCTGGGCTGAAGCAGCCCTTGCTGACCATTCAGGATTATAAGACCAATTTTGTTGATGTTGCTTTCAGTGATTTTGTTTTCAATAGTCAGATCTATGCCCTTCCTCTTTATGTCGATACTCTGGCCCTTTTTTATAACAAAGATATTTTAAACAGCGCCGGCATCAGCCGTCCGCCCCAGGATTGGGAAGAATTCAATTCCGACGTGGAAATAATAACCCGACTGGACGGCAGCGGACAGGTAGTTCAATCTGCCGTAGCTATCGGCACAGCAAGGAACGTTAACCGCTCGACCGATATCCTGACTGAATTAATGTTCCAGACAGGAGCAAGAATGACTGACGCCGACAATAGGAGTGCCATTTTTTCTGGTTTGGTAAACAACACTCCGGCCGGGGAGTCGGCTTTGAGGTATTACACCGATTTTGCTAACCCTTCAGTAAGGACTTATACCTGGAATGATGCCCAGCATTACTCCGTGGACGCTTTCAAGGAAGGCAAAGCTGCAATGATGTTCAATTATTCTCATCAGGTTGGAGTTTTAAAAGATCAAGCCTCGCGTCTTAATTTCGCCGTGGCGCCCATGCCCCAGGTTTCAAGCACCGATATCAGGAACTATGCCAATTACTGGGGTGTCGGTGTTACGGCAAGTTCTAAATTTACGAATGAGGCCTGGAAGTTTGTCGCTTACCTAGCCTCCAAGGAAGGAGCTCAAAGCTACTTAAGCGCGACTCTCCGTCCTTCTGCCCGCAGAGATTTGATAGATCTTCAGAGGAACGATCTTGATCTCGGGGTTTTTGCGGAACAGGCATTGTCGGCCCGCTCCTGGTATCAAATAGACAATACCGCCATAGAAAGCATATTTGCCGACATGATAGACGATGTTAATTTCGGAAGGATGTCGGTCAAAGATTCATTAAACAATGCCGAATCTCGGGTAAATGTTTTAATGCAGCGCAGAAGATGAAAATCTTAAAATTCAAAACTATTTTCTTTAAGTTTTTAATTGTTTTTTTATTACTACTTTCTACTTTCTACTTTCTACTTTCTGACTCGGCCTTGGCCGTCTCTTGGCTGCCGCTTGTGCCATGCGGAACTTCGGCCAACCCAACGCCTTGCAACCAATGCGATCTATTTAAACTTCTTAAAAATATAATTGATTTTATTTTGATGGGGTTGATGCCTCCTGCGGCGGCGATACTTTTTGTCTGGGGAGGGTTTTTAATTATAATGGGCGGGGCAAACCCGGGACTGATATCAAAAGGCAAAACTATTTTTTGGAATACTGCCATAGGGGTTGCGATTATTTCGGCTTCATGGCTGATTACGAACTCTATTATTAGAAGTATAGGCGTGGAAACTGTTACCGTGAATGGGGTAGTTAAGAATGTTGCTTCTGAATGGTGGAAATTCGAATGCCGGGTAACGACAAGTGGCCAGCAATCTCCTGGTCAACAACCGGGAACTGGCCAGCCTCCAGCGCAGCAGCAAGCTATTTTAACCATAACCACGTCTTCTCTTTCTGACGCCCGTCAGGACTTTAGTTATTCCCAAATAGTTCAGGCAACTGGCGGTAGCGCGCCCTATAACTGGTCTATTTCCGGCAGTGCTCAATTGCCCTCGGGCCTTTTTATTAACGGCTCAACCGGAGAAATATTCGGCAAACCGACAACATCGGGAAACTTTACATTTACAGTGGGTATTCAAGATTCCTCATCTCCGGTAAAATCGGCGACTAAACAGTTGAGCATTAAAGTCGTTGCTCCAGCTGCCAGCGTCATTATTTCCAATATCACCGCAAGTAATATTACCAACACGAGTGTCGTTATTACATGGACGACTGACAAACCGTCAACATCGCAGGTTGCATACGGGACCACAACAGCATATGGTTCATCTTCTTCCCTGGTCACCAGTCAGGTTACCAGTCATAGCGTTACCGTTACCGGTCTTAGTCCTGGTACGACCTACAATTATGAAACCATCTCTGCTATTACCGGCTTTACTGCCATATCGTCAAATAATACTTTCAAAACAACGGGAACTTCTGTCCAGCCAATTTCAATAACCACCGCCTCTTTAGCCGGTGCTACTCAAAACCAGACATATTCACAAACTCTTTCTGCAACTGGCGGTACCACCCCATATTCTTGGTCGATTTCCTCGGGAACATTATCAACCGGCCTTAACTTAAATTCGTCGAGTGGTGTTATTTCCGGCACTCCAACCACCGCTGGCACTTCAACTTTCACTGTCAAAGTCACCGACAATTTCACGCCTCAGCAATCGGCGACGAAGCCGTTGAGCATTGTGGTGGCGACGGGAACCTTAACTTGCGGCCAGCCGTGGGAACAGAATTTATGCCAAGCTCGCTCAATGAGTTGCTCGGCTTCGGCGTGTAGCCAATATGTTACAGCGATAAATCAAAATGCCGGAGGAGCAGCATCTGCTAATTTCCTTAAAGCGGTTATGATAAAAGAATCTGCTTGTAACATTTCGGCAGACAGCGGACACGCTTACGGATTAATGCAGTTGGTACCTTCAACTGCCAATATCTATAAATCTCGTTGCGGTGTAACCGAAAATATTACCAGTACTTGGCTTAAAACTCCCGCCAATGCTTCGGCAAGTATATGTATTGCCGCCGAATACATAAGGGCTTTGAGTTCTACATCTTGTGGAAATACTACTAGAAATATCGCTGCTGGTTACAATGGGGGGTCAGGAGCTTGTGACAAAAGTGTTTCTTGTGCCGGAGAAACGAGCTGTGATGGTTCACCAGTTAAAAAATGGGAATGCCTTTACGACGATATAGCACATACAATTTGTAATGAGGCAAGGCCTAACAACTACAAAGAAACTCGCGACTATGCCACCAAGGTCCTTTATTGTTATAATAATCCTGGATTCTGACCATGACTAAAAAATTACTTATTTTAGTATTCGGGTTCGCGTTGTTGAGCGGTTTTGTTTTAGCTGATACGGTTGAATCGCAAGACTTTGTATACCTGTTTCATTTGTATTACGATAATGGCCAGTTGTTTGCCGACCGGGATGTCCAACTTAAATATGACGTAATTCCGGAAACATTTGTTCAAGAGACTCTTACCACCCAGTTCCCATATAAAGGGGAAGTTATAAGTTTAAAGGGCGAAGTTGCAAAAACATTTCAGTTTGACCCGCGCCACGGCGACCCCAAATTTTTGAAGGGCAAAATATCGGTTAAAGCGCCGTATGTTTCCGATGGTCAGAAAGTTGTTTTCTATGACAGCCAAGGAAACCAACTCCTTTCAATTTTTGTCAGTGAGAGTTCTTTCTGCAATGATGACGGGGCTTGCAACCCTGATGTCGGGGAAGATACTAAAACCTGCCCATCAGATTGCAAAACCGCGACTCCGATTCCAACTATAACAACCACGCAACCATCAACAGGAGGCTGGGGAGGGATGATTAAAATTTTAATTTACACTATAATAGGATTAGGACTTGCGGGTGGTGGTTGGTTTGGCTGGAGATGGTGGCAGAAAAAGAAACAATCTGCAATAACAGAAACACCGACATATTTACCGCCAGCTCCGCCAACTTCTAACAACTCAGTACAATGAAATTAATTAAATTTGAGAAAGTTGTATTTTTAGGTGTAATTTTACTAGTAATTAGTCTTAATTTTGGATTAAGGTCTAATGTTCCCGAAGCTTCGGCGGCTCTATGTATTCTTAAGAATGTATATTGGACACAAGAAAATAGTAGAGATGGAAACATGGTACAATTTAAGATTGATGGCCAAGATTGTTCACTGGATAGGGTTATAGTAAAAATAAGGCTTGATTCAGGAACATGGGAAATACCAGACATCAATCTAAGTTTTCCAAAGACAGGTAATCAGATTATCGGTGATTGGCGAGTGTCGGTCAGTTCTGCGGCAATATCTGATTCAAGGCTCTATCTGATTGCTCAATTACAAGATTCTTCGGGGGCTGGAACAATAATTGACTCTAGGACACTAAGAAATCCATTCCTAACAGTTCCGCCACCTAATCTTGGTGGCAGTCCACAATTAGATATAACCAAGTTTGAAGTCACTCCAAAACAATTTCCGGCTAATCAAATATCGGCGTTTACTGTTGTTTTTAAAGCTAAACCCAATTCACCCGTTTATCTTCGAGCGAGGTGTAGTCAACTAAGAGCGTCTTTGGTAAATAATTCAGGAACAACAATCTATACTCAAGAATCAGTAGATGTTTTGGTATCACAAACAGAATACAGTTTTGATCTTAATTCTCGTTACGACGCTAAAAATGCTGGTACGGATGCGATAAGAGGTAAGATAGAGTGCTTAGGACTTAACAGTGGTTTTGTATCGTTCCCATTATCAGAACCAGTTTATATTACGATAGGTAGCGTAAGTACTGGCACCGGCTGTGGTACTCCCGGCCAGCCGGCTTGCAAACCTGGGCAGACCCAGACCTATCCTTTCGAAATCCCGAATCCTCTGAAAGGCGGAGCGACTGACTTTGCCGGCTTGGTCAAAATAATCGCCGAGTGGATATTTAACTTAGCAATACCTATTGCAGTTGCTATGATTGTCTATGCCGGTATTTTGTTCTTAACTTCCAGCGGAGAGCCCGGGAAAATAACCAAAGCAAAGCAGGTTCTGACATATGCCATAGTCGGCCTTGCCATTATTCTGATAGGAAGCGGATTTGTGACATTAATAAAGAGTATTTTAGAGCTTGGCGGAACCGGGCAGCAAACAGAACAAGGACCAGAATGGCCAGGACCAGTATATGGACCTCCGGCTCCGGGAGCGGTAGGGAATAAGTGCACAAAATCTGGCGATTGTTTCACTGGATTAACTTGTAAGAATACAATTTGTCAGAGAGCGACCGGTAACTTCGAGAATGAGCCGTGTGCTGGAACAACCAGTTGTGATGCAGGTTTAAGTTGCGACAGGAGTAATCCCCAGATAATCGATGGCCAAAATTTAGGTGAATGTGTTCAGATAGTCGGTACGGGCGGTAGAGTGGGCGACTCTTGCCAGAGAGATAATCAGTGTGTAAGCGGGCTTAAGTGTAATCAGATCTGCCAAAGGAGCGGAGGCAATTTAAACGGCGAGGCCTGCCTAAAAACATCCAGTCCTTCAAACTGCCAGTCTACGGCTTGTAGCACCATCGGCACAGCAGTAGAAGGGGTTTGTGTAACCAACCTGTCAAGATGAAAAACCAACTAAAAAATTTCGGAGTTGCGATTGCTTTAAACACAGCCGGACTTCAAGGGGCCGAACAGTTTTCCATACAATGGGTTTTCGGAATAATTACCGGATTGGCTTGTTGGTTTACGCGGTTTGCGCTCATTCTTGTAGTTATTTACATAATCATTTACGGGATTAAATTCATGATGGCTCAAGGCAACCCGACCAAATTCGAAGATGCCAAGAAGTC
>CAZPLD010000024.1:0-10687 GCA_964587505.1 uncultured Candidatus Saccharibacteria bacterium | reverse complement strand
GGGGCTTGGCTTATTATATCGGAGCTGACAACGAGACTGCTACCGATACTGGAAATTTTACGGTAAAAGCCGGAGTAAACAATGAAAAAGTATTTGAGGCGATTAAGGTAATCATGGATGAAATCAGAAAGATAAAAGACAGAGGAATTACAGCAGAGGAGCTCCAACGGGCCAAAGACAATATTTCGGGCTCGATGGCTCTTGGCCTTGAACATTCCGATGCTGTTGCCAATGCCTATGCGGGGCCTGTTCTTTTTGAAAACAAAGTTTTGACTCCAGAGGAAGAACTCGGTAAAATAAAGAAGGTAACACTTGAAGAAGTCCACCAAGTCGCCAAAGACATTTTTGACGATAATAAATTAAACTTGGCGGTGATCGGTCCATTCCAGGACGAAAAGCCGTTCCGCAAAATCCTTCGGATTTAAACTATCCACTAGGAACTAGTCGCTAGATACTGATTACATGCCTGACCATATACACATAGAAATAAACACGGGAACCATTTTAAGGGTTGTTTTAGTAATATTGTTTTTTGTATTTCTCTATATCTTAAAGGATGTTCTTATAATTTTCCTTTTTGCCCTTGTAATTGCTTCGGCAATTTCGCCTTTTGCCAACTGGCTGGATGAAAAGGGATTTCCGCGTCTTTTTGGGGTTTTGCTTTTGTTTTTGGTTGTTCTGGCCTTGATTATCGCCATCTTATCGCTTATTATCCCGTACGTTTCGCAGGATATCAGTCAACTGACTTCTACTTTGCCCCAACTAGTGACGCAGGTCTCCACTTCGTTGGAAAAAGTTCAACAGGGTTCGCCGCAGTACCTAGACTTCTTAAGCGAGATCCAGAACATACTTCAAGGATTTTCCGACTATCTCCAGCAATCGTCCCAGTCAATATTCGGTCTGGTGATAAGCATTTTTGGAGGCGTAATGTCTGCTATCGCTATTTTAATAATCTCGTTTTACTTATCAGTTACCAAAAACGGCATCGAGAGTTTTTTGGGCTCTATCGTTCCTGAAAAATATGAGGATTATGCCATAAATCTTTGGAAAAGAGCGGAGCTCAAAGTCGGTCTCTGGCTTCAAGGGCAGTTGTTGCTGGGATTGATAATGGGCCTGCTTGTTTACGTTGGACTTTCGCTGATGGATATTAAGTTTGCTCTGATTCTTGGTTTTCTTGTTGCTATACTTGAAATTGTTCCAATGGTCGGTCCGGTTCTGGCTGCAATTCCGGCTATATTTCTTGCTTTTCTCCAGTCGCCGACCTTAGGTTTGTGGGTAATCGTGTTTTATGTAGTGGTCCAGCAGCTTGAGAATCATCTTTTGGTCCCCGTGGTGCTCGGTAAGACGGTCGGTTTAAATCCGGTGGTTGTTATAATTGCTCTTTTGGTCGGGCAAAGTCTTGCCGGCATACCGGGCATGATACTTTCGGTTCCCGTTGCCACGATAATCGTGGAGATGATGGACGACTTTGCCAAACATAAGGACTCCCGCCGCCAAAGTTCCTAATATGCTTTTTATCGTAGCTACTCCAATTGGAAACCTCGAAGATATTACTCTCCGGGCGATAAACATATTGAGCAATGCTGACCTTGTTCTCGCTGAAGACACCAGAGTTACCAGAGTTTTATTGGACAGGTATAATATAAAGACTCCCATGACAATCAGCCCCGACGCTCGCCCCTTGCGAGGTCGGGGCCCCGACTCCAAGACGTCGGGGCACAGCGGATTCAAAAAGATCGACCACATTATCGAACTTCTTAAACAAGGTAAGAATTTGGCTCTTGTTACTGATGCTGGTACACCGGGAATAAGTGATCCGGGAGGATTTTTGGTCAGCGAGGCGCTAAAAGCCATACCGGACTTGAAGGTTGTACCGATTCCCGGACCAAATGCGGCGATTGTCGCATTGAGCATCAGCGGATTCCCGACGGACGAATTTGTTTTTCTTGGTTTTCCGCCCCACAAGCAAGGCCGGCAGACATTTTTCAAAAATATTTGGGAAATAAACAGCACTATTGTTTTTTACGAATCCAAGCATAGAATATTGAAAGCACTGGAAAATTTGGAAAAATTTTCAAGAATCGGTAATAGAGAAATGATTATTGCTCGTGAGTTAACAAAACAGTTCGAAACAATATATCGGGGGACACTGGCCGAAATAAGACCCAGATTAACCGATAAAAATCTTTTAGGAGAATTCGTGGTAGTCATTAATAGAAAATGAAAAATAGATTTTATATCACAACTAGTATTCCTTACGCCAACTCCGCTTCACATGTCGGCCACATTTTAGATCCTTTGATTGCGGACGTACTATCGCGTTACCACCGTATTAAAGGGGATGAAGTGCGTTTTTTGGTCGGTACGGACGAGCATGGAGCAAAAATTGTCAGAAAGGCGGAAGAAGTAGGCAAAACCCCGCAGCAATTGGTGGATGAAAATTCGGCAAACTTTAGGGAAATGCATAAACTCCTTAATATAAAATGGGACGATTTTATCAGAACATCTGACCAGAAGCGTCATTGGCCAGGAGCGCAAAAAATGTGGAACGAGCTCAAAGAAGCTGGGGATATTTATTGGAAAAAATATAAAGGTCTTTACTGTGTTGGACATGAAGCCTTTATTACAGAAAAGGATTTGGTGAACGGTAAATGCCAGGACCATCAAACAAAACCCGAAGAGATCAACGAAGAAAATTGGTTTTTCTGCCTTTCAAAATATTCGAAACAAATTGAAGACGCAATCGTTTCTGACAAAATGAAAGTTCGACCAGAGTCCCGTAAAAACGAGATTCTCTCCTTTATTCGTGGCGGTCTTGAAGATATAAGTATTTCAAGACCCCGGAAGGACATTCCTTGGGGAGTGCCAGTGCCCGCTGATCCAACTCAGGTGATGTATGTTTGGTTGGAGGCATTAACCAGCTATCTTTCATCTATAGGTTATGGCCAAGAAGATGACCAATCTAAGGAGCTTTTAAACAAATGGTGGCCGGCAGAGGCGCAGATTGTGGGAAAGGACAACTTACGATTTCATGCCGCAATTTTCCCCGGGATGCTTTTATCAGCTGGCCTTGAGCTTCCGAAAGAGATCTTTATTCATGGGTTTGTTAATGTTGATGGCCAAAAGATATCAAAAACAGTTGGAAATGTAATTGCTCCCCGAATCTTAGTAGACAAGTATGGAGTTGATCCTGTTAGATATTTTTTTCTTCGGGAGTTTCCTTCTCGGGATGATGGGGATTTTTCGTATAAAAAATTGGAAGAAAGATATAATGGCGACCTTGCAAATGGGCTGGGTAATTTAGTTCAGAGAATAGCGACATTAATAGAAAACAATATGGATGGAGAACTTATTTTTAAAAAAGAACTGCTTGAGAAAGATGTGGAAAACAGGGTTGATGAGCTGATGAAAAGATGGAAAGAGAATATCAACGTCTTTGCTTTGCATGAGGCATTGGGCAGTGTTTGGGAATTAATCAGGTTTGGCAACAAATACACTGATGACCAAAAGCCATGGGCGGCCATAAAACATGATGAAGCAGAATTTTTAATGATAATGACCAACTTGATTTACATCCTGCACACGATTGCGTGGTCTCTCCAGCCATTTATGCCGGAAACAAGCAAGAAAATTTTTGAAATACTTGGCGGAGAGGAAGTTTCTGAAAACTATAAATTTATCGTAAAAAAAGGCGGGAGTTTATTCCCGCGTATCAGTTGAAGATTGGAAGTTGTTTTGTGAGCGTTGGGGATAGTCTCGAAGTGTATAATAGTACAGACCGTAGGGCCAGATAATTAGCCGGAACACATAAGCCATATATCCCCTAAAGCCAGGTTTAGATAATTTATCTGATGGCACTGCAATCATTAGTCCTATAAAAGTAAAAAAAAGACCAATTTGATAGATAACTAAAATCCAAAGAACTACTTTGTTCATCCAACCATCTCCTGTCTTCAAGGTACTATCTGGATGCTAACTTAGTATGTATTTTATGTCAACAATTTTTGATTCACACTGCCATCCTCAGATGGCGCAATATGACAAAGAAAGAGAAGAAATGATTGCCCGCGCGTTGCGCGCGGGCGTTAGCATGATTTGTGTGGGAACGGATTTGGAGACATCCCGGCAAGCTATTGAGCTGGCGCAAAAACATGAAGGTATCTGGGCGACGGTTGGATTGCACCCAAACGACAACCTAAATGAAAAGTTTGATAGCATGATATATCATACTATTTTGCAGGAGCCAAAAGTGGTTGCGTTTGGGGAAATAGGTTTGGATTATTACCGCACGGAAAAACCGGAAGACCAGAAATTTCAGAAAGAAAGATTTATTGAACAACTGGAATTGGCAAAGGAATTAAAAAAGCCGTTAATTCTTCATTGCCGGGACGGCAAATCAGGAAGCACGGGACCGGCATATCGCGATATGATAGAAATTTTAAGACGAGGATATGCAATCAATGGAGGAGTGGTTCACTCATTTACCGGCTCACTGGATGAGGCCAAGCAATTTCTTGATTTAGGATTGTATCTTGGATTTAACGGAATCATTACTTTCGCGAGACAATATGATGAAATAGTCCGCGAAGTACCATTGGATAGAATACTTCTTGAGACAGATGCGCCATTTTTAACACCCGAACCCCACAGAGGCAAACGAAATGAACCAGCCTTTGTAGCAGAAGTCGCCAAAAAAATTGCTGAACTCAAAAATGAATCCCTCGAAAAAATAATCGAGCAAACAACTGAAAATTGTAGAAAGCTATTTGGTGTGTTATAAGTACGATAATTCAGCTCTTTTTATTGGAGAGGTAACGTGAAGGTACTGATCCAGAGTTTTAGCTACGGAAGGACTGGTTATCCAGTAGATAAAACTGGCAAGGGTGGGGGATTTGTCTTTGATTGCCGGGCAATAGATGCTTATGACTATGAATCACGCAATAATCCCGATGCCCCGTTTGAGCATGAGAATCTTAACGGAAGGGACCACAAAGCTGTCACTGATGCCCTTGATAAAGATATGGGTACTCAGGATTTCTTTAAGGCTGTATGGTTTATGGTAAAGATGGATATTGAGAAATGCCTTAGGCGAGACTTTAAAGTAATGACTGTTAACTTCGGGTGTACTGCTGGTCGACACCGCAGTGTTTATATGGCCGAGCGTCTTACGAAAGAAATTAAAAGGATTTTTCCGGAAGTGGAAGTGGAGCTTAAACATCTTGAACAATTTCATTGGCCCAAAGGCTAGTTAAGGAGCGAAAGCTCCTTTTTGATTTTTAGGCGTAATTTCGCTATAGTTAAAACTGCAAATGCCTAAATACAATCCAGAAAAAATTGAAAAGAAATGGCAGAAATATTGGGAGTCGGGGAAGTTTTATAATACGAAAGAGGGCAAAGACAACTATATGCTTCTCACGGAGTTTCCCTATACTTCAGGGAATCTTCATATGGGCCACTGGTACGCATATGCTCCGCCGGATATTTTGGCCAGATATTTAAGAATGAACGGTAAGAATGTTTTATATCCGATTGGATTTGACGCTTTTGGTTTACCCGCCGAGAACGCTGCTATACAAAGGAATATTAGTCCGAGTGACTGGACAGAAGACAACATAAAACACATGACCAAGCAGTTAAAAAGCATCGGGACGACTTTTGATTGGACAAGAGAGGTAAAAACAAATGATCCAAGATATTATAAGTGGACCCAGTGGATGTTTTTAAAGATGTACGAAAAAGGTTTGGCATATCGTGAGAAAACTTTTGTAAATTGGTGCCCGAAAGACAAAACGGTCTTAGCCAATGAGCAGGTTAAAGATGGTTGTTGTGATAGGTGCGGAACGGAAGTTGAACAAAAGGAACTTTTCCAGTGGATGTTTAAAATCACGGATTATGCCGACCGGCTGATCGACGACCTCGAGGAGGTTGATTACCAGGAAACTATTAAAGTTGCCCAAAAAAACTGGATTGGCCGTTCGGAGGGGGCGGTAATACAATTCCTAATTCCTAATTCCAAATTCCTAATTCCTGTTTTTACAACTCGCGCCGATACTTTGTTTGGCGCAACATATCTTGTTCTTGCTCCCGAACATCCGATGGTGACCAAATTGACCAAAGACGAGAACCTGAATGCCGTAAGTAAATATCTCGAGGGAGTAAAAAAGAAAACAGAAATGGAGCGTTTACATATTGACAAGTCTAAAACCGGAGTAAATACCGGCGGGTATGTGGTCAATCCGATTAACAATGAAAAGATTCCCGTTTGGGTTGCCGATTATGTTATCGGCTGGTATGGAACGGGAGCGGTAATGGCGGTTCCGGCACACGACGAAAGAGACTGGGAATTTGCTAAGAATTTTAATTTACCGGTGAAAATGGTTGTCTGTCCAAATTATCCGGCTCCGGTGTGTCCGGTTTTAGAAAAAGCTTTCACCGAAGATGCCCATTTGGTTGATTCAGCAGAATTTACCGGAATGAAGTCGGCTGAAGCCAGAAAGAAAATAGTAGAAAAATTAAAAGAAAAAGAACTCGCTGAATTTAAGAAAAACTATAAATTGCATGATTGGGTTTTGTCCCGCCAGAGATATTGGGGTGTGCCAATTCCGATGACCCATTGCGGCAGATGCGGGTATCAGCCGGTTCCTGAAAAGGATTTGCCGGTTGAACTTCCCGAACTTGCGGACTTTAAACCTACCGATGACGGCCGTTCTCCACTGGCAAAAGCCGAGGGTTGGGTAAATGTTAAATGTCCTAAATGCGGACAGGAAGCTAAAAGAGAAACCGATACCATGGACACTTTTGTTGATTCGTCCTGGTACTTTTTACGCTACGCCGATCCTAAAAATAAAAAAGAATTTGCCAGCCCAGACAAAATAAAAGAATGGTTGCCGGCGCCACTATATATAGGAGGTTCTGACCACAACACGATGCACCTTCTTTATTCTAGGTTTTTTACAAAAGTTTTGTTTGACCTTGGATACTTGCCGTTTTCGGAACCGTTTTCAAGACGCGTAAACAGAGGCTGGGTCTTAGGGCCTAATAGTCAGAAGATGTCCAAGTCCAAAGGAAATGTAGTTGACCCGGATGTTGAGGTTAAAAAATTCGGTGCTGATACCGTCAGAATGTACTTGGCCTTTATGGGACCTTTTGAGCAGGGAGGATCTTGGGACCTTAAAGGAATAAACGGTGTCTTTAGGTTTTTGACACGCGTATGGAATTTTATTGAAAAACCGGAAGAACCTAAAACAGCCGATAAGGAAGTTGACAGAATATTGAATAAGGCCACCAAAGAAATAGGGGATGATATTAAAAATTTGAAATTCAATACGGGTGTTAGCGGATTGATGAAGCTACTTAATGCAATAGAGGACAAGTGGCTCACGAAAAAACAGTATGGAACATTTTTGAAATTGCTTGCTCCATTTGCCCCTCATATTGCAGAAGAGTTATGGCAGACGGTACTGAAAAACAAAAAATCTATTCATTTGGAATCGTGGCCCAAACACGATGAAGCATTGTTTGCGGATGAACTGATTGACCTGGTCATCCAAGTAAATGGCGTAAAACGTGGCGTGTTAAAGATAACAAAAGGGTTATCCGAAGAAGAAGTAAAGAGTATTGTTTTGGGCAACGAAAACATTAAAAAACATCTTGCCGGCAAGGAAATTAAGAAATTTATTTATATTAAAGATCGGTTGACAAATTTGGTGATTTAGAGTAGGATATAAGGAAATAATAGCCCTTCATAACCGAATGGCTGGTCGAAAGAAATAAGTAATAATTCGCAGTATTTAAGCAAATGGCTAAAGATAGAGATCAGGAATTTGTTTCGTTTATTATAAAAGAAATCGTCAATAATCCGGATGCCGTCAAGGTAGACAGGACTGTTGATGAACTCGGTGTCTTGCTTACAGTGAAAGTAGCCCCGGAAGATATGGGATTACTTATCGGAAGAAGCGGTTCAACCGCCAAGGCCGTCAGAACTTTGGCAAGAATTGTCGGAATGAGAAACAATGCCAGAGTGAACCTCAAGATCGAGGAACCGGAAGGCGGACGAGTTGCGCCAGCCGGAAAGACGAAGAATGTGGATGATGTGATGGGAGAACTCGGTAATCTCTAACATGACTTGCGCGCTCTCCGACCAAAGATTTGGTCGGTACGAGCCTTTCAGGTTTAGCCAACTTCTTCGTTAAAATTTCTGCTTGCTTCTCACCATAGTTCACTATGGCTCGTCGCAATGCTCAATTTTGCCTCGAATTTGACTAAACGCGCGGCGTCATGCGAATTAATCTCCTTTCAAAACAGCCCTTGCGGGCTGTTTTGGTAACAAAAAATTGCCCGGAGGCAATTTGTATAAAAACAGACCTATTTTCGTGCAAAGAAATTAGTGACGAAGGCACCAGCGTATAAAGATAATACTAATAAAACCAATGGCACAAAAGCAAGAAAAACCTCGCTCTCTTTGCCCGGGAGAACTCCTCTGCCATAGATTCCAATCACAAAGGTAAACTGAATGAATAATGCTATCGCCAACAATACATAGCTGATTGTGCCAAAAATCACTTGTGTGATTATTGAGCCCTTCATTAGACACCACCTCCTTTTCAAACAACGTATTTTGTATTATACTAAGTTTTACAAAATGGTCAAGTTTGATATCATTACAATTTTTCCGGACTTATTTAAAGGATTCGTCAGCGAATCGCTATTGACGAGGATATTTTTGGGCCACTAAAAATCTTTTTCAGATAGTCCCGCGGATTTAATAATTGAGTGCAAAGTTCCTTTTGGTAGGTCTTCAGTGTGAAGTGGGACAATCGCGCGTCGTTTTGTAGTTGAGTGTTGGAAAATAAAATGGCTTCCTCGGGTTCGTTTGTGAACAAAACCTTTCCGTTTCAGAACGCGGATAATTTGTTGAGGAGTTGCTATTTTAGGCATGAGCAGAAGTTGGTGGAAGAACAACTTCGATATTGCTTGAGTATGTCTGTTCGTTTTGAGGTAACTTTTCTCCTTCCAGTCGCATATCTTCCAAGTAAAGGGTAATTGCTTCTTCAGCCATTTTTTGTGCTTCCTTTATATCTTTTCCATATGTAATACAACCAGGCAGAGTTGGCACTAAAACCGTAAATCCACCCTCTGGTTCAGCTCGAAATACTACATTTATATTTATTTTTGAGGACAACTTCCTTTTCATATTTTAAGAATAACACAAAACTTATTTCAAGACAATACGAATTTACATAACCCTTCTTTGCCCTGCCCTTGCGGGCTGTTTTGGTTTGTGGTAGGGTGTTGGCAGAATATTGAAAACTACAATCGGAGGCTATACCATGAAAGTCATAAAAGAAGGTATTGTTGAAAAGAAACATAAACACATGGGACCACTGTTACCGAAGAAGTATGTTGGAACCAAGGTAGTCTGTTATAAATGTAAAACGGAATTTGAACTGGAAGCGCAAGATATATTCTTCATTGTAGAGCATTTAAATTTCCGCGGTAATATAAGAGCCTCTTATACTGATGACATTGTTTATGTAAAATGCACTTATTGCGGTTACGATATGTATGTAGGAAAAAAAGTTTAAAAAACTTTGACGGTCGCCTGATTGGGCGACCATTTTTTATGAAATTCGATATCATCATCCCGATTTTGTTCAACTGAAAGTTGATTACAAAATCGAGGACTCTCGATTTGCCAACTACGCTTTGCGTAGGGCAAATCGGAGCAATTTTTCCCAATGAAAATAGACATTATAACCATATTTCCAAATATCTTTGACAGCTTTCTGAAAGAAAGCTTGTTGGCGCGGGCGCAGCTCCGACGCCCAAAGGGGTCGGAGTCCCGACCGAAAGCGTCGGGAAATAAACCCTTATTAACTATAAATTTACACAATTTAAGGAAGTGGACCGATGATAAACACCAGACCGTGGATGGGCGGCCATATGGCGGGGGAGC
Source organism: uncultured Candidatus Saccharibacteria bacterium (assembly GCA_964587505.1). Lineage (GTDB taxonomy): Bacteria > Patescibacteriota > Minisyncoccia > 2-02-FULL-40-12 > GWA2-44-9 > 2-01-FULL-41-26. The sequence continues at coordinate 732 of CAZPLD010000024.1, read as the reverse complement.
GGGGATGGTGCTTAAGATTGAACCCATATACAAGGCGGTCAAGGCGCTTACCCTTCGGCAAGCTCAGGGTCACCGGAGCAAAACAAGAATTGTTTTGCTCTCGGCGAAGGGTAAAACATTTGACCAGAAAAAAGCCCAACAGCTTTCTAAATATGACCAGATAATTTTTATCTGCGGGCGGTATGAAGGCGTGGATGAAAGAGTCGCCAAATATATTGTCGATGAAGAAATTTCAATTGGTAATTATGTTTTGTTTGGGGGCGAGGTACCGGCGATGGTAATAATGGAAGCCGTCTCGCGGTTAATTCCCGGAGTTGTAGCCAAAGAAGAATCAGTCAAAAACGAAAGCTTTTCGGACAAGGAAGCAAAAGCAAAAGAGTATCCGCAATATACTCGTCCTGAAGTTTTTATTCCCAAACTAAAAACTAAAAACTATAAACTAAAAACTAGTTGGAAGGTGCCCCCGGTTTTGCTGTCTGGCGACCATAAAAAGATAGCAGAATGGCGGAATAAAAACTCCAAGTAATCAGAGTTGACATTAAATTTGATTTGGAATAATATAGACATACCAAAGTAAACTAATAATTTTATACAATTCAATCTGTAGTATAACCACGATTGCTTCTTAGGGAGGTAATCGTGGTTATATTATTGAGTAATATAGCCAAGGCAGTTCATTCCCAATTTTGTACAGTTTAACCAGTGAATTCTTAGCTTCTAGACACTATTTAT
>CAZPLD010000023.1:0-11141 GCA_964587505.1 uncultured Candidatus Saccharibacteria bacterium | reverse complement strand
TATGGCTCGTCGCAATGCTCGGATTTGCCTTGAATTTGGCCAAGCCAGCTGCGTTCTAATTATCTATGCATGTGTTTTAGTGAATAATTAATGTCTCCACCGACCTTTTTACCGGGATTAAAAATGTTTTGCGGGTCAAATATCTGTTTTGTTTTTTCAAATAGTTTGTAAATTTCCGGGCCGTACATTTTTTCAAGGTAAGGCGTACGGATAAGCCCGTCATTGTGTTCGGCCGTAATTGAACCGTGATACTCCAAAACTAAATTATAAACTTTTTCTGAAATTTCCGGAATGATTTGTCTCGACTTGTTATCAGACAAGTCCATCAATGGTATTATGTGGAAGTTTCCGTCTCCGGGATGGCCGGCAATCGTATAAACCATATAATTTTTGTACTGGTCCAAAATTGTATGAAGTTTTGGTAAAAATTCCGGCAAATACTCCGATCTGACTATAACATCATCAATAAAAGGCACAGTTTTTTTGCCTTTAACATGTTTCCTCAACAAATTAAAACTTTCTCTCCTTATTATCCAATATTTCCGGGCATCGGCATCGCTTTTTGTAATTCCCGTTTTTACTCTAAACTTATCGGAAACTTCTTTCCGGCATTTTTTAATCTTATCCGCCAGTTCTTTTTCATTGTCGCTGGTAAACTCCACAAGCATAACCATCTTGGGAATTCCGCCTGTCACGACCGTCCAGACATCGGTAATAAATTTAAACATGATACCAACTCCTATTCTTTTTATTAGATCCGGAAGTATCTTCAGGGCCAGTTTAAACGTATGGTCATCATAGGACTCAAAACTTTCCGGTCTATTCTTGTTGACGGCATTAACCAGCTCGCCCAAAAACTTTAAATCTTTTAAAAATATTATTAGCAATCTGGAATATTTCTTCGGCCTTATCAGCCGGAATTTAATTTTCGTTATCAGCCCTAAAGTGCCTTGGGCTCCCGTGAATAACTGTGCTAGGTCAAATTTCTTCCTGTCCCATACGTTCCACAACAGATAACCGGCTGAGTTTTTAGACACTTCGGGTTTGGCTTTTTGGATAAGTTCATAATTTGACTCCAGCAAATCATGCATTTGACGGTAAATCGCGCCCTCAAAATTATCTTGCAATTTCTTTTGTTCCAGCTCTTCCGGCGTGATGGCTTTTAAGACATACTCTTCGCCGTCAACCAAAACAACATTGAGTTCTTCCGTATAATTCTCCGTTTTCCCGTAACGCAACGATTTTTCTCCCCCGGAATTATTTGCCGACATTCCGCCCACGGTGCAGATCTCGCGGGAAGCGGGATAAGAAGGCAGCAGTAAATTTTTTTTCAGAGTTTCTTTTTCAAAATCTCTATAAAAAACTCCCGGTTCGGTTACGGCATATCCGCCAGCCGGCGGAGTCTCTTCCACTTCCAATATCCGGTTAAAATGAGCCGTAAAATCCAGAATAATCGAATTGTTTAAAGTCCCTCCGGTCATATCCGTTCCTCCGGAACGGGCAGTTAAAGATAACTCTTTATCTGAATTTTTGTTGGCAATAACCCACTTAACCAGATTTCTGATATCGTCAGTATCCTTGGGATGGATAATAACACTTGGCCTTATTTCAAAAATACTTGCGTCACGGCTGTAAACCGAAAGCTCCTTTTCGTCGGAGCTTATTTCGCCTTTTACTATATTTTTTAGTTCTTCTTGCATAATGCTGATTCTAATTAGTTCTCTTCTTCAATTTCGCCCACTTCTTTCAGCCGCCTGTTGAATCTCTCGGCGTCGGCAAATTCAGTATCTAAAAAAACTTTGATTATTTCTTTGGCTTCTTCTTCGGAAATAAAGTCCGAAGCTAAAGCCAAGACATTTATGTTATCGTCATTGCGGGCAGCTTGTATCTGTTCCTTGCTTATTGCTAAACCGGAACGAATACCGTCAAATTTGTTGGCTACTTCGTCAACACCTACGCCCGACCCGCAAACAAGTATACCCCTGTCTTCCGGTTCAACTATGCTCTCGGCCACTTTTTTGGCATATATAGGATAGTCATCGGCTGGATCCAATTTAAAAGCTCCCATATCTTCATAGTCATAACCCCACTCAACCAGCCATTGCTTAACTTTTTCTTTTAATTGGAACCCTCTGTGATCAGCAGCTAAAAATATCATTTTAATTTGTTTAGATACTGAACTGCGGATAAGGTTGCAATACAGCCTTGGCCGGCGGCAATAACTATTTGATTAAAAGACACGTCCGTTACATCACCGGCAGCATATAATCCCGGGACGTTGGTTTCGCAATTCTTGCTGACGACGATTTCACCGGAATCATTCTTCTTAACATCGGCCGAAACAATATATGAATTCGGTACCATGCCGATATGGACAAAAATCCCGTCAACTTTTATTTCATGTTGACCATCTTTTTCATATTTCAGGCCGGTTACAAATTGCTCACCCATAATTTGCGTAGTGTTTGCGTTATATATTATCTCCACATTTTTTTTATCCGTTAACTTGTTAATTAACATGTCGTCGCCCTGAAATTTGGGGTTTTTATTTATTATATAAACTTTCAAGGAAATATCCGCCAGCATCAAACCCGCCTCCAATGCTGAATTTCCGCCTCCAACAACGGCTGTAGTTTTGCCGCTGAACAACGGCCCATCGCAAACCGTGCAATAGCTGACGCCCTTGTTTCTGAATTCTTTCTCACCCGGAATATTTAATTCTCTCGGGTGGACTCCTGTTGCCACGATAACGACTTTAGCTTGGTAGTTCTGTCCGCCTTTTGTTTTCACCAAAAAAGTGCCGTCTTCCTTTTTGATTACCTGAATAACCTCTATGCCCTCGTCCGGAATCACATTGTAAAATTTAAGGTGTTCTTTAAATTGGTTGGTAAGCGTAATACCGTCGGTTTCTGGGATTCCTGGCCAATTGCCTATCTCTCCGGAGGTTGCCACCTCGCCCCCAAAATCCTTGGTAATAATCTTAAAGTTAAGCCCGCGCCTTGCAGCATAGATACCGGCGGTAGTTGCCGCAGCCGAGCCTCCTATAATAATTAAGTCAAACATGAGGTTTCAAGAATAATCTTTTTACTATATCATAATAGCATACAAAAAATGAGCAACAAATCATTATTATTAACACTTTTGGCAGTCAGTTTAGTAACACATTTTGCTTTCTTCGGAAATCCCGATCAGACCGTTTTTGACGAAGTCCATTTCGGTAAATTTATATCGGGCTATTATACCCATGAATATTACTTCGATATCCATCCTCCGTTGGGAAAACTGATGATCGCGGGTTTCGCCAAAGTTTTTAACTTTAAGCCCGAATTCAGTTTTGCCCAGATCGGTGAAAAGTTTCCCGATAACAAATATATGGCCCTGCGTTTTCTTCCTTCTTTAGCTGGGACATTCTTGCCTCTGGTTATTTTTCTTTTGGCCCTACAGCTTAAATTCAAGCCCCAAGCGGCATTTATAGCTGGCCTTCTGGTATCAATAGAGAATGCCCTTGTCGTCCAGACCCACTACATTTTGATGGACGGATTTTTAATGCTCTTCGGTTTTTTGGCTCTCTTGTTTTATTTCCGGCGCCAATTCTTGTGGATGGCCGTATTTGGCGGACTTGCCGCCTCAATTAAGTGGACAGGACTGACATTTCTGGCCCTGCCGTTCTTTGTCGAATTATTTCAGATATATAACCGTGGAGAATTTAAGCGGGTTTTAAAACTACCGGTTTATTTTCTGTTAATCCCTCTGGCTTTGTACTTTTCTATTTTTGCCGTTCATTTTTCTTTACTTACAAAACCCGGTTCGGGAGATGCTTTTATGAGTCCCGGCTTCCGTAATGAAAATATTGTTAAAAAGTTTATTGAATTGAATATTCAGATGTATCAGTCCAACCAGCGCCTGACCGCAACGCATCCGTACAGCAGCCAATGGTACACGTGGCCATTTATGACCCGTCCGATATTTTATTGGATTTCCGGTAATTCCAGAATCTACCTCTTTGGAAACCCTGTTATCTGGTGGATGTCTACTGTGGCCATATTAATGTCCTTGATATATGTAGTCCGGCATAGGATCGTTAAAATATTTCTGGCAGGATATTTTTTAAATCTATTGCCATTTATCGGAATTAAGAGGGTTATGTTCTTATACCACTATCTGACTGGCCTCGTGTTCGCCGTTCTTATTCTGGTTTATTTAATTGAAAAACAAGAACACGCCAAAAAAATATTTATCGGATTGGCGGTTGTTTCTGCTGTAGCTTTTATATATTTCTCTCCGCTAACTTACGGACTGCCGTTAAGCCCGCAAGCCCAAAATGCCCGTATTTGGCTCCCAAGTTGGGAATAATAAAAAATCCTGCTCTCGCAGGATTTTTTATTATAGTACGTATTGTTTTGCCTTCTGATAGAATTCTTCTATTTTGTCCCAGTTGAGGTTGTCGAAAAATGCCTTGATGTATGTCGCACGGTCAGAACCGGTGTCTATGAAATAAGAATGCTCGTAAACGTCAAGGGCAATAATCGGGATACAACCCCAGACCCCGCCGTGATTTTGAGCATCGCAATTATACTGCATCAGTCTTTTTTCGTGCATGTCCCAGCATAATATAGCCCAGCCCCGTGCCGCCATACCGCAAGCAGAAAAATATTTGAAAAACTCATTCATTGAGCCGAATTTTTCCTCAATTGCCTGTTTTATCTCTCCTTTTGGCACGCCGTCTCCACCAAGAATGGCAAAATAATTCTCATGAAGATACATTCCATTCCGGGCAAAGGTTTCGCCCTGTTTTAATCCGCGCAGTTCACTATATACTTGGTTTCCCTCCGCTTTACCGCTTTTGCGCAGTTCGCCTAATTTTTCTCCTATCTCATTGGTTTTATCGACATAACCCTTATAAAGCTTGCCGTGGTGGATCTCAATTGTTTTCTGGGAAATTCCCCTCAATGATCCGGCGTCATATGATAATGGTTTTAACTCTTTTTTAGACATTTTATTTAATTCCTAAATATTGGTTAATTAATGGCCTGTCGAATCCGATAACGATTTTCCCGTCTATATCGATAACCGGAACTCCGAACTGGCCAGTTTTATCTATCATTTCTTTCTGTTTTGCAATATCGGTAGCCACATTATATTCTTCGTACTCAAAACCTTTGGACTTAAAATATTCTTTTGCCATTTTGCAGTAGGCGCATGTCGGGGTTGTATATATTTTTATAGAAATCATAAGAATACACTAACACAAAAATTTATTTAGAGGTAGTGGACATTTTTTAATTTTTGTAGTATTGTCTATAAAATTGTTTCTTTAATAACCAAGAAGGAGGTGGTAGTGAGAACAAAAACACTCTCTATCTTAATTATTATCGCCTTTATCCTGCCTTCCGAACCAATACGGGGACAACCAGCCAATATAGTCGACGATGTTGCATCGTGGACCATCCAAAAGGTCATAAAAGATGCCAAGGACAACAAGCAAGCAAAATCGCAATTGAGATACCGAGAATTATCCGTAGAAGAAGAATTCGACACAAATGGGGTATCGAGGTCCAGAAAACCAGCTCAAGGGGTGGCAACAAGAATTGTTGACGGCTCTCAAAAGTCCAGAATAGCCGGATTTGAATTGGATCTTTATGACATACTGGCTGACAGATATAATTTCGAGATGGCTAACACCAGCAGTTCACCCGGACTGACAATTATAGATGGCCGGGTTTATGTTGTCATTGATTTTGCACCCAAAGCGGGTCTGAAATACAAGTCAATAGAAGACCGCTTTATAAACCGTCTCCATGGCAGAATATTCGTGGATGTACGAGGAGAGTATTACTATATTAAAAAGACAGAAATCCACATACCAGAAGAATTCGGCTTCACTTACTGGAAGTTCGGTATCCTACCGGTGCCAATCACTATAAAAAATTTCAGATTCACCTTGACACAGGAACGCCTTGAACCAGAAGGAGTGGTGGTGGAAAGAACGCTTGAAGCATCAACCACCTTTGACTCTATACGGGACGGTCGAAAAGAATACCGTTACAATTATGACAACTTTACAAAAAAATAATCCGCCCAACAGGGCGGTTTTATATTCAAATGTTTAAAATTTTAAAAAAAGATACTAAAACAAAAGCCCGTTTGGGTGTTTTAAGCACGCCTCATGGAAATATTAAAACACCTTCTTATGTATTCGTCGGTACTTATGGCAAGTTTCGCCATCTAACGCCAAGGGGTATCAAAAGAACAAGAACACAGCTCGTTATTGCCAACACTTTTCATCTTTGGGACCCCGCCCTTGCTGACAAGGGCGGGGCAAGCAACGCTTCAAAAAAAACTTTTATTACCAAAAGGCTCGGATTAAATATCCCAACCATGACTGATAGCGGAGGGTTTCAGGTTTTGTCTTTGGCTTTTGGCGACAAAAATAAAGTCGGTAAATTCATGACCGGAGAGGCCAAAGCAGACATAATATATAAGCGCAGTAAAATTAAAATCACCGACAAAGGCGTTTATTTCAACTTTAACGGGCGGAAAATGTTCCTTGGACCGGAGCTGTCCATGAAAATCCAGAAAAAAATAGGGGCCGATATAATCTTCGCCTTCGACCACATCACCTCTCCTCTCGATAATTTTAAATATAACAAAAAAGCCGTAGAGCTGACCAACAAGTGGGCTGAAATTTGCCTTAAAAAATACAATAAAAACCAGCAGCTTTTTGGGATTGTGCAGGGCGGAATTTACAAAGACTTAAGAATTAAAAGCGCCCGCTATATCGGCTCGCTTCCTTTTGATGGTTTCGGCATCGGCGGTTCTTATACAAAAAAACAGATTTCCAAAATGCTGAAATGGATAATCCCTTACTTGCCGGAAGAAAAACCGAGGCATCTTTTGGGAGTCGGCAAGGTGGCAGACATATTTGAAGCCGTCCAAAATGGCATAGACATGTTTGATTGCGTTATTCCTACCCGCGAAGCCCGCCATGGCCGGCTCTATACTAAAACAGGGCACATGGATATCCGAAAGGGTAAATATATCGGAGATAATGGGGTGGTTGAAAAAGACTGTGGCTGTCCGACTTGCTCCGCCAAAATATCCCGTTCAAAGATAAGAGAATGTCTAAAAAGTAATAAAACCCTTCGACAAGCTCAGGGTCAACGCTATGCGTTGATGCACAATATGTGGTTCTTCAATAATCTACTTGAGGGAATAAGACATTCTATCCAAAGAGGTAAATTTACGGAATTTAAGAAAAAATTTCTGAAAAACTTTAAATAAAAAACCCTCTCATCGAGAGGGTTTTTTATTCCAAGAAACTAGTTCTTACGGTATTTTGAAAAAACGTACAAATAGAGAATTTCCAAAACCCCCAAAGTGTTGACCAGCAAAAGAACCACAAACCAGACTTTGTGGTCATGCTTAGCAGCATGCCAAAGCGAACGGTATTTCCAGTAGAGCGTCCACAGAGCAAGAATTAGGACAATGAACCCGAAAGTCATTCCGGCAACGAAAGAACCACCGAAATTAAAGACACCATTGTTCAGTGTCCATTGGTTCATCATATTCGACCAACCGCCCATCATATTATACCAACCGCCGTACCAATTACCCATCATGCGACGAGAATACTGGTTTAGCCGCAGCCGAGTTGGTTATCGGACCTTATAAGCTAATAACCGAGTATTTTTTAAAATGTTTATATCATTCTTTACTTTATCATCTTTTGTCTCAGCTATAAAGTCGCAGTTAAACACAGCCGTTAAGTTGGCAAAACCGCCTTTACCTATCTTGCCGTCGCCAATATGGTCATGGCGGTCTTTGTGTCCGCCAAGTTCTATCTTTGAGTCATTGGCATGAATTAGCTTAATTCGCTCAATTCCTATCGTTTTCTTGATTTTTTCAACTGTTTTCTTAAATCCTTCTTTACTCCTAATATCATATCCCGAAGCAAACATGTGTGCAGAATCAAGACAGATATTTACATTATTATGACCACAACTGTTGATTATATATTTAAGCTCTTCAAATGTATCGCCAATCACGTTTCCGGCACCGGCTGAAATTTCCAAAAGAAGACCGGCGGTGCCTTTATATCCTTTCAAAACCTGGCCTATACCAAGAGCCGTCATCTTTAAACCCTCTTCTCTTGTAAAATCTTTTGAACTCCCCAAGTGGGTCATTATATATTTAGCTCCTATCAAACTCCCCCGCTCCAGTTCTTCCCTGACTATTTTGGGCGCCGACATCCTGACAAAATCATTTGAAGAAGCAAAGTTAATATAATAGGGGGTGTGAATATAGCAGTTCTCCTGTTTCCATTTTTTCATCTCTTCCTTGAATTGTTTAGCAATCTCCAGAGTAATTTTCGGTGCCGCTCCGCCCTGCGGCGACCGCGTGAACATCTGAAAAACCTCGCAACCCAACTCGGCCGCTCGTTTTGGTGCATTCACAATTCCTCCAGCAATTGAAACATGGCAACCAACTTTCATTGTTTAAATATTACGTTTAAGTGTGAAATAAGCAAATTAAAACGCCCAACTGAGTTTGTCAGTTGGGCATTGATAGGAACTGTAGGCACATCAAAATGCGAAATTCTGAGTGAGCCGTGGACGAAATACGGTCTGGCTCGCATTGTTGCGGAGAATCCCCGCTTCAGCAGAGCGAGAGCCGAAGGTTCGACGCAGAGCAATGCCCGCATTCACGAACGGTCGTTTGCCGGATATGAACTTGAGAGCAACATCCGGAACAATCGACCATCTGTCGTTGACCTTGGCCGAAACGGCCGCATAAAAGTTGAAGGTTTTACCCTTTTCCACTCTTATCACAGGCATGGCCAAGAAGAATCGCTGACCAAAAGGCCGGTAGACTTGAATACCCGCCGTCCATCCGGCTTCGGCTCCTTTGGATTTGGTCACACATCCAGCGGCAAGAACCTTGGCACCAGCCACTTTGTCAAGCCACGGTCCGCCGCAAAGCTCACTATACCAGAAACCGATTGATGGCTTAGATAGCGAGATATTCTCAAGTACACCTTTCTTGAAGTCCAATGTGGCACGATTGAAAATGGTTGTGTTTTTCGAATCATCGCCAATAAGTGGAATCATCGCCCGCGTGTCGATCTGAAGCATGACTTGCTGGTCGCGTTTCTTTTTCTCGCTCTTCTTAATTGTCTGAGCCATGCTCACACCACTAAATGTCATCAGTAGTGAGAACGCCATGCCAAGCACGTTGATGATCTTGGACATCTGTTGATGCGGATCCTTGTAGGGATAAATCAGCCAGCTGACTGGAAAAGTCGCCGTCGCGAGTATCAGAGAAAACGGGTTCATGAGCTCAACCGCGAGATTCAGTTCCCGGGCCTTGACCATGACAACAAAGAAAAGGAAGGCGAGAGCGAACGCAAACGGAAGCTTAGCCCAGAAATTTCGACCGATCACATTCCAGTGATACGTGATCGTGACGGGACGAAAGTCAAACAAGGCCTGAAGTTCCGTATCGTTCTTCTCAAGCTTGAACAGTTCATCGGCAGCCGTTCTATCCTTACGGAACTTGTCCCTAGCATTCTGGACGATTTGAGCCCAGGAACGAAAGATCGCTGAGTTCTTAATTTCCAAAGCTCGAAGCTGAGAGTAGTCATCACCAGCTTTTTCTTTTTCAGCTTTAGGAATCCAAGGAGTATGCCATTCAATATAAGCAGCCTTCTTTATTACTTGATACGCAACCGTCGGCGTAAAGCCGGGCTGGTCAATGCGAACCAAAAGCTGACCAAGCTCTTTCAATGCCACATCTGTAGGAATAATGTTCTCTTCTGAAAGATTACGAACTTCCGTGGAATAGTTGAGGCCCCACGGAAAGAGCACCGCGACCGCTGCAACGAAAAACAAAAAGGCAATGAAGTGTTCTACTGGGGTATCCGTCCACAGAACTTCGTGGTGCTTCATTTTCCTACTCCTTCTGGTGATAGCCACCCATCACCAATGTTGTCAAAGATGTTTAGATTATAACAATAAACCAATAAAAGTCAATCCGACTTGGAAACTGAGCTTCCAAGTCGTTAACTATTTATTATTCCTTCTCGTTTTAACTCTTCCAGTATATCCGCCGGAATAGGAATCTCGTCCCTGACCGGACTTACTCCGGGATAGCGCCAGGCGGTAATGACTATTTTTTGATTGGCTTTTTGGCCAATCATCCCGAGTTTATCGAGGGACTTATCATTATAGCTACCCTTCGACAGGCTCAGGGTATGCGGTTTATTAGAAACCGCATACATGACCCAGACCTCGGAGGGCCTCGTCTTGGAACCGGCTGGTTGCATCACGGCAATAGTCCCCTCGGCAATGCCATTCTCGCTTCTTTTAGGGCTTCGCATCACACGCTTAATCCTGTCCGCCGATAAACCGTAAAACATCATCTTCCGGCTGACATGATTGGTCCAGTAATATTTGTCGTCATTTTTGGGAAACTTAAATTCCATCAAACTAATTTATCACACTTTATTTCAAAACAAAATCTCGCTCCGCCCAGCATCTTATTGAAGCCCGCCTGTTCGGACAAGCTTCAATAAGATGCCATGCTGCGCTTATTAATTTTTTCAAACAAAAAGCCCTTACTTGGGGCTTTGGTCAAAATTGAGATTTTGCTGGGCCGGTTTTTCATCAACCGCTTCTTTTAGAAGCTCTCCGGCAGCCACAACATCAGCCAATGAAAGCTCAGGGTAAGGAACCCCATGTTCACGTGCATCCTTCATGTAATTAGTGAAGTGTCTGGCAGCTTCAACATTTCCGACAGCCGCGTTAATCACGGCTTCCATGACAACATCATTCCATTTTCCGCTATCCCAAGGATCTTCTACTGCTCCGCAATCAGTACAGCGTCGCAATTCTCCGTGAGACCATCTCAAATCGGTATTTTTATGCTGACAAGTGCTTAGATCAGCCATATTTCCTCAATTTAAAAACAACTGCTTACATACTAAACAATTTGAGTCAAAAAGCAAATTCATTCCAAAAGAGTTTGAATTTTTATTGCCAAACACGAGCTGACACCTAACCAACCGGCGGAGGGTGTGCCCCTTTTAGAAAATTAGCAAGATTTTAGAAAAGGGGCACCCCGCAGTCATGCATAGAGGTTGTGCG
>CAZPLD010000022.1:0-11323 GCA_964587505.1 uncultured Candidatus Saccharibacteria bacterium | reverse complement strand
TCTCTCGTTTGATTGCCGTAACAGAAAGGCCAGCCGTATCTTTTGGCGCCGAATTTGTCTTCCGAACCGGCAACTTTAATAATATTTATTTCATCCGGAGGCAGATTGTCCCCTAAATTGTCGCGTCCCATTTCCGTTGCCCAAATTTCTTTTGTTTTGGGGTGAAAAGTAAAGAACACCGAATTTCTCAATCCTCCGGCAAATTCGGCAGTAAATGTTCCTTCCGGATCGGATTCCAATATGGCCGCCCTCTTCCAGGTGGTCTCTTCAACGCAAACATCGCAGGACGAACCGACGCTTATGTATAACTTTGTTTCAGCAAGAGTGTCCTTCCCTCTTTTCCCCGGCAGTAAGGGGGTTTCTCTAAAATTAGGCCCGAAAGATATTGTTCTCGTAAAATGTCTGCCGTCAGCCGGAAGTTTGGTGATATTCTGTCCTTTGGCAGATATCATAGCTCCAGTTTTAACATCATACACATAACGGGCCACTTGCTGTGTTTCTGCAACATACAAATACGTAGTATTTCCAGAATTGTAAAATGCTAAACCATGAGGTTTGTTTAATCCACTTAGTATTATTCTTTTGGCCTCGGCAATACCATTTTTATCTTTATCTTCAAGCAAAACAACATCTCCCTTTTCCGTTTCACTCACAAGTATTCTTCCTTCTGAATCAAAAGCAATCACTCTAGGATCTTTTAGGTCTTTTGCAAAAATATTTATCTTAAATCCTTCTGGAAGCTTAAGATATGAAAGCGACGGGTCACTGGTTGAAGATACTACGGGTTTCTCAGGGGTCGGAACATTATAACCAATCATTTTTTTAACTAAACCAAAATCAGTAAAAAACAAGTATGCTAAAAAGGCCAAAATTACCGCAAGAACTACCTTGAATTTAAAACCTGGAGTTAAAAATTTAAAATTCATAAATAAAAAATGAATACCCTATTCTATCAACCGGCCGGTATAAAGACAACCAATCAATTTTTTTGTCATTAAGCCGTTGGCTTAGTTCTTTTAATCTTACCAAAAAATAAACATTCACGGCATACTTTCCGGACGGATTTAAAACCGATTTTTCTGTCGAAGGTATAATATTTTTAATCCCATAATATTTTGGGTCAAAATATATATTAAAATCCGAATTCACCACCTTCATGTCGGGATATTTTTTTTGATATTCCGCAAGACGCTTTAAATCATGCTTCCACTCTAAATTTGAGTCGTCCAGGTACTTATACCCGTTCGCCGGTCCGCCGACAAGTTCATTAAAATAAGCCAAATAATCAGGGTAAATATTCACAGCGGAAAAAACATACCATAGCCCTAAAATAATAACAACAAAAGAAATGGCCGAGGATTTCATTCTGTCCCATTTTATTTTGATTATTTGTGTCAATCCCCCCGCGTAAAGAATCAAAAACGGAAAAGCCGGCAACAAATAACGAACACCGAGATTGTGAGCTTTTAAGCTTGTGGTGATCGAGAAAAAAACCATGGGCATAAATATAAATAGTTTATCTCGGTTATTGATATTAAGTTTCCTAAAGAAAACTAATGCGATTATAAAAACAGTCAATGCGGGAATGGGGGTCTTTATCAAAAACGCTTCCAAAAAGTAATACCACCAGCCGTCTGGAGAGAACTGGCCGTTCAAATAGAAACTGTAATAACTATTTGAATCCGCGTAGACCGTGTTCAGGCCTCTTAAATAAAATCCTGAATCTGCCGGCATAAGGTAAGAAAAATACACAACCAGAAAAGCGGGAATGATCATTATGGCCGATATTTTGACAAATCTGGTTATCACTAAATTAAAGTCGCTTCGTCCCGACTTGACATAAACAAAAATTAAAAACAAAACTACCGGCAAAAACAAAACAGCCGAAAATTTAGAGCTTAACGCTAAACCAAGAAACAGCCCCGAATAAATCAGATGCTTATTAAGATTGGTTTTAAAAAATTTCCACAAATAATAAAAACCGGTAAACGAGAAAGAAGCCAAAGCCAGATCAGTAGTTACAAATTGTGCATGGGCAATAATATTCGGCATAAAGGCGTAAAGAAACAAGGACAACAAGCCGGCTTTAGGATTAAACATCTCCGAAGCCCATCGATAAATGTAAAGTCCCAACAAAACAGATAAGAGCATGACCGGCAATCTTCCCCAAAACAGCAACCTATCCGCATCGTTGGAAATCAAAAACTTTTTGCCGAATATCCACTCATTTTTAAAAGGACCAGATAGATCGGGGTCCTGAACGTCAAACTTTAAATCCATAAACAGCAGCGGAAGAGAAGCAATTAATTTCACAAAAGGCGGATGCTGGGGATTTAAAGTAATTTGTCCCGTCTTCCAATAAGAGTAGCCGCTCGGGAGATGAGTTATTTCGTCGCTTGCCGGACTGAAATTTTGGGCGCTGAAAAACGGCAGCAGAAAGGTTGCTGCCAACAGAATTAATACTATTATTTTTACACCGTAATTCATGGGTCTTAAATTTTTTGCTCCGCTATTTTTATCATCTCTTTTATCTCCGGGGCCTTATTTCCAAATGTTTGCGCATTCTTCAGATAAATCAGCGCCTGCTCATAATCTTTCTTAACAAAGTATGCGGTGCCGGCTACCGCGCTTAAATCAGGATGGCTAAGATTGGAACTAAAGTATTTGTTTATCATATCTAACGCCTTATCCGGTTTATTCAAGGCAATTTGTATATAGGAATATCTAACTATATATTCAGCTGTAGAATAAAAATTAATAACTACAAGAAAGTTTTCTCCCGCTTCCTCAAGCCGTCCCTGTTTCAAATACAGCTCTGCTAAATTTATGTAGGAATTTATCGCATCCGGGTTAAGTTCCAAAGATATTTTATACTTTTCTTCGGCTAAGACGTAATTTCTCTCATGGTCGGCGACAATTCCCAATAAATCCTGAAGATGAGAATTATCTTCGTGTATTCTTCTGGCTATTTCAAGCTGTTCTTTGGCTTTATTCCACTCATCGTCTCTTATATATACGCCGGCTAATGCTGTTCTGGTTATTAAACTGTCCGGCGATTCTTTGACAGTCGCATAAAACAACGTCCGGCTGTCGTGCCAATCCTTGTTTCTTGAGATAGTTCTGATGCCGTAAAAAGTTAAAATAACAGCCAGAAGTCCGTAGGCAATTTTAGCGCCCCATTTTTTATAATCAAAAACTTTAGTCAAAATAAGAGCGGTAATAACCGCAAACCCGAGAGATGGAAAATACATTAATCTTTCCCCCATTATGGTCCCTACCGGTTTTATTAAATTAGAAATGATCAGATAGGGAAATAGAAATAACGCCGCGCTAAAAGAAATTCCTTTGCCCGCTTTTTTATAAAAAACGGCAAGAACGACCAATAAAATAAAAAACAAAACACCGGCCACGGACTCAATGGAAACAAAAGGGTTGCCGACTACTTTTATGGCGTTAAAAGAATAATCGGCCGAAAGGTGGGCCGGCCATACCAATCTTTCAACATACATAGATAAAACCTTAAATGCTGTAGCAATTCTTTCCGGAAAAGATGCAAACCTTAAAGGATTTTCAATCATAGTTGTCATAATATCTCCGAAAAAATAGCCGCCTAACGCTTTGTATCTTAGCAGCGCGTAAAGTCCCAGCGGTAAAGAGAAAAATAGCATATTTCCGATTGACTCCTTTATTTTTTTATTAAAGAAAACAACACTGATATACAAAATTATCGGCAATACCATCAGAGCCGACTCCTTGCTTAATAACGCCAATAAAAACGATGCGGCGCTTAAAGTTTTATTTTTATTAACAAAAAAATAAAGACTGGCGATACTGAATAAAAACGACAAAAGCTCCGCCCTTCCGACAATAGAAGTTACGGCTTCAGTGTGGATAGGATGGGCCAAAAATAATAAGAAAGTTGCGTAGGATAGGAATTTGTTCTTAAACAAAAAGTAAATTAACCAAAAAACCAAAAAAGAATTAAGGGCATGGATGAGAATGTTTACTATGTGAAAACCAGACGGAGAAGAACCTAAAATATTGTGGTTTAAAGAATATGTTGCCATTGTAAACGGACGATAAAGGCCTGATTTGGGGGTGTTTTGATGATAGGGAGAAATAAATAAATTAAAAAAATTGCCCGGGTCCCTTAGGTCGCCCCGATTTTGAACCACTATCGCGTCATCAAAAACAAATTCGCCAGAAATGCCATTGCCAAAAATCAAAAAGGACAACGCTATAGCTGCGATAAACACAATCATGGCTCCTCTCGATTGGATGAAATCAACCAACTTTTTCACTGTTATATTGCCATATGGCTAAATTGTTAATTTTTCATTCGTAATAATTCAGCAATATGGCCATTTATTTTTCTAGTCGCTTAATAAGTTCATTTATTGCTATCCCTGTATCCGGGTCGAGTTCCACATATTTTAACCCCGTTTGCAAATCTTTAAGAGCCTGTTCTTTCTTGTTAAGCGCAATATAAACCAGAGCCGAGTTGTAATAAACACGAGGGTTGTTCGGTATAAAAAATTTGAGCTTTTCAATATTCTCCATAGCTTTGATTAAGTTGCCTTGTTGAGCATATATAACCGCCAAGTTTTGGTATGGATAGTAAAAGGTGGGATTAATTTCTATCGCTTTTTCATATAGCTTTACCGCTCCAAAAACATCTCCTTTTGACTGAAGCATAGTCCCCAAGTTAAAATATGGCTGCGCAAAAAAATCTCCCGAATCAATGGCCTCCTGGTAATAAAACTCCGCCTGTTTTTTGTCGCCTTGGTTGTAATAAAAATTGCCTAAATTATTATTTACTCTGGAACTGTCCGGCTCATATTTTAAAATATCCTCAAAAAACCCGGCCTGGTTACCCCATAGAATATTGCGCTGAACCGACTGGTAACCAAAGAAGAAGAGATAAGCGACCAAGAAAGTAGAAAGTAGAAAGTAGAAAGTAGAAAGTTTTCTTGATTTAAGATAATCGAATAATTTAACAAGATAAAAAGAAACGATGAGCCAAAAGCCAACCACGGGCAAATAAAGCCAGTGTTCGTATACCAATGCGTTAATAGGTGTGATGCCGGAAACCGGCCCAAGAGGAATAAAAAACAACGCCACGCCAAAAAACCAAATCCGAAAAGTTGTAGGTTGTAGGTTGTAGGTTGTAGGTTGGCGCTTATAAAGATGCCTTAGCCAAGCCAATAGCCCAATAAAACCTAAAAATATAGGCCAAACCGGCCACTGAAAGAGTGAAGTATAGACAATGGCGCTTCTTTCCATGTGAAGACCAACTGGAACAACCAGAAGTTTCAGATATTCCCACAAGATCGGCAAAAAGGTGAGTAATCTGACGTATAGATTTTCAGAATAAATATTGGGTTCAGTATAAAAATTAAGAGTATTTTGAAAATTTAAAACCGTGAGCCGCAAAATGCCATAAACAATAACCACCGCAAAGTATGGCCAAGTTTTTATAAGGCCTTGTCTGACAGATTTCAAAAATCGTTCTTTTGAAACAATGGAAATATAAAGGGCAAGCGCTAAAAATGGGAAAATTATAGCAGTTTCCCGGCTAAGCAGGCCTAAAACTAAAAAGAAGATAGAAAGTAGAAAGTAGAAAGTAGACGATCTTTTATGTACAAAACCAGAAACATTAAGCTTGGCCGACTCTGATTTATAGAAAAATAATAACCCTAATAACATGAACATTGCCACCAAAGCATCTCCCCTGCCTGAAATATAGGTAATCGCTTCAGTTTGAAGAGGGTGAATCAAAAATATCAAAGAAGTCAAAAAGGCAAGAAGTTTCTTTTTAAATATCTGCTGGACAAGAAGAAAAACCAAAACACCATTGGCTATGTGAATTAAATTGCTGAATAAATGATAGCTGAAGGGCTTAATCCCTGAAATTGCATAATTTAAAGCAAAGGTGAAAAATAAAAACGGCCTGTAATAGTTGCTCTTCAGTCCCACCCCCGCAAGAGTGTTGTGAGTAAGCCAGAATTTAACGTTATCCCAACTTACGGTGTGGACAAAATTATTGTTTATTATCCAGTCGTCGTCGTCCCAAAACAGTTGATTGTTTAAATTAAAAAAGTAGACGAAACCGCCCACGACAATAAGAACCGCAATCGGCAGCCAAATCTCTTTTTTTAATAGCATTTTATTCATTGAAATATTTATTCAAAAATTCTTTTGCTTGCGTATTGTTTTTATCTAATCTTATGGCTTCCTTAAACGAAGCCTCGGCGCTCTCAAACCGGCCTAAATTCATGTAAACTACTCCCAAAATAAAGTAATATTGACTTTTTTTCAAGCCCAGATCAATCGCCTTTTTTATGTTTTCCTCTGCCAATTGCTGATTTTGTTCATCTGTATAATAAATATGAATAAGTCCTTTGTAAAGATAGGCGTACGGATTTTTGGGGTCAATTTTTAAAACTTCGTCAGCAAAATAAGCCGACGGTTCCAGCCAGTCCATTTTATATAAAGTGCGTGAAAGAGTAAGGTTTAAATCAATCTTATTCTTATTTGAGTTCTTAATATCAGCAGATATTCTATCTGTCGCATTTTTGTCGGTAATAGAAAACACAGAAATAACCCCTGCGTTTTTACTATTATTTTTAACCAGAATAATTGCGTCTTCATTAATAAAAACAGTCCTCCAATTCCGATTTTTAACAATTTCGTTTAAAAAATTCTGTCCCCAAGGAGAGTGGTCTTCGTGTCCGAAAAATATAAAATTAATGCCGTATTTTTCTGAAAATTCCAGCCACTTTTCTTTATTTTCCTGCATCGGCTTATATGTTTCGCTGAAAAATTTAACCGAATAGGCCTCCGGCCTGTTGTCAACAAAGACTTTTTCTTGAGGATATAACTGCCATATCAAATACCCGCCAATATCAAAATTATTGAACATCGGCCCGTCAATTTTATTTTGCTTGACAAAATCAACAGCTCTTTCCAGTCCGTTCGGAACAGAAAATCCGGATACCCTGGAGGCCTCCATGTATTTGTAATATCTATTATTCGCTACCAATAAAATCAGTAAAATAATAAGCCCAGAAAGCAGAACTTTAAAAAAATTGCTCAATCTTTTAACTTGAGGTTTAGCCTCAAGTTTATCAAGATTAAACCTCTGTAAAACATCGGTCAGCAATATCGCCAGCACAGGAAAAGAAGCAAGCGCATACAGAGGAAGGTTGCGCAACATCCTGAATCCTGCATATACAAAAAACGATAGAATCAGTATTTCAAAGACTCTTTGTTTTGATTTTTTTACGGTTAACGCCAAAGAAAAGACCAACACTACCACCGAGAGTTTGAATATAAAAATTGATAAATTGAAACCTGGAAAACCAGCCAAAAAAGAAAGCGTCTGATTTTCAACTATGCTGTATCCGTATTCTTTTAATACATTAAACGGCAAAAGTGCTCCCTGAATTCCGTTCGGATTCACGAGTGTCGCTGCAAGAGTTAACAACAAAACGGCGATTATCTTTTTTATGTGTGTGTATTCTCTAACAACGAGCCGATCCACAAGAAATGCTAAAATTAAAAACGGGCCAATAAAAAAATATATATGAAGATTAACCCAAAATAACTGGGCTATCGGCAAAAACCACAGATAAAAGTAGGATTTTTCATATTTGGCTTTAAACAAAGCGAATAAGAAAAAGGACAATATGACGAAACTGAATATTTCCGGCCGAACCTCTGTCCGCTGGATGAGTATGAACATTGATAATAAAAAAGATACTGCAAGTGGCCAAAATTTAGAGTATTTTTTAGCAACACAAAACAACAATAAAAATACAGCCAAGATTAAAATAGCCTTAGCAAGGATCAGTCCCGTGAATCCGGCATAACTAAAAATACCAAAAAAAATAACTTCGCTTAACCAGTGGTGATTAATAAAAGAAAGGTCCGGCTCGGTAAAAGAAAATAGATTAGTTTTCGGAACTTCTACAGAGATTCCGGGCTTCGCGTCGGAACCTTCTCCGAGATTTGTCTGCCAGATAATCTCTCCGGTCTTCAAGTGCCGGCCGATATCCTGACCGATGGAGTCAAAGTTGTGAATTGAGAAAACAAAAAGCAGGACAAAAGCGAGAACAAAAAGATGGTTGGTCTTAAGGGTCTTAAGGAAGGACAACAACCGTTTTACCGCTGCATTGTTTATCAAAAACTTTAACATTGCCTCCAGTAGTTACAAAATTTCCATTTCCGTCAACCAGCCGGCCATATTGGATTTTTGCAGTCAGTTCATATCTTTTTGATTTAGGACTCTCGGGCAAAACTATCCCTAATAAACTTTCCCCGTTGGGAATAGGAATTTTGTTAAAAATATTCGGTCCTACCGATATGTTATCTTGCGGGGATATTGTCCAAAAAACATTTCTTCCAGGATGGTCAATGCCTTTGTAGATAAAAACGGCGTCTTGATTATCGTAAGTGTTGTGGTTTAAAAATTTTATCTCGCCTTTCAACTCACAGGAAGCGTCGGTCAAAAGCAATGACCACGGCACTGTTTCACCTATAAAAGTAGTCCTGCCATCACCGGAAGGAGGCAGAGTTGGTACTTTAGTTAAACTTGGTCTTGGGATGGGAGAGGGAGAAGATGAAACTTCTGGAGATGTTATTGGCGTAGAAGACTCAATAACGTCAGGCGACCTGATAATATCTGATGTCCAGACATAAAATCCGATAAAAAATGTACTCACTATTAAAATAACTGCCAAAATAATGTTGTTTTTAGACATGAAGAGATTATAGTCCCGATTTTAAAAATTTGCAAGAGCAAATTTATTAAAATCGAGGATCCTCGATGTCTTCGACATCGGGACAAAATTAGCGCGAAAGGTCAAAAATACCAAAAAACAGCGCTTTTATAACCTCCACAAAAGATGTCCGCGAGTTCGAGGGTTTAACCAAGAATTCGGGAATAACAGATGGAATAGAAATATAGTCAGGATCATGTTCTGATTTGCGATAATGGCCGTAAACATTAACTTTATATTTGCTGTTGGGATTCAGTCCAAGGCCGTCGTAAGTCAACTGTTTCCCCGTTTCTCCCAACGATACTTTTAATTGTTTGGCCCAAATCGGACCTTGAGCATTTTTGTCGTCGGAGATCATAAGAAAATAATCCGCCGTTGAATCTTCCGGCCAATCACCAGTAACGGTCCACTTGAAAATCGGATAGATCTCGCTTATAGGTTGATCATCAACCGGACTTAGAATATCCACAGGAGCCAAGAATACCAACTTGGCTTCCGGTGACGGCGCAGTCTCCAACCCGTCTTTATCTACACCGGCAACATAATAACCGTATTCTCCCGCTAAAAAGTTTGCCGCAGATAAGTATGCAACCGCGTCTCTTCCGCCGGGTAATACCGTTTTTTGAATAAACCAATACCCGCATTGGCCCGCTTCGGTCATCATCCACTCTCCGTCAATGTCTATATCTTTACAACTGGTTGAGGGTATTTTTTCAAATTCAGCCACCTTATAAAAATATTTGTCGCTTGGCTTTTTTTCATATAATCGGAAGTTCTCAACTTTGTTTATCTCTTTATCAGAATATTTAAAGACGATCTTTTGACCGATACGGCCATAGTTGGAAGTGACATGGGAAATAAGCCAGTCAGCTCTTATGTAGTCCGGCGCCGGAAATTTAGTGTTAATTTTTGCCGGAATAGGTGGGGTCGGAGAAACACTAATCGTCGGAGTTGTCGACGGCGAAACTTGCGGTGAGCTTGTCGAAACCGGAACCGGCGAAACCGATTCTAAAACAATTGGACTACTTTCCTTAATCGCTGTTATTTCTTTTTTAGAAACTATTTTTACATCCCGCCATTTAAAATTATTAAAATTGAATACTTCAATACTGCTCACCCATCGCTTTGTATTATTATTGATCAAATAAACTTTAATATCGCCTCTTGCTCTTAATAAAACCCCGTCCAGGTAGTTGCCGGCGTTTGCGACAAAAGAAAACAAAAATAATAAGACCAAAGTTAGGACTAAACAATAGGTAGTTTTAAACATGTCTTAATAATACCAAAAGGTCCGACCTTTTTAAAGTCGCCAAGGTCGGACCTTGAAGAAACCCAAAACCCCGCCCTTCTTTAAGAAGAGCGGGGTTGGTTATCATAACCAATCTCATCGCAGATCGGTTAGATATGTTCGGCTAAACTAGATTATTTCAGGAAGATCGGGCCATACAACGGCAAGTTTCTCAAGACACCTGTTGTTGACGCCTGATCAATCGCAGTATTCGCTCCGGCATAGTTGGCTACCCAGTTGACTAATCCGGCTTCATTATCAAGCAGGGTTATCTGGAAGTAGTCAGCAGCTCTTCCGGTAGCGGTTGTCTTAGAGTAGTTGTCGCCCGCATTATCAAGTTTGATACTGAATGTCTTTGTACCGCCTCCGATAATCTCCACGTCTTTGCTTGAAAAGTCAAAGGTCAAAGATGCGTTTGGAGATGGCTTGGCATCCCTTATTAAGGTGCCTGTATCAATGGTCACACCACCCTCATCTACCACTGTGAAGCTGGTACTTGTTCCGGCATTGAGGTTATATTCTCCGGATGCGTTTATCTCAAACTTGAATGATCCCGAACCAGGGGTGGCCTCGTTGTCAAATCTCAAGTTAGAGTCAGGAAGACCCATAGCCGTGACTGTGAATTTAAACACAGTCGGGCTACCGCTCAAGTCATACGGCGAGGACAAAGCAACCTGATCTATCTTCGGAAATACTCTGAAGACATACTGGTTGTTTGCTCCTTCCACATCGGCAATGTTAGTGCCGGTACCGTCAATTACGGTTCCAGAACCATCGCCAACCGCTCGGAATCCATTAACATAACTGTTGTTAAAGGAGTCAACCAAGTCCAAGGAGAATAACACATCCTCCGGAGCAGAGTTGAGTGCCGTGGCGCCTTCGGCCTTTGTCCTCATGTTGGCGTTTACGGCCAATTCCAAGCTTGAATCCTGCGGAACATAAGGCCTATTGGCATCTGTGCTTCCCCAAGCGAAGTTAACGGAAGCGGCATTTCCAAATGTCTGGGATGTAGTAATGGTGCTTCCGGCTTTGTTCTTGTAAACCAAGATGACATCTTTGACATTTGCGGCCGCATCGGTCTTTTCAAGGGCAGTGGATGCGGCAATTGTCAGTTTCTCAATGTATTGACCTTCATCCGTAGCGCTCAATCTAAACCTGGATATTGGAGCGTTCAGTTGACCCCAGTAGACAGCGCCTTTCTGCGGACTTTCCGCAGAGGTAGCTAATGTCATTGAACCTGAATTCTTTACCGTCA
>CAZPLD010000021.1:0-11889 GCA_964587505.1 uncultured Candidatus Saccharibacteria bacterium | reverse complement strand
AGTTTGAAGAAATAAAGCCGGAACTTTGCAAGGACTTGGACGAAGCATTCATGGCCACTCTTGAGCTAATGAAGCAGGGCAAGAATATTTATCACGGCGTTCTGATGTCCGAGAACTGGGTCGGTATGCCGGACCTTCTTGAAGCAAGGCCCGGTAAATCCGAATTCGGCGATTGGGAATATGTCGTCTACGACGCCCAAAGCTCGCTTGAGTTGCGGGACGAGAACAAATTCCAGCTGATATTTTATAGTTTAATTTTGGAGCGTCTTCAGGGAGTCAGGCCGAAAGAAGCATATGCTATTGACCCGCAGGGAAATGAGCGTTCTTTTCTGGTTGAGGATTTTGTGGAGCAGTTCCACTTGACTCGCCTCCAAATAGAGAAAATATTGGATGGCCAGAAACCGCCTCCATTTTTGAAATCCGGATGCAAGAGAACCCCTTGGTACTCGCTTTGCGTGGAAGAAACTAAAGGATGTAATGATGTCTCTTTGATATATAGATTGAGCCAAGCCGACCAGAGGCGTCTTTACGATATCGGCATTACGACGGTTCAGGATATGGCGAATGCCGATGTTAATGACCTTCAGACAAAACTCGAGGATTGGCCGTTCGACAAATTAGTGAGATTTAACAATCAAGCCAAGGTGCTTATTTCCAACGAGCCAGTGATAATAAGAAAGCCGGAATTTCCCGACGTAAAACACGAGATCTATTTTGATATCGAAGGCGACCCGACCCGCGACATGGATTATCTTCTCGGGGTGGTGGTCAAAGATACAAACAAGAATTCTGAACCGGAATATAAATATTTTTTGGCAAAAAACAAAGAAGAAGAACCGAAGATGTGGAAAGAGTTTCTGGACTTCCTCGTTACTCTGGAGGATTTCGTGATTTACCATTATGCCTATTACGAAAGACAGGTTTTTGACCGGCTGGTTCTTCGCTACGGCGCTCCGTCAACTTTAGTCAATAAATTCAAAGAGAATACGATTGACCTGCATTTGAAAGTTGTGGAGTCGGTAATTCTTCCGCTTTATTTCTACAGCTTGAAAGATGTCGCCAAATATTTCGGCTACAAATGGAATGCTCCCGATGCCGGTGGAGCGGAATCGGTTGTTTGGTTCTCTGATTGGCTCGATAAAAAAGACGATTCGTTATTAAAAAAGATCTTAAAATACAACGAAGACGATGTCAGGGCTACACTCCTTATCAAAGAATGGCTGGCAGAGCAAAAACCCCGCAAAAAGAAAGAAAAATTGGACTTGCCGGAGGAACCATGAACAACTATCAGAGTCATTTAGTTAGAGATTTAGTACTTGTTGTTTTCAGTATTCTTATAGCTGTTATTCTCGCCAAAACCGGAGTTCTTCAAGATTTAATTACCTCAACCCAAGAATTGAAATTTATCAGCAGTTTTATTGCGGGTATTTTCTTTGTGTCTGTTTTTACTGCCGCACCGGCAACTGTAGTTCTTGGAGAAATTGCCCAATCAAACTCTATTATTATCATGGCTATTCTTGGCGGGCTGGGAGCTTTGGTCGGAGATCTGCTGATTTTCCGATTTGTGAGGGACAAGATTTTCCAGGACTTTTCTTATTTAGTTAAGATATCAAGATCAGAAAGACTCGCTTCGGTTTTTAAATTAAAACTTTTCAGGCCACTCATCCCTTTTATCGGAGCTTTAATAATTGCGTCTCCATTCCCGGACGAAGTGGGGGTGGTAATGCTGGGATTATCAAAGATGAGAACTTCTGTGTTCATCCCACTGTCTTTTTTGTTGAACTCTATCGGGATTTTAATTATTGGTTTAATAGCTAAAGCGCTATGATTCAAAAAATTTCAGAAGAACAGCTGTTTTGGTCACTGCCAGTTTCTAAAGTTGTCGAGGTATTGAAAACCGATATCCAAAATGGTCTTTCAGAAAGCGAGGCGGAAAGAAGAATAAAAGTTTTCGGGCCCAATGTAATTGAAAAGCCCCGGCGAGCTCCAGGACTTTTTATTTTACTGAACCAATTCAAAAGCCCGCTGATCTTGATTCTGTTGTTTGCCGGCATTGTTACTTTATTTATTGCTCATTACCGCGACGCGTTTTTTATTTTTGCGGCCGTGATTGCCAATGCCGCGCTGGGCTTTTACCAGGAATATAAAGCCGAGAAAGCTTTAGCTGAACTTAAAACATATCTTAGACAGCGAGCCAGAGTTATTCGCGACGGCGTAGAGCGTGAAATAGACGCTGCGGAGTTAGTGCCCGGAGATGTTGTCCATCTTGCCCAGGGGGACCGGATTCCCGCTGATGGACGGCTTGTTTTTATTAATGATTTGCAAGTTGATGAGGCGATTCTTACCGGAGAATCTCTGCCGGTATCGAAATCAGTTGACCCGGTAAATTCAGATGCAGCCCTCGGTGATCAATATCCCATGGTTTTTGCGGGAACCCTTGTTACCCAAGGCATTGGCACAGCGGTAATATGCCGAACAGATTTTGCGACAGAACTTGGGAAAATTGCAACCTTGGTGGCCGAATCACAGAGAGAAGAAACTCCGCTCCAAAAAGCAATTGAACGTTTTAGTATAAAAGCGGGGATTGTTTTAGGTATTTTTACGCTTATCATTTTCGGCGTAGGCATTTATTTGGGTTACTCGCGCGTGGACATGTTTCTGACGTCCATAGCGATTGCTGTTTCGGCAGTTCCGGAAGGTCTGCCGGTAGCCATGACAGTTATCTTGGCAATAGGAGTTCAGCGTATGGCACGGCGCAAAGGTGTTGTCAGAAAATTGATTGCAGCGGAGACACTGGGGGATACCAGTGTAATTCTCACTGATAAAACGGGGACATTAACCATGGCAAAAATGGCGCTAAGCAAGATCCTCCCCGTTGTTAGCGGAGAAGAAAATAAACTCTTGGAGTTGGCACTCATCAACACCAATGTCTTGATAGAGAACCCCAATGGTCCGCCGTCAGAATGGCGAATTAGCGGACGAATATTGGAAACAGCATTAGTGCGATCGGCTGCCCTCCGGGACGTTTTTGTAGAAGAGGTCAAAAAAAGAACGTCAATTCTAAATATACTTTTGTTTAATGCCGCTAATAAGTTTTCTGCTTCGCTGATACATGATGGAAAAAAACATTTGCTTGTATTTTTTGGCGCGCCGGATGTTTTTATCAATCACTCAACATTAAATAGCACGGAACGAGCTGCTGTTTTAAAAGAAATCAGTTCTCTTGCCGAGTCCGGAGAACTTGTAGTCGGAGTAGCCATAAAAGAAGTTGAAAGAAAAGAAGATTTTGCCTTCTCGAGGGACTTGGAATTAAAAGACCTAATGTTTCAGGGTTTAATTACTCTGCGTGACCCGGTCAGGCCGAGTATTAAAGAAGCTGTCCAAAAGGTAGGGGAATTCGGCATAAGAGTATTAGTCATGACCGGTGATCATCGCGGTACTGCAAAAGCCGTAGCCAAAGAAGTCGGTCTCCATGTCGACAAGGAAAGCGTTCTTGATTCTTCAGAGCTTAGATTGCTTTCAGGTGCGGATCTCAAAAAGCGCCTGTCTTTTTTGCAAGTTATTTCGCGCGTTTCCCCATTGGATAAAATGAGAATTGTAAAAGCATTTCAAGAAACAGGAGAAGTGGTAGCCATGACCGGCGATGGCGTAAATGACGCACCTAGTATTAAGCAAGCGGATATCGGCATTGCCATGGGTTCAGGAACAGAGGTAGCACGCGATGTTGCCGACCTTGTACTGCTGGACGACAATTTTGAAACTATTGCCGCGGCGGTAGAAGAAGGCCGTCAGATAATGCACAATATCCGTAAAGTTCTTGTGTATCTTCTTTCAGATACGGCTGACGAACTTTTTTTGATCGGCGGGGCTCTTCTAACGGGTTTAGCGCTTCCTTTGAACGCACTTCAAATTCTTTGGGTCAATTTTTTCTCGGATAGTTTTCCGGCTGTCGCATTCGCTTTTGAAAAAAATATTGATGGTTTAACTTACCGGCCTCAAAGCGCGAAAACCGGCCTCTTTGACCCTATGATGAGATTCTTAATTTTATTTATCGGTCTTTCCACGAGCGCACTTTTATTTGTGTTGTACGGGTTCTTATTACGGGCCGGTTTTCAGGAAGATATTGTGAGAACATTCATTTTTGCCAGTTTCGGAAGTTATACTTTATTTTTAGCATTTTCTTTAAGAAGTTTAGAAAAAAGTATTTTCAAATATCCGTTTTTTTCAAATCGTTATCTGGTTGCCGGTGTCAGTATTGGAATTTTTCTTATGGCCATAGCTATTTATGTTCCATTTATGCAGTCTTTGTTAAAGACGGTTTCTTTGTCCCCTCCTTGGCTTTTAGGAGTTGTATTGATTGGTTTATTAAACATTTTCGCAGTTGAGTTTGGCAAGTGGATCTTCCGTCGGAATAAAAAAGATTCCTATCTTGCGCCCAAAATTTAGATATGTTTTAATAAGCTTCGTGAAAGTTAACTACCTACTCATTGGAATAGTTGTCGGGTCTCTCTTTCTTTTTGTTTTTGTATATCCGCAAAGCATAAATAAATATGTTTCTGTTCCTAATGTTCCGTTTCGTCTCGGTTTGGATTTGCTTGGCGGAACCCATTTAGTTTATCAGGCAGATTTGTCTAAGTCAGAAAATAAATCCGATGCCATGCAGGGCGTAAGGGATGTAATTGAAAGAAGAGTTAATTTCTTCGGCGTTGCCGAACCGTTGGTTCAGATAAGCGGGACCGACAGATTAATTGTTGAGCTTGCTGGAATCAGCGATGTCAGTCAGGCCATAAAACTGATAGGCGAAACTCCGTTTTTGGAATTTAAAGAAACAAAAGCCGATACCCAGGCAATATTGGAGGCCCAGCAAAAGGGTCAGCGCTTGAACGAGGACCCGTTGCAGTCCACGGGTCTTAATGGAAAGCATTTAAAGCGGGCTGCGGTTGTTTTTGACCAGCAGACCTATCAGTCACAAGTAAGCTTGGAGCTCAATGATGAGGGCGCCAAACTTTTTGCCGAAATAACCAAGAAAAATTTAGGCAAGATAGTCGCGATAGTTTTGGACGGAGAAGTTATTTCCACTCCTGTAGTTCAGTCGGAAATTAAAGACGGCAACGCAGTCATTACGGGAAAATTTACTCCGATTGAAGTCAAACTTTTAGCAACAAGATTAAATTCCGGCGCTTTGCCGGTGCCGATAATTTTGGTTTCCCAACAGACCATCGGTGCATCTTTAGGAGCCGAATCTTTGGCAAAAAGTTTAAAGGCGGGAATTTACGGTTTAATACTTGTGGCTTTGTTCATGACTTTATTCTATAGGTTGCCGGGTGTGGTTTCGGTAATTGCTTTAGGGGTATATGTTTTAATAGTTTTATCCATATACAAGCTTATTCCGGTTACGCTGACTTTGGCCGGTATCGCCGGATTTATTCTGTCGCTGGGAATGGCGGTGGATGCCAATGTTTTGATTTTCGCCAGAATGAGGGAAGAGCTTCATGCCGGCAAGACGCTTCATGCTTCAATGCATGAAGGGTTCTCCCGCGCCTGGCTTTCGGTAAGAGACAGCCATGTCACCACCCTTATCGGCGCGTTCGTGCTGTATACATTTACAACCTCAATAGTAAAAGGATTTGCTTTGACTTTGGGTGTCGGAGTTCTGACGAGCTTATTTACGGCTACAGTGGTAACGAGAACTATTTTGAGTTTGGTAAGCGGGCCGAAATTAGAAAATAAAAAGTGGCTATTTTAAATATGCACAAGATTTATACAATAATGTTTTGGGTTTCGATATTACTGGCGGCTTCAGCCATTATTGTTGTTTTGGTATTCGGCTTGAGATTGGGAGTTGATTTTAAGGGTGGAAGCGTTCTTGAACTGGAGTTTACAAACGGGAGACCTGAAATTGAAGCCATTCAAAAATCGCTTTCTGATTTCAAGGAACTATTGGTGACCCCTTCCGGGACGAATGGCCTTATGGTCAGGACTGGAGAGTTATCGGAACAGGATCATCAAATTATTTTGAATAAATTTAAAACCGCCTTTCCGTCTTCCGGCTTGGAAGAAAGAAAATTCGATTCAGTGGGGCCTTTGATCGGGAATGAATTAAAAAGTAAAAGCGTTACCGCAATCATTCTGGTGTTGTTGGGAGTTATCATTTACATAGCCATTGTATTCAGAAGATTGTCGGGCGTTTTGCCCTTTTGGGCCATGGGCCTTGCCGCCATTGTTGCTCTTATCCACGACGTTGTCATACCAATGGGGGCGTTTGCTTTGCTGGGCTATTTTTACGGAATTGAAATAAGCGCCGTATTCGTAGCCGCGGCCCTTACGGTTTTAGGATACTCGGTTTCGGATACTGTTGTTGTGTTCGACAGAGTTCGGGAGAATGTTTTGAAAAGAGAGAACAAAGAAAATTTTGCCGCGGTGGTTCATAAAAGCATTATGCAGACCCTGACCAGATCTCTTAATACCACGTTTACGACCCTGCTTTCCCTGGTGGCTATATATCTATTTGGAGGAGAGAGTATTAAGTACTTTGCTTTAGCTATGATCATGGGTATTTTTCTTGGGGCATATTCTTCGATATTTGTCGCATCGCCGTTGTTGGTTTGGTGGAACAGAAGGTCCCATTAAAGTGCGGGGTTGACGGTTAACAATAGTAATGATATTGTAGTGTAAACAATTTAAACAAGGCGAAAGGAGAGGGGAATCGCCAGTTCATATGAGCAAAAACAACTTAAATCTGCCTGGTCAGGGTGCAGTCACAAAAACAGTCGCCAATTTGGTCAAAAGCTTATCGGCCAGAAATAAGGATATAATTTCCAGGCGTTTTGGCTTGAAGAATGGCAGAAAAGAAACCCTCGAATCCATCGGCAAAAGCTACGGCATTACCAGAGAAAGAGTAAGGCAGATAGAAGAGTTTACTCTGGCTCAATTAGCCAAAGGAAACCCTGATCCCGAAGTTGAAAAATATGCCTCTTTGGCCAAGAATATTTTGAACGAGAATGGCGGAGTTATGAAAGAGAAAGACCTGTTCAAAGCTTTTTCCGGCAGCGATGCCGAATCGGTTTACAACTCTTCTTTGGTCTTTGTTCTGACTCTGGATAAGGATCTTGTAAGATTTAACGATAATGACAATTTTAATTCTTTCTGGTCCGCCAATAACAATGTTTTGAATAATTTTAAAAATATGGCCACATCCTGCGCTAATGTTCTGGAGAAATCGGGAAAAGTAAGCATGGAGGGCGAGTTCTATAATTTAGCAAAAAAGAACAATGTGTCGGGATTAAGCGGGGACCTAAACCAAAAGCATCTGGCTACATATCTTACAATATCAAAGAGCGTGGGCAAGAATATTTTCAATGAAGTGGGATTGGTATCATGGCCAGAGATCAGACCCAAGGGCGTCAGAGATAAGGCCTACTTAGTGCTGAAGAAGGAAAACGGTCCCAAGCATTTCGGCGAGATAGCTAAGTTGATAAATGCTGTCGGATTTCAGGGTAAAAAGGCCAATGTCCAGACCGTCCATAATGAATTAATAAAAGATAGCAGGTTTGTTTTAGTGGGCAGGGGAATGTACGCTTTATCCGAATGGGGCTATAAATCAGGAACCGTTAAAGATGTTCTCGTTGACCTTCTGAAGAATTCTTCAAAACCTATGCCCAAGACCGCTCTTCTGACCAAAGTAATGAATGCAAGAATGGTAAAGGAAAACACAATCCTATTGAACCTTCAGGACACCAAAACTTTTGTTAAAAACGAAGACGGAAGCTACCAACTAAGAAAGGTCTAACAGCAATCACAAAAGAGGCGCGACAGAGATTCTTAGAGCGGCTAAAGCACGCTCAAGAAACTTCTCCGAGAAGCGCCTCTTTTGTTTTCATTACTATTGGGTTATAATATAGAGATAATGGATCAATTCTCTTTTGCTTTAGATACTCTGCAAACTGCTTTGGGGTTTCTTGTCGGTTATTGGTGGATATATCTGCCAATTTTGCTGGCTGCTATTTTGATGGGGGCTTATGAGTCATATACAAAGTTAAAGTTCATTAAAGCCATTAAATGGATTCTTCTGGATTTAAAAATCCCGCAAGATCCCGGCAAGAGCCCCAAAGCTACCGAGCAAATATTTGCCGCTCTGCACGGTACTTTGCCGCCGCCGATAATTTGGAGAAATAGATTCTTTAAAGGCCACATCGTTAATTGGATCTCTCTTGAAATAGTCGGTATCGGCGGAGAAACCCATTTTTACATAAAAACTCCGGAGCAGTTCAAGAAATTGGTTCAGTCCCAGATATACGCGCAGTATCCTGATGCAGAAATTACTGAAGTTGCCGACGATTATGTTAATTTACTGCCCCCATCTTTGCCGGACGACAACAACGACCTTTTTGGGTCGGAAATTATTTTAAGCAAGGACGACTATTATCCCATCAGGACTTACCCTGAATTTGAAGAGAAATCAAGCGGCCCTGATTACGTAAAAAGAATTGATCCCCTGGCATCTTTGGCGGAGGTTATATCGAGTTTAGAAGCGAGCGAATTCATAGGCGTACAGCTGCTTATCAGGCCGACAGGAGACGGCTGGGTAAAAAAGGGACAAGCAGAGGTGGATAAATTGCAGGGCAAGAAACCCAAAGCCGGAGGAAACATTATGTCGGATATATTTTTTGAAATTGACAAATTAATTCCCGGCCATGTTGAGGTCGTCAAAGAGGACAAGAAGCCTGAACAAACCCAGTTGACCTCGGGCAAACAGGAGGCCATCAAAGCGGCTGAAAGAAAAATGTCCAAACTTGGCTACGAATGCGGTATCAGATTTATATATTCGGGTCCCAAAGAAATGTTTCACCGGGCCCACATATCGGGTGTAGTGGGGGTTTTCAAACAGTATGCTCTGCAGACAACCAACAGCTTTAAACTTAACGGACCCACAATAACTGCCGGAAAATGGCCTTTCAAAAAACAGAAAGAATACAACAAAAAATTATTCTTACTGAATAAATATAAGAACAGGTCGTTGCCAATGAAAGCTTTCATACTAAACATAGAAGAGTTGGCAACGATATATCATATTCCTGATATCGGAGTGAAGTCGCCGTTACTGCCGAGGGTTGAAGCCAAGAAAGGCGAACCGCCGGTTGGATTGCCGATAGGTTAAATTAAAACCACACCATGATTTCATCAGAATTAAGCGAAATGGTTTTTTTAGGAGAAACAAGCTTTAGGAATAATAAGATTCGTTTTGGCATTAAGCAGGACGATCGCCGACGACACATGTATGTCGTCGGTTCGACCGGAATGGGCAAGTCCGAGTTTCTCAAGAGCATGGCCATTCAGGATATTGAAGCGGGAAGAGGCGTATGTTTTATTGATCCTCACGGCGACTCGGCCGATGACCTGCTTGATTATGTTCCGGAGAATAGAATAAAAGATGTTGTTTATTTTGACCCCGACGATCTCCAGTATCCCATCGCATTCAACGTTATGGAGGGGATAGGATTTGACTACAGGCACTTGGTGGCTTCCGGTCTTGTTGGCGTGTTTAAAAAAATATGGGGAGAGGAAGCGTGGTCCGGAAGAATGGAATATATTTTAAATAACACTATCCTAGCTCTTCTTGAATATCCGGGTTCAACACTTCTCGGTATTAACAGGATGATGTCCGGCAAAGAGTATCGAAAGAAAGTTGTCGCTAATATTACAGACCCAATTGTTAAGTCCTTCTGGACAGATGAATTTGCCAAATATGCGGACAAATTTGCCACGGAAGCGACGGCAGCCATTCAGAACAAAGTCGGACAATTTACCTCGAACAACGTCATCCGAAATATTCTCGGCCAGCCGAAGTCCAAGATCAATATCAGAAAGATTATGGATGAAGGTAAAATTCTTATCGTTAATGTTTCAAAGGGCAAGATAGGAGAGGACGCTTCGCGTTTATTGGGAGCTTTTCTTATTACGAAGATACAACTGGCGGCAATGTCGAGGGTTGACACTCCCGAAGCTGAAAGGCGGGATTTTTATCTGTATGTAGACGAGTTTCAGAATTTTGCCACAGAATCTTTTGCTAACATTTTATCGGAAGCCAGAAAATACCACTTAAGCTTGGTAATGGCCCACCAGTACATAAAACAAATGGAAGAGCCGGTCATGGATGCGGTGTTCGGAAATGTCGGTACGATTGTTTCTTTC
Organism: uncultured Candidatus Saccharibacteria bacterium; assembly: GCA_964587505.1. GTDB lineage: Bacteria > Patescibacteriota > Minisyncoccia > 2-02-FULL-40-12 > GWA2-44-9 > 2-01-FULL-41-26. The sequence continues at coordinate 1,698 of CAZPLD010000021.1, read as the reverse complement.
AGGGTTGGTGCTGAAGACGCCGAATATCTTGAAAAATGGTTCCAGCCTGACTTTATGATGAATGACATTGTTAATCTTGGTAAGCGCAGCATGTATCTGAAGCTGATGATAAACGGCGTTTCTTCAAAGGGATTTTCGGCCGGAACATTGGACCGGTTTCCTAAATTAGAAAATTCAAACCGCCAAGCTATAATTGCCGCCTCCAGAGAGGCTTACAGCACTCCGAAGAACATTGTGGAAAAAGAAGTAGCTGAATGGGCGGGACCGGTTGCCGAGGAGTTTAATCCGGCAGAAAAGAGAGGAGATTATAGAAACGAAAGACCGTCGTTCTCAAGACCTATGCCTGAACGTAAAAGAGAAGAAAATTATCCGAGAAGAGAACGTAGTGATTTTAGGACTCGACCGCCTCAATCTCGGCCGCTCCAGCCTCGGCCGCCTCAAAATAATAAACCTTTCGACCAAGCTCAAGGCAAGCCAAAAGAAGCATCTTTAAGCGCCTTGAGTGCTCCGGTTGATTTCAAGGGCAGGAAAATTCAAGAAAAACCAAGAAACAACCAGCGCGATAAAAAGGAAGTGGATACAGGCGAATTGAAGAAATTATTGGAGGAGTCGTTGAAGAAAAAAGAATAGTCGCTCGGCCTTAGTCATTTCCGACCTGTTGGATTGCGGCCTCCGGCCTTCTTCGGACAAATGCTTAAATTAATCTCAATTTGCTTAACAAATTTTAGCATCCGTTCCTCCTTCATAAGATTCAGGATTTTCCGGCTAAAATTTGTTTAATTAATCAAATTATCAATTAATTTAAGCATTGTGTTACCCTTGAAACCAATCGGTCGGAAACGGCCTAAGGCCTTACTTGATATTTACCAGGAAAATGATATTTTATAGGTTCTATTTTATGATTAAGATGTTAAAGAAATATTTATGGATAATATTTGGATAGTAACAATTATTGGTGGGGTCGTTGTTCTTCTTATCGGTTATTATGTTTTCGGTATCGGAAAAAGTAATTCTGGGGATGTTTATAATGTTTCTTCTAAAAATCAGACCGGAGGTATGACAGCTGGCAAGATAGAAATTAGTAATTCTCGAAACTTATTTTCGCAGACACAAAGTATAAAAACTCAACCGACAGGTCTAGGCGGTAATAGGTTACTTAATTTAGATAACGTGGCTACTTTAAGATTAAGGCCTCCTTACTCACTAAATAACGCCACCTTAATTTTAGATGTAGTTTCTCAGACATTACCTGACTATCATAGTAAGACAACGGACATTATAGACTTTCAATACTACAATCAATCAACAGGGACGCACTACATTTTTGATACAGGAGAACATAAAAGACATGAGATTAGGGTGGGTGGTCGTGTTTTTATTGTTACTCTTTTTAAAATAATCAAGCTCGATATCGCTAACACTCCAGAAGCTTTAGAGTATCAATTTGGTATCTCTGAAAGATAGCTCAATCATCATTGTCTTGCGTCACTTTGATGAGGAGAGGAGGTGCTAATCTAATAGCGCAGCCCAGCATCTTATTTCAGACCCGCAACAGGCGGGCTTGGTGTTCTGAAGGAGTAAGTTATAGAACATATTCAAGGTTCAGGCTTTCCGTCAGATAAGTATGATAATCTAACCATAGTATGAGACGACAGAAGAACCCGCCGTGGTGAGGACAAGTGGAGATTGCCGCTGGAG
>CAZPLD010000020.1:0-12018 GCA_964587505.1 uncultured Candidatus Saccharibacteria bacterium | reverse complement strand
CGGGCTGTGGTATAACGGTATTACACATGGCTGGGGGTCATGTAACCCGGGTCCAACTCCCGGCAGCCCGACACAGACACATATATAGTATTAAAAAACAGTCACCAATGGTGACTGTTTTTTAATGTTTGGTCATCTTTGGTTATTTAAGAAGATACCTAAATATTGCTCCGAGAAATGACTGCTCTATTAACAACGGGTATTGCGGTATTTGTGGTTTATATGCCGAACAACGCGAATCGTCTATTTGAGCTCTACAAAATGCTTCCCATGAAGAGTATCCCTGCGGAATTTGTGATTGGTCTCCGCTTTGCGGCGGTTGAGAATCATCCGGTGGCGACTGTTGTTGGGGACCCGATTGCTTAGGGGGATTACAGGTCTTAAATTTAGCCATAACAGCCGGATCGGGTGTTCCGCTTTGCTGTTCTCCGCCGCTACCGCCTAAAGCATTGATACAGGCCTGAAATTCTCCGCACGACTTTGCAAGACACGCATTAATTTTTTCTTGTTGACAGGCCTGGATTTTCTCATTAACTTTTGGATCCGGCGCGCTTTGCTTTTGCTGTTGTCCGTCTTGTTCATCGCCAATCTGCTCAAGAGCTTTCATGCAAGCGTCAAACTCGGAGCAAGAACCCGAGAGGCAGACGTCAATTTTTCCTTGAACTTTTTCGCTCCCGCATTTTCTCTGCGTTGTTTCCAAAGCGGGTGACTTTGCTTCTGCCTGTGTTAATTTTCCAGCCTTAAATCGTCCGAAAAATTCAGAACCCAACTCTTTCTCCATACAGGCAAGCCATTCCGGAGAGGCCTTACCAATCGATTCCAGAAACTTTTTCTGTTCTTCAATGTTTTTAAGATCTTCTTTGCTTAGCATTCCGTGATCCTTGGCAAAGTTGAAACATGTCTCCTGATTTTCAGGAAGAACGCAGAAGGCCTCACATTCGGCTTTGCCTTTGCAATTGCCGGGACCGGAAGTGATTTTATATTTTTTGGCCATTTCCGCGTCTTCTTTTGAGACAAAACCTGCTTTCACCGCAAAATCAATACACTCATCAGTATGCGTTGCATCTTTGCAATAACCGTCGCACGCCTCTCGCGACCTGCAATTTCCCGGACTCTTACCGCCGGTTTTTTTCATAATGTCGGCATCTTCTTTGGTCATGAAACCTACTCCTAACGCAAAATCAACACATTCCGTAGTATGAGAATCGTCATCACAATATGTGCCACACGATTCTTTTGTTGTGCATCCGCCCGGCAACTTCCCGCCACTTTTTAGGTAAGGAAGTATTTTGCCGACCGCTTCAGCATCTTCTTTTGGTATAAATCCTGCTTTTTGGGCAAATTCTATGCACACAGCCGCATTAGCCGAATTGTCGCAATACTTCAAGCAACTTTCTTTGGTTTTGCAGTTGCCTGGAAATGGCACGCCCGCCTTTTTGGCGTTGGCAATCTGGCGCATTTCTTTTAATTCGTCCGGGGTAACCAAATTAAATTTATCTGCAAAATCGGCGCATTCCCCGATGTTATCGGTATTACCACAATAGTTGCGGCAGGAAACCTCGTCTTTGCATTGGCCGGGACTTTTCCCTTTTTGCATCGCCTCAAAAACGTCTTTTTTATCGCTAGGTATTTCTACTTCTAAACCGATCTTTTGAGCATAGGTGATGCATTTTGCATAGTTGGTGGACACACCACAATAAGTTTTGCAATCTTCGTAGCTGGTGCAATTTCCCAAATCTGCTACAGGGTATGTAATTGTGCTCAACACTTTAGGTATTGGTGATTTTGTTGGCGTGGGGGTAGGTGTCTTACTTGGGGTTGGTGTCGGAGACTGCGACGGTTCAGGCGTTATGGATGGCAGACACTTTCCGGCACTGCCGGCATTAAATATGGCCCTAACCTCTGACTGGCTCAATTCCTTGTTATATACGGATATCTCGTCGATGAGACCTTTAAAGGTCTCCGTGGGGTACCCGTCTAACTCATTCTGCCACCCCCCGATTCCAAAAGGGCTTTCACTTGTTGTATTGGCATACGAAGCTTCCTTGGTGCCTTTGAGTTCACCGTCTAAATACAATCTCATGATGCCGGAAGTATTCCTTGTCGCGATAACATGGTACCAAACCCCCGAACTTATAGGTGCTGTAATAAGACCCCTCGGTTTAGCAGGGTCGTCGCCCGTATCACCGGTAAAAAATTCGAGCAATTTAGTGTCCCGACTTATTCGAAGCCAATACCCCGTTCCATACGATGTATAACTACCGTTGTCACGGTTATATTTATACGCCGTAAGTGACTTTCTAATAATATTATTTATTGAAGATTTGCTCCCGCTTTCCCACTTAAACCACGCCTCCAGAGAAAACTGGCCTGCACCGAAATTTAAGTTCGCAGGATTTATACCAACATGTAAGTTTTTTGCGGGATTTCGTGTAATAATACCCCGAAAATCAGCCGTCGTCTCCTCACCAAACCTAAACGCTTCTCCAACTTTCCCCGGGTGTTCGTAGGGGGAGGAGGATTGAGAAATGATTGTTCCATTGTTTCCATCGCTAATATCCAAGGCGGTATATTTTGAAGTGTTCGTAGGCTGTTTTCTAGAACCGTTCCACCAGCTAACCAAACCGGAGGGGGGTTCTACGCAATTTTGAGCGGATGTTGCCTTTTGAACAGAATCACCAGAAAAAACCGCAAGAAACGAAAACGCAATGATTGCTAAAAAAATTACTTTTCTAAAATATGTGTTCATTTTATTTATTCAAACGGATTTTGATAAATTGCATCTAAAGGATTTTTCTGGTCTTTGAACGGGTTGGCATCCGGCACCTGACCTTGAAGCTGGTTTTGCGTCTTATCAAAAATTTCACTTCCCAGCGAAGAAGACGGGACTTGTTTGCTCTTGGACCAATACCAAAAACCGATTCCGCCGGCTATAATAAGCATAATGACGACGATCAAAATCAACTTTTTGTTGTCCATGGTTACTTCTATTGTATCAAGCCGACAATATGCAACAAGTTGATAGTCCACATGACGCTCTAACCAAAAACCCACTGAAAGGTGGGTTTTTGGTTAGAGCCCTGGCTTTTATTTTTCAAGTCTTCAGCTATTTACCAAAAATGGTCTCCGCAGGATAACCCCAAGGGATTATCGTCATAATAAGAGTCCCGTGATAATTATTTGTTCTAAAGCTTGGAAACAAAAGAAGGGCCTAAACTAATTATACAATTTCTAATTCCTAATGACTAATTTCTAAAAGTGGAAAACTAATTCAACTCGTCTTCTGCGTAGTAAAAATCAAGGTCCGGCCTATTATAATTGAACAGTTCGTTTGGCTTGAAAAATATAGCTATCTCTCTTTTGGCCGCTTTTACGTCTTCTGAAGAGTGAACAATGGTGTTAGAGGTAGACATGCTGAAATCACCTCTTATCGTTCCTGATGGGGCATTTTTACCATCAGTTGGACCACAGATTCCTCGAACAACACGTACCACTTGCAATCCCTCAAACACAATGACCACAACAGGGAGTTTCGTCATAAATTTTTTAAGCTTAGGCAAAAAATGCTTACCCTTATGCTGGGCATAATGCCTGTCCAATAACAGATTGGACATCTTTATCATTTTCATACCAACTGGACTGATACCTTTTCGCTCAAAACGCGAAATAATCTCACCCAACAATCCCCTGTGCATCGCATCAGGTTTTAATATAACTAACGTTCTTTCTTTTGGTTTATGCATACCGATATTCTACACAAAATTAACAAAAAGAAAAGCCCCCTTAGGGCTAGTAATTTTCGTCTTCTTTTATTAATAGGCGCTGATTATAGAAATAGGTTATTACCGACACTATGGCAGCCAAAACGGCAATAACACCAATTAGAGTTTGATATGCCCCGCTGACCCTGTCAAATAACAGAGCAGACGCCACCACAATAACCACACATATATTTGTAATCCTTCTGTACCAGACCGGATTCACAAAGAACTCCTATCAGTATTTTTTAATCCGGAATGTTTCACCATCGGTAAGCACCTCCACGTGGCCATCCAAATCTGTACGATAATACTTTATTCCAGAATTTTCAAGCCGTTGGATAACTTCGGGAGAAGGATGCCCAAATTTATTCTTAGAACCAACCTCGATGAATGCAACCTGCGGACTGACTTTTTCCAAAAAGCCGGCTGTCGTTGAAGTTTTTGAACCATGGTGTCCTACTTTCAAAATATCTGCATCAATATCGTCATCCAGCAATTCTTTCTCAACTTTGGCTTCAATGTCACCCACGAGGAGTATCTCTATGTCTTTATAATCAAGCATCATCACAACGGAACTATTATTTGGATTTTTGACTGTTTGGTCTTCCAAAGATTCTTTGGGATAAATGATTTTTAACACGACACCATTCCCCAGCTCAATTATTTTACCCGCGATTGCTTCCATTTCATTTGCCTTTTCATTTTTCACCGCATCTTGCCAAGCGGGCACCACGGGAGAATTGTAATCCTCTTTGGCTTGCAGGATATTTTTCACGTCATACCTTTCCAAAACACTTATCAGTCCCGCTATGTGGTCTGCGTGAGGATGAGTTGCCACAACTAAATCAATTTCTTTGTCATAAAAAGGCATCACTTTAGCCAGTTCCTGAATCACTTTATTGTCCGGCCCGCCGTCAATCAAAATCTGATTTCCATTGGGCGTTTCGATAAATATCGCGTCTCCCTGCCCGATATCAAAAAAGTAAATTTTGAGGAGGCCGTCTTTTTGGGAGGCAGAGGAATTTATTGAGTATGCAAAGACGGAGAGACAAAGAAGAATAATAAGATGAACTAATTTGAGTTTCTTGTCCGGCATTCAAATTATTTAGCACAAATTTAAACAAAAAGAAAACCGAGCTTGGCTCGGTATCGTACTTTATAATTACTTAGTCTGACTAAAACCCATCTGTTCGGCTGATTCGCAGGCCTTGTGCTGATCTTGCAGTCCTTCGGAAACCTGAAGTAAAATCTCTTCGGTAACAACCGGCTTTTTTTCATTGTTGGCCCTGCTTATAGCAGCAAGGGTTGCGCCGATACCAACTCCTTCTCCAATAAAAGCAGGGGTCATGTGAGAAGTGGCCCTACTAACCTTGTCCCAATTAATAGCAGAATCAAGATACTCTGGCGGAATAACAACTTTCAACAACCGTTCTGTGTCTTGGGTAGTAAAGGAATTAAAACTAATTGTTTTATCAATCCGTCCCGGCCTTTGAAATCCTCCTGCAATTTTGTCTTTGAAATTAGTTGTGAAGACAACAATTATCTCGGAGTCTTTGGAAGTCATCCCGTCAACTGCCGCCATCATTTTGCCCATCGCATAAAAGTCGCCAGATCTCTGCTCTCTGTCAAAATCTTCAATAATAAGAAGTGCCGGTGGGTATTTCTTGGCAACTTGAAGCATGAACTCAATTGCTCCTGACACATCAGGGTTGGTCGGTTCCAGATAAAAAACAGTGAACCCGTTTTCAATGGCCTTCTTTGCTGTTACAAGAGCTGCCATTGTCTTTCCTGTCCCAAATTTTCCCTGAAATAAAAGTTTGCGTCTAATGCGTGCACCGGCCTGTCGCACTTGATCTGTTTTTTCTATTAACACCCAAAGATTATCTGACAACTCCTGAAACACCCTGTCGTTATATACTAGTTGGCCAAGATTTACCTTGCTCAAGTCCATGAATCCTCTTGAAGAAGTCACAGCCTTACCCTTGTATAAGCTGGATGTTTTCAGACTTATTTTTACTTTATCAAGAAAAGATTCCACCTTAGTAATTTCACTTTTTTCCACGAGAACCTGAACCGTAGAACCATCTAAGAGAAAATCTCCTTTAATACTCCTTATTTTCATCTGTCCCACAGCTATTTTTTCTTCCTGGTTTAAACCGACCTTAGCTCTTGAAAAAGCAACAGGATTCCTTGGCAGCCAGAATCTGTCTTTGGTACCGTAAAACGGATCTCGACCAAACATATCTTTAGCGACGTTGTTAAATGCTACAGCCAAATCAACAGAATCATATTCAAAGCCCCGCATAATGACAACTCTTTGTTTTGCCACCATGATTCCTTTTAAAGAACTAATTTCGATTATTATGTCATTATTTTTAAAAAATACAAGTTTGCGTAAAGCCAAAATTAGCAAAAAGAAAAACCCCGCAATTGTAGGGCCATAACTAAAAATTTGTGCCTTTGTTTATGCTGCTTTTTTTACTTTCCCTCCCACGGCCTCAAGCCGCTGTTCTAAGCTTTTAAGGTGCGTCTTATATTCCAAAGCATTCGAGTTGCTGGCCTCGTATTCGACAATTTTTTGCTTTGTTGCCGTTATGGCCCCTTCGAGACCGGCGATTATTTCCTTGCGCGACTTCTCTGGCGGAAAACCAAAATTAGGTTCTTTTTCTTTCCCCATGTAGCGAATATTAAATCAACTAAAACATTCTTGCAAACAACTTAACCACCTCTATTTGGTATGTCGTTATCGTCCAGACAGCGAAACCGGTTATTTGGCCAAATGGCAAAAATATCATTCCACCTATTCCGGATATGAGTCCCGCCAGCATTGCAAAAGGAATAAAGGGTAGAATTAAAATATTAGCCGGCAAAGACCAGACAGAAAACTGATGAAAATAGTATATCAAAAGAAGTGCGACGGCTAATTGCGCAGAAATTGTCATAAGTATTAGTTCTTTTAATTTCCCCAATTCTGGAACTTTGCGAAATTTATTGTCTAAAAACGGATAAATATAAACTAGTCCCATTACCGCCAAAAATGATAACTGAAAACCAACGTCAAAAACCAAGGCGAATGGATTGATATAAATCATAACCGTTCCAGCAAGGATTATAGAGTTTTTGGTGTCATAAAGACGCCCATATCCGTTTGCAAATAAAAGCAGGAGGCCCATCAGAGATGCCCTTACAACCGAAGCAGATGCTCCGGTAAGAATAGTAAATAAAATAATAATCACGACTGAAATCCAAAACGCCGTCCGCCTTCTGAAAAAATACACCAACCCCGCAAGCACAGCCCATGAAATTATCATTATATTATATCCAGAAATGGCAAGAATATGGGTTGTGCCTGTTTTGTTGAAAGCTTCTTTCATTTCTTCAGGGATATTCTGCCTGCTTCCTAATAAAATCCCGTTAACAAAAGATGCATTCGGCTCTGATATGGACTTATTTATCGTCAATTCAAACTTATTTTTTAGTCCGAATATTTTTTTATACAAACCGAACTTACCTTTTTCCCAAAAGTCCGTATCTAAAGTTTTGGTTCCAACTATTTTTGGAAATGATATTACTGTTCTTACGCCTTCTTTTTTCAAATAGGTAATGTAGTCGAAATCCGTAAAATTTTTAGGAGTTTTTAGTACGCCGTTTATTGAAAGTCGATCTCCATAATTTCGTGCCGGAAAAGAGTCGGCCGCAACAAGTATCCTCTCGTCTACTTTTATGGTTTTTTCGGACACAACCAACTCTTTAGCCCTGAAAACAAAATTCATTTTGTTTCCGGATATACTCGGCTCGTTGTCTATATAGCCATTTAGAGCCACCGTGAGGCCCTTCTCTCCAACCCGGACATCGGAAAACTGGTTTAAAATACTGTTAGAAAAATTAAAAGAATTAAATCTGATAATACCGAAAGTAAAAACAAGGGCCAAAACTCCCACAAGCAAGCCCTTTTTTGAGTATATTTTTTGATAACCCGAAATTGCAATTAAACTAATCGCCACAATCAAAAAAACCAATATCCATGTCTGGGATACCGGCAAAAAAGAAGCAACAAAGACTCCGCAAATAAAAACCAGTAAAATATAGAACAATACCTGCGACTTATGCATGAAACTAAAGTATCAGGATTTTAATAAACAAAAAAGGGCGCTCCGCCACTTTTAAAAAATAAAGGCCTGATTAGGCCTAGAACTAGAACATGAATGGATTAGGTTCCATCTTATCTAACTCGCTTAATTCTCCGTGTTTTACGAAAGCACAAGAATCAATATTCACCCATGCTCTGTCTTGATACTGTCCGTAAATAACTTCGACATCAGTTCCTTCAATCTTTCTTATTTGTGCGGGTGTACCATTACTTTCCCAAGGATTCGGAGCGATTGCAATAGTAGTAATGTGGTCACCAACCGCTAGAACTTGTGTCATTTCAACCATTCTAACCCCTTAGATTTCAAGAACTTTCTTAATACTACTGGCAAATTAAACAATGTCAAGCGGTTCTAATATAACCAATAAAGCGAAGACCCCGCTCTTTCTTGAAGATTAGAAAGAGCGGGGGCAAACGGATGCTAAAATTTGTTAAGCAAATTGAAAATAATTTGATGGTCTGTCCGTTTTCGGAAAAGTTTCTTGTGGGCTGTGCTTTAGCCAGCCCATAGAATCTCTGTAGGAGACCGAAGGCGCAGGCAATAGGTCGAAAATGGGAGGGGGTGAAGCATTAGTTACAGACTCCGGTCGTTGCAAAGCAGTTGGGGCATGAATAGCAGGAGCCGGCGCGGACCATCAGCGTCCCGCATTGGACGCAGGCCGGAGCATCAGCGATCAAAGTGTGGCCGGGGGCTCTACCATTTCCTCCGGAAGAAGTTACCGGCCTGGAAACAAGTTCAGCTAATAGCGAGTCTGTTTTTGATTCAACAACCGCCTCTCTCACCTCAACAGGTTCGTTGTTGGCATGATTAGGACCGAATAATTCTTCTTTGTCTTCCGGTTTTAAATATTTCATGCCCAAATATCTGAAAACATAGTCTGTTACCGATTTTGCTGTCGGAATATCCGGATTATTGGTAAATCCGGCTGGGTCAAATCTTACATCTTTGAATTTTCTAACCAGCGTCTTTAATGGAACTCCCGACTGGAGACAGACGGATATAAGCGTCGCTATTGTGTTGAACAATCCCGATATTGTGCTTCCCTCTTTGGCGGCGATAAGAAATGTTTCCCCGGGCTTCATGGTGTCGGGATAAAATCCGACTGTGAGATAACTCTCAAATCCTCCGACACTGAATTTGTGAGTGATGGACGGTCTTTCGTCGGGCAATTTTATTCTGGTGTAGCCGTTAACTTTTTCAATAAATTGGTTATTTTCTTCTTTTTTGGTATTAAGAGGTTGAATTGATTTGGAACCGTCCCGATAAACCGCGATTGCTTTCAAACCCAGACGCCAACCCTCCATGAAAACATTTTTAATATCATCTATGGTTGCATCTTCCGGCAGATTTACGGTTTTTGAGATAGCACCGGATATGAAAGGCTGGGCAGCAGCCATCATTTTAATATGGCCGAGGTAGTGGATGCTCCTGGCGCCGTTTTGGGCTTTGAACGAGCAATCGAAAACTGGCACATGTTCCTCCTTCAGATGCGGAGCGCCTTCTATCGTTTCTTTATCCAGTAAATATCTGGACACCTCTTCAACCTGTTCATTTGAATAGCCCAACCTTCTTAAAGCCAGAGGGATATGACTATTGACCAGTTTCAAAGTCCCGCCGCCAACCAACTTCTTGTATTTAACAAGGGCAAGCTCCGGCTCAATACCGGTGGTGTCGCAATCCATCAAAAAAGCAATCGTTCCAGTTGGTGCCAATACTGTCATTTGGGAATTTCTTACGCCATATTTTCTTCCGAGATCCAAGGCCTCATGCCAAACAACACGGGAGGCAAGGTGTAAATCTCCATCTTCAACCCCCGTCATTTCCGAAGTTTCAAATAGTTTTTCTGATTCGTTCAGATGCTTAGCAATAACTCCCAACATCGGCTCACGGTTCAACTCATATCCAGCAAACGGTCCTTTGATATCCGACAGCATTGCCGACATTCTGTAGGCCTCTCCGCACATCAAAGACGTGATCTGGCCGGCCAAAACTCTCCCCTTTTCCGAATCATAAGGCAGTCCAAGAACCATCAGAGTCGCGCCGAGATTGGCATAGCCAAGACCAAGCTCTCTATAATTTCCGGCATTCTCGCTTATTTTTTGCGTAGGATACGAAGCATTGTCTATTAGTATGTCTTGGGCGGTAATCATGGTATCCACCGCTTTTCTGAATAACTCCACATCAAACTTGCCCCCCATTTTTAAGAATTTAACAAGGTTTAAAGAAGCCAAATTGCAGGCGCTATTATCCAAATGCATGTATTCACTGCAGGGATTGGAGGCGTTGATCCTTCCTGTGTTGGGACATGTGTGCCATTCGTTGACAGTTGTATCGTACTGCATCCCCGGATCGGCGCTGTGCCAAGCAGCATCGGCAATCCAGTCCATTACTTCTCTTGCTTTTAAAGTTTCAATTATGCCGCCCGTGGTTACGCCTCTTAAATTCCAATATCCGTCCGCCTGCACCGCTCTCATAAATTCATCGTTAACTCTGACCGAGTTATTGGCATTCTGGTATGGAAGCAAGGTATAGGGATCAAAAATATCGGCAGTAATGGAATCTTTTATTCCGCTCCTGATGAGCGCTTTGGTCATATCTTCAATTATTTTTTTGCAGTAAATAAAATTCTTTATATCCGGATGGTCAGCGTTCAAAACAACCATCTTGGCCGCCCGTCTGGTGGTGCCTCCAGAACGAATAGAATTAGCAACGCCATCAGCGCCTTTCATGAATGAAACAGGGCCGGACGAATAACCGCCTTTTGACAACGGCTCTTTTGAAGAACGCAGTTTGGAAAGATTTGTGCCGGCGCCGGAACCATATTTAAATATCCAGCCCTCATCGCGGTACCAGTCAAGAATTGACTGCATGTTGTCTTCTACGGCTAAGATAAAGCAGGCCGAGCATTGTGGCCTCTCGTGCACTCCGACATTGAACCAGACAGGGCTATTAAATGCTGCGTATTGATTGACCAGTATCCAGGTCAGGTCTAAAATAAAATTTTCACAATCCTCACCTGAAGCAAAGTAACCATCTTTAAGTCCCCAGTAGCCGACTGTCTTTGCCACCCTGTCTACCATCTGCTTCACGCTGTATTCTCTGCCCTCGGTGCCAAGCTGGCCGCGGAAATATTTTGAAGCGACAATATCTGTAGCAGTCTGGCTCCAGAAATTGGGAACCTCAACATCTTTCTGTTCAAAAACAACCGTCCCATCCCCTTTGGTTATCTTGGCTATCCTATTTTCCCAAATAATTTCTTCGTATGGATGCCTCGAACTAAAAATCCTTGGCCATCTTAAACCTTGTTCAGCAGAAATTTCTTCGGTAAATAAATTAGTCTCTCCCATAAAGAAGTTTTAATCCCGCTTAAAGGCGGGAAATTATTTTAAAACATACACCCATGTGCGTGCTTAACTATAAAAATTTATTATCTTTATTTCAAGCCCCAAAAAAGTTGATAACTGTCCCATTTTAACCTGAACAGCTCACACAACCTCTATGCATGACTGCGGGGCTAATTTCAGAAATACAATGGGGGTCTTTGCATGCAAAGACCCCCATTGTATTGGCATGCTCCCTCCGCCGGTTGATTAGGTAGATAAATAATAGTTTACAATAGAAGATCAAGCTGGTTTGAATAAAAAATAAAAAGTCGCCTGTGGCGACAAAAGTAGGTTAAACTTTTTCTGCTGGCTTTTTTAAACACTTTCTAAGATTTGCCCGCTTTTCGGCAGCAACCTCTTCCAGACCTTCCAAATCCATTATAAAATAGTTTCCCGAAATAAGTGTAGGATTAACTCCCTTTAGGTAGTGAACGCCGTCTTTTATCTCCGTTTGAGATTCGTCCCAATAATTGCATATGAAAGAACCTACTTTAACATTATAACACCTGGTGCACATGCCACCGGCAAATACAGCACCCATTTCAGTAACGGCAGATGTTGGTGGAATGTGGTGCAACCCGATCCAACACTGAATAGCATCCTGCAAACGAATCCAGAACGTATTTCTCATTAGATTTCCCCACAATCAAATACTCTACGCCCATTCAAGCATGTTTAATCATTAATATCAATCATCCGGACAAGTAGTTATTTATTCATCTT
>CAZPLD010000019.1:0-12531 GCA_964587505.1 uncultured Candidatus Saccharibacteria bacterium | reverse complement strand
ACAGCCTGCAAAAAAAACGGCATAAAACCAATTATCGGAGTCGAGGCATATGTCGCCAACCGCACCCGATTTCAAAAAGAACCAAACATTGACAATAAGCGCTACCACCTCACACTACTCGCCAAAGATAACACCGGCTACCAAAACCTGATTAAACTCACTACCGCTGCCCACATAGAAGGATATTATTACAAGCCCCGCGTGGACAAAGACCTTCTCCGCGCTCATGCCGAGGGACTTATCGCGCTTTCCGGCTGTCCGGGCAGCGAGCTTGGAAGGGCTATTCAATCCGGAAATAAAGAAAAGGCCGAAGAAGTCATACGGGAATATCAAGCAATCTTCGGCCCGGAAAATTATTATCTGGAAATAATGCACCATCCAGATGTAGAATTTTTCCAGGAATGGAAAAATACTCTCATTGAATTTTCCCGCAAGTTGAATATTCCCTTGGTCGCTACTCAAGATTCGCACTATCTGCATCCAGACGACGCACTCGCTCACAAAACATTAGTCGCTATTTCAACAAATACCGACATAGGAGACACCGCTATCTTTTCCGGCAACGGCCATTATCACTTTATTTCGACCGAAGAGGCGCTTGAGTGGTTTCGGGATATTCCCGAAGCCGTTGAAAACACAGAAAAAATTGCCGAGAGGTGCAATGTAGAATTAACTTTGGGAAAATTTATTTTCCCGGATTTTGCTCTTGAACCCGGCAAAACAGCCGGCCAAATGCTTGATAAGTTAACCCGGCAAGGAGCAAAAGAGCGCGGTTTAGACAACAATCCAGAAATAGAAGCACGGCGACGCTATGAACTTGAGATAATTGAAAGCAAAAACTTTCAACAAAAAGATTACTCGCCCTACTTCCTCGTTGTTGCCGATCTGCTTCGATTTGCCCATGAATCAAATATATATACTACAGTTCGCGGTTCAGTTGCCGGTTCGCTTGTGTCTTACCTCTCCGGTATCACCCACGTTAATCCCATAGACTTCCAGCTTCCATTCGAAAGATTTCTTAATCCATTCCGACCAACAGCTCCAGATATTGATATGGACTTTGCCGACAACAGAAGACAAGAAGTTATTGAATACGCAAAAAAGAAATATGGTGCTGACAAGGTCGCCCAGATAGGCACATTTGGCACAATGCTCGCCCGCGGAGCGGTTCGCGATGTGGCTCGAGCCACAGGAAAATCATATGAAGTCGGCGACAGGATCGCCAAGCTTATCCCAGTGGGCTCACAGGGTTTTCCTATGACCATAAAAAGGGCTATGGAAATCGAACCTGCTTTGAAAAATCTTTACGAACGGGATCTGGAATCCCGTCAAATCCTTGATGTCGCAGAAAAACTGGAAGGCACTGTCCGCCATGTTTCAGTCCATGCCGCCGGCGTAGTAATCGCTCCTAAACCGCTAATTCAATATGTACCGCTTCAATTTGACCCTAAGGGAGAAGACAACCTAATCACTCAATACGATATGTATACAGTCGGTGAAGACGGCGTTGGGCTTACGAAACTGGATTTTTTAGGCATCCGTAACTTGGCTATTTTAGAAAATGCAGTTTCTTTGGTTAAGAAACATCGAAACACTGCTATAGATATCGAAAAGATTCCTTTCGATGACAAAAAGACTTTCGCAATGCTGGCTAAAGGCGAAACCGAAGGGCTTTTTCAATTAAACGGGTCCGGCATGACCAAATACCTCACAGAACTTAAACCAACCACTATCCACGATATCAACGCCATGGTAGCGCTGTATCGCCCCGGACCAATAAATAATATTCCTGAATATATCGCCCGCAAACAAGGCCGGAACAAGATAAGTTATTTTCACCCAAAAGCAGAAAAGTTTCTTGCCAAATCATATGGCATTTTAGTTTACCAAGACGATCTTTTGTTCACGGCTATGGAACTGGCCGGCTACAATTGGGAATCGGTTGATAAATTTAGAAAAGCAGTGGGGAAAAAAATTCCTCTTGAAATGGCCAAACAGCATGAGATTTTCGTTCAAGGGTGCCAGACCCACAGTTCAATGACCAAGGGCCAAGCAGAACAGATTTGGAATTTATTTGAACCTTTTCAAGGATATGGTTTCAATAAAGCCCATGCCGCCTGTTACGGACGTGTTGCCTACCAGACCGCGTACATGAAAGCTAACTTCCCAGCTGAATACATGTGCGCCGTTCTTACGGCAGAAGCCGGTGATACGGAAAAAATATCCGAGGTCATCGCCGAATGCCAACGAATGGGTATTCCTGTTTTACCGCCGGATATCAACAGCTCTTCCAAGGATTTTACGGTAATAAAGAACCAACAACCTACAACTAACAACCTACAACCTTCTGATCAAATTCGTTTCGGTCTTTTAACTATTAAAAACCTCGGTGAAAATATTGCCGATGCCATTATCGCCGAACGGGAAAACAAAGGCTCTTACAAAAATATCGAGGATTTTGTGACCAGAATTCATAATAAAGACTTGAATAAAAAATCCGTTGAGTCGCTTATCCGCTGTGGAGCCGTCGATGAATTCGGCGACAGAAATATGCTGCTGGTAAATATGGAAAATCTGCTTTCTTATGCCCGGGAAAAACAAAAACAATCGTCAATGGGACAAGTTAGTTTATTCGGCAATACCGACAAAACAGAACTCTCCGCATTCCGCCTTTCTCCGGCTGAACCGGCAAAACCATGGGAAAAATTAATTTGGGAAAAAGAGCTTTTAGGGTTATTTGTTTCCGATCACCCCTTAAACAGCTATCAAACTCAGTTAAAACTGGAAAATGTTGTTCCCATAAAAAACATCGTCGTGGATACCTCCAGTACAATAAAAATAGGCGGCATGATTACCCGCATTCAAAAAATAGTAACCAAAACCGGCCGGCCGATGATTTTCTCTGTGGTTGAAGATCTTACTTCCAAAATTGAGGTTGTCGTCTTCCCGAATGTCCTTGAAAAAAATCCCGAGGCCTGGAAAGAAAATAATGTTGTTGTAGCCCGCGGCAAAATAAACGACCGCGACGGCTCTCTCAAATTCCTCTGCGACGAAGTAAGACCACTCATATCTCCTGCATAAAAAAATCTTTGATTTATCCTATAATTTTGTTATTCTAAATAGATTATATGAACAAAGACATAAAAACCTCCAAACAAGACCACCGTGACATTGGCCAGGCCTTGGATCTTTTTAGTTTCCATGAAATCGCCCCTGGAGCACCATTTTGGCACGCCAAGGGCATGATAATTTTCAAAGAACTGGAAAAAGTCGCCCGAGAAATAAACGACACCGAGGATTATCAGGAGATATCAACGCCTATCCTTGTAAAGAAAGAGCACTTTGAGCAATCAGGCCATTGGCAGCACTACCGGGACAATATGTTTTACTTCGCCAACCCCCGGGACGAAAAAGAGGTTTTAGTACTGAAGCCGATGAACTGTCCAGAGTCAACCTACGTCTATAACGCTCAAACTCGAAGTTATCGTGATTTGCCTTTGCGTCTGGCCGAGATTGGCCGACTGCACCGAAACGAGCTCTCCGGCACTTTGGGCGGACTTTTCCGAGTTCGTCAAATCACAATGGACGATGCTCATATATTCTGCTTGCCCGAACAAACCGAGGCAGAGGTTACAAAAATTATCAAGACCGTAACCGATTTCTATGCATTATTCGGATTTGAGACAACTTATGTCCTCGCCACCCGTCCCGAAAAATACCAGGGCGAAGTTCCTGACTGGAATCAGGCCGAAAAAAACCTTGAGGAAGCACTCAAAAAATCAAAAGTAAAATACACTATCGCCAAAGGCGAAGGAGCTTTTTATGGCCCAAAAATCGAGATGCACTTGCTGGATTCGCAAGATCGAGACTGGCAGCTGGGAACGGCGCAAATAGACATTGCGATGCTTCCGGCAAAATTCGACATTAAATACACCAATGAAGCTGGGGAGAGAGAGAAGCCGGCCGTAATCCATAGAGCTATTTTCGGTTCTTTTGAAAGATTCATTGGCATTCTTCTCGAACATACCGGCGGAGCATTGCCTTTGTGGCTGTCCCCAGTCCAAGTTGAAGTTCTGCCGATATCCGACAAGCAAAATGAGTGGGCTGAAAAAGTATATGAGAAATTAAAAGCCGAAGGAATACGCGCAGAAATAAATAAAAACAACGAGACATTGGGTAAAAAAATTCGAGAAGCCGAATTACAAAAAATTCCCTACTTGCTTGTAGCCGGCGAAAAAGAAGTTGAGGCCAAATCCGTAGCTGTCAGAAAAAGAGGTAAGGGCGATATTGGCCAGGTGAAACTCGACGATTTTATCGAAAAAATATCCGAAGAAGTTAAAACAAAAAAGTCCTGATTCAGGACTTTTTACTAAAGGATTCGGCTCCAACCATAAACCATCCCGACCGTTTTCAAAAAGTTGCCGGCAGACAAAGCGATAAATCCCATTTTCCACCTGGCACTTCCACACAATACATCTGGTATTACACGAAAACCCGGTATAGGGATTAAGCCAAAGACAAACATCATAAGCAACCCCCCGCTTTTCAAAACAAAGATAAGCCACTTAAAAACTATGTCTATATTGCGGAAAAGCCACACTTTGGAAACTGGCTCTTCGTAATAGTCCTTGTTGTCTGTAAATTTTAAATACTTTCTAGTTAAGCGTATCTCGAGGCCTTCTACAAAATTATCTGCCCTTTCCTCACCTTTTAATTTATTAACAAATTCCTTATCTTTGAGCCACTTCTCGACTAGACCTCTCGTTCCCGACCATCCCATATAGCCGCCCAACATTTCAAGGAAGCCAATGGAACCGACGACAAACACCACCCACAGCTTTGAATGATTATTTAACAGAAGTATTGGAGTAATAACCAAATCTGGGTTGAAATACGATACATAGTATACGCCAACAAGAAGGAAAACTGACCAAAGCTCAAGAGGTTTGGCTATTTTCTTCCTCACATGCTAACATCCTTTATTGGAAAGAAACTTCATCTATACTACCTTTTTCAATGACCGAAATCAATTCAACTAAAATTATCGTCATCGTCGGACCCACAGCATCTGGAAAATCCGATCTGGGCATTTTTTTGGCTCAAAAATTCGGTGGCGAAATTATATCGGCCGATTCCAGGCAGGTTTATCGCGGAATGGACATCGGCACAGGTAAAGTAACTAAAAAAGAACAACGACTGGCTAAACACCACTTGCTTGACGTGGCCAATCCCAAAAGGGTGTTTACCGTTTCCGATTTCAAAAAGTTAGGCGAAAAAGCTATAAAAAATATTCTTAGTAAAAACAAGGTTCCATTTGTTGTGGGTGGTACGGGATTTTACGTTGATGCTCTGGTAAAAGATCTCGCTCTCCCTGAAGTTCCCCCAAACAAAAAGTTGCGCTTAAAATTAGAGAAAAAATCAGCCGAACAGTTATTCAAACAACTCTCTACTCTCGACCTTCAGCGCGTCAAAACAATTGACCGGCACAACAAACGCCGTCTTATACGGGCTTTGGAAATATTAAAAGCAACCGGAAAACCAATCCCGAAGTTAGTATCAAGTATTAAGTATCAAGTATTGTGGCTCGGACTAAAACCGAAGAACCTGGAGAAAAGAATTAAATTGCGCCTCGAAAAAAGATTAAAACAAGGAATGATTAAAGAGGTCATTAACTTAAATAAACAAGGTGTAGGTTTGAAACGACTGGACAATCTCGGACTGGAATACCGCTGGATCTCCAGATATTTAAAACGTTCAAAATTCAAAATTCAAAATTCAAAATTCAAAGATTCTGAAGAATATCAGAATCTTTTAAAAGCCATCGTCAAATACTCAAAACGCCAGATGACCTGGTTTAAAAGAAACAAAGATATTAACTGGCTTGCCCCGAGCGGAGCCGAGGGGGTAAAAAATCAAAGAGAGGCCGAGAAACTAATTAGAAAATTTATTTTTCCTTTTTGAGCCCTGAATCACTTGGACCGAGTATTTCCCCTTCGGTCGGCACCGTCTGTTCAGAAACATATTTTTTATCTCGTCCGACCATGATTTGTTCGTGACGTTCCCGTGCCATTTTTTCCTGCTCCTTCTGGTCGGCCCTGAATGCACTTTTTGCGAAATCTTCCTTCTGCTCTGTAAAATTCATCAGTTTTGCTAATATTTTTTTTATCATTTATTTTAATTTTTCTCTAATTATTTCTTCGACCATCTGGGGATTTGCTTTGCCTTTACTTTTCCGCATTACCATTCCAATTAAGAACTTAAGCGAGGCCCCTTTCCCTTTTTTATAATCCTCTACCGCTTGTGGGTTTTCTGCAATAGTTTCATCAACAACCAACTCAATCATTCCGGCATCGGACATTTGGCCGAGGTCTTTTTCTTTCATTATCTGTTCGGGATGTAGGCCGGTTTCTGCCATTTCTTTAAGAACCGCCTTTGCACCAGTTGAAGAAAGTCCTTTATGAAATATCAAAACCATCAATTCCGCAAATGCTTCCGGAGAAATCTTGAACCCCTCAAGGTCATCGATTTCCAATCCTTGTGCGTTCATTAACGACGGAAATTCAGTAATAATATAATTAGCTGAAAGCTCATGAAGCCGTCTGCCTAAGTGTGGTTCACTGTCAAAATCGCCTTCCAATCCTTTTTTGACATGAAAGTCCTTAGCGGAAGAATCGAGCTCTGTCGCTACGTGTTCGTAATAGTCACCAAGATGCCGAGCTACAGTAAATATCTCAATCTGGGCCTCGGTAAGGCCATATTGGGCAAATCTCGCTCGTCTTTGCGAGGGCAACTCCAACAACCCATCCCTGATGGCCTCAATTTGAGCCGGAGTAAACTTAAGCGGGGGTAAATCAGGTTCGGGAAAATATCTGTAATCATGGGCTTCTTCTTTTGAACGCTGACTGACAGTGGCTTTCTTTGAATCATCCCAACCCCTCGTTTCCTGAACCACTTTCTCCCCCGCTTCCAAAAGTTCAGTTTGCCTTTTTATTTCATAGTCAACGCTGTCGGAAGCGGCTTTGATGGAATTTAGATTCTTAATTTCAACCTTTGTCCCCAACTTGGAAATTTGGAATTTGGAATTTGGAACTTCCGGTCGAAGCGATATATTCACTTCGATCCGGTATTGGCCCTTCTCCATATCGGCATCTGACACGCCAAGATATTTTAAAATTAACTGCAATTCTTCCGCAAATTTTTTGACCTCTAATCCTGTTTCCAAATCCGGTTCAGTGACAAGTTCCATCAACGGCACTCCGGCACGATTATAATCAACAAGTGAATAATCTTTACCTAGCGGATGATAAAGTCGCCCAGCATCTTCTTCCAAATGAATCCTCGTTATTCTTATTTTTTTACCGGCAATATCCAAATGTCCGCCCTCGCAAAGAGGTTTCTGGTATTGGGTTATCTGGTAGCCCTTGGGCAGGTCGGGATAAAAATAATTTTTTCTTTCAAAAAAAGTGTCCTCGGCGATTTTACAGTTCAGAGCGAGACCGGCCATAATTACTTTTTTAACCGCTTCGTAGTTAATAACAGGGAGTGTTCCAGGATGGCCCATGCAAATTGGGCAGACGTTAATATTGGGATGTTTTTCGTCCGGATCGTTGAGAGAATCGCAGAACATTTTGGTCTTGGTCTTAAGCTCCGCGTGAATTTCCAAACCTATAACCGGTTTATATTTCATATTCTCAATTTAGCATGATTTTACACAATAAAAAAGACCGTAAAAACGGTCTTTAGCGGGTCACTCTTTCAGCTTCGACTCTTTTCTTCTTTGAGCTGCTTCGGAGTCAGCCCTATTCCATTGATAATCGTTGTAATCGACAAAATTCATTAGGGGTGCGATTAGATCGTCCTTTTTCTTGAGCTCAGAATGCATTTGCTGGACCAATCTTCGATAATTTGGGTGACCCTGAGGAATTGTCCGAAGCTCCATTAGATGAAATGCCTCTCGGAAATTCATGCCCATATACCAACGGATATTAAAGAGATACAGCACAGCATATTGAGCCACATCAGGTCCGCAATGCTTCAACAAAAGATCATACAATTGACGGGAGCGCGTGATGCATTCCTTGAATTCTTTTTCAAATCCAGCACTGATTATGTCTTTGGGAATTTCTGGTTCCCCCAAATATGGAGTCAATTTTTGGCGTTGCTGTGTCAGCATGCGGTGCCGCTGAAGATCTCGATAAATTCCGAAATCGCCAATCAGGTCAAAAGTGAGCGGATATCCAAACTCAAGAGCACGACCGGGTTTATTACGGCGATTTCCCCTTACCTCTCTGGTTTGGCAGTAAGTTTGGATAATTTCTCTTCGAGGACATCCCTTTTCCTTAGCCCACCTGTATATTGTGTACATTGGAAAAGACGTATAGGGATAAAGAATGTGGGCTATAGCAAAAGCGTCCCAGTCCCAATCTCCACAAAAAAACAGTTGTACATGCTTGCCTTCTTCATGCCATTGACTGATTTTCTGGCTTAACAAACTAGCCAACTCCTGCATTTCGCCATGAACATGCATGAGGTAAGAATTTGGTGCCGCACGCTGAACATATCGAGGAATAACGACGGAAAGCGCCTTTTTTGCGTCGTGACCAAGCTGTTGCATTTCTTGAAGCGGGTGGCTCATAAGCTTGGTAAGCATATTCTGAAATCCCCGACCACCTCCGGCAAAACCGACATTTGTCAAGGTAGCAGCAGGCAATAATCCGCGAAGCGTATCACATGTTTTAGTTTTAATATCTGTCTTATAAGTCTGCTCCCAGGCTTTTACGTAATCTGGGTTGGTCAATTCTGCTAATTTGTAATTTTTTAGGTCGTCTGGAATAACTGCATACTCGGCCTCCAACTTCGGTTTCATGTCCAAATAAAATGCAGTCAGATAAGGAATGAGATTTACATAGGTCTGAAAAACAAAATCCATTGTTTCTTCATATTGTGCTATCAGTCCAGCATTCTTGACCTCTTTAGGCCTTAGGTACCGGAACTTACCGTTACGGTCCCGCTGGTCATAAACTACATAGCGGCTGGATTGTTCGATCGGCGAAATGTCAATCCTGCAATCTTCCATTTCTTTTGTGGCTAAATTTGAAACGTTCTCGCAGGCAAGATGGGCTTTTTCCTGTTCTCCCACAGACTCATCGCCGAATGCAATAAGAACTCTTTCGATCAGTCCGTCTAACTTAGCCCAATCGACTTGCCCATCTGCACTTATAAACTCTTTCAGGAGAGTAACTCGTGCTCCGCCGGCAGCTCTCGAATAGCGTGCAAACAATGCTCCCGATAATCCAGCTAAAGACGGCAGGAGGGTGTAGATGTTTTGAGAAGGGTAAGGATCACTAACAAACCTGCGCAATATTTCGATCTCACGCTGGTTAAATACCGGATCGTAAACAGTGCCTTCCATTTAAATTACCTCTTTATCAAAGAACAGTTCGGAAATATTAGCATGAAAATTTTAATTTTAAAAGCCCCGCTTGGGGCTTGTTATTTGTTTACTGTCACGACGCCTATTTCGGTCGTTATATCGGCATTAACAGTTATGACGTCGCCGTGTTTTATTTTTTTGGTGGCATCTCCGGTACCTACCACACAAGGCAGATTTTTCTCTCGGGCAATATTAGCGGCATGAGAGGTTTTCCCGCCATGGTCAGTAACTACTGCGGTTGCCCGGTCAAAATAAAGAGCCAGCTCTGGACTTGCAAAAGAAGTAACCAGGATCATTCCCGGAGGCAGTTTTTCAATTGGATTTTCCTGCGATACGACATAAGCATGAGCCGTTGCCAAACCGCCGCATGCAGCTATCCCGCGAACCTCATTCTCCTTCAATCCTTTGACCGCTTCTCTTTTTCTCCAGTCGGCATCTTCCCAGTTTTTGAGACTGACCTCGATAGCTTCGACAGGATTAATATTTCTTGCTAATGCTAAACTAAAAAGCATGCAAAAAGCCTGGCCGGCAGCCATTGTCTCTTCCGACTTACCGCCAACCGGCCTGGCTCCGGGGTTCAATTCCGGATCGTGGGTCAAAAACTTGGCCCAGTCGCCGACCTCATTCGTGACCAATGCTTGCCTAAACAGGGCATCTTTTCTGTCCTCGTTGGCAAAACAGGCCTTAACTCTTTTCATTATTTCGGACAGTTTGGGGTCGTTTTTCCGGGCCACAAAGTCTCCTTTTCAAAAAACAATTGTTTAAAGACTTTAACCTAAAACCCGCCCCTTCACAAGGGGCGGGTTATCAACAAAACTTATTTGACCTCTATCCCCATTGAGCGGGCGGTGCCTTCGATGAAATAGGTTAGAAACGTCCTGACCCTTGTGTAAATAACAAGAATGTGTTAGTATAAAACACAGACCATCTTCTTGGGAGAAAGGAAAGGCAAATGATTTTCCGATGTCCTGGCTGCCTTCAAGATATGAGTTCTTTTGTGCGAATAAATATGTACCCAACACCATTAGATACAACAATCGTAGGTAGGTGTTTGAACTGTAACAGAGAAGTGGAGGCTATAGTAATTGGCCCTACCACCAGCCCTGACCAAGTTATAAGGGGCAGATTCGACACTTGGGTTAGCAAATGGATTCGAGATTTTCATAAAGAAACGATAAGACGCTGCTCTAATCAAGAAATTGTTTTTCCAGATGATATGCCCCACAGGGCTCGCTGACCGAGAACGGTCATTTTTTATTTCTCCAAAATCTTTTCTAGCCTATTTATTAAATTACTACTTCACCTCTATCCCCATTGAGCGGGCGGTGCCTTCGATAATCTTCATCGCGCCTTCCACATCATTTGCATTCAAATCAACCATTTTCTGTTCGGCAATTTCTTTTACCTGAGCTTTGGTGACTTTACCGACTTTATCTTTGTTGGGAACACCGGAGCCTTTCTCTAGTCCGGCAGCAACTCTTAACAAGTATGCCGCAGGGGGGGTTTTGAGCTTGAATTCAAAGGTCCTGTCTTCATAGATGGTTATCTCGACAGGCGTAACTTGTCCCATTTTATCTTTCGTCGCCTCATTAAATTGCACCACAAATTGCTGGAGATTTATTCCATGAGGACCAAGAGCGGTTCCGACAGGAGGAGCCGGAGTGGCTCTGCCTCCTTCGACTTGCATCTTCACAATTGTTTTAACCTTTTTCGCCATACTAACGGTGAACAATAATCAGTGAACAGTTTTATCGACTCATGTTCATTGCTCAATGCTCATTGAGTTTAAAGCTTCTTAATTTGCAAAAAGTCCAGTTCCACTGGGGTTTCTCTTCCAAAAATGGTGACCAAAACCTTGATTCTTCCTTTTTCCGGGTCAACTTCCGAAATCTTGCCGTCAAAGTCCTTGAAAGGTCCGTCTGTTATTTTTACCCTATCTCCGACCGCAATGTCAATCTTATATTTAGGTTCCTGAACGCCCATTCTCTTCATTAAAATATCAACTTCGGCAGCTGCCAAAGGGGTTGGTATTGTACCCGCGCCGATGAAACCGGTAACGTTAGGGGTATTCCTGACCACATACCAGGAGGCATCGTCAACGATCATTTCTACCAGCACATAGCCGGCATATAATTTTTCTTCGATAGTTTCGCGTTTCCCGCCCCTAATCCTTATCTTTTTTTCTTTCGGCACGAGAACATTAAAGATCTTATTTTCAAAACCAAGCGATTCTACCCGTTGTTTTAAGTTGCGGGCAACATTGTCTTCGTAGCCCGAATAAGTATGGATGGCATACCAATGTCTTTCTTGTGTTGTTACCTGCTTGGGCATGATTTTATTTAAGCAAAAACTTGTCGATTATAAATTTGTATCCGAAATCCATTAATCCTAAGAATGCGGCCAAAAAGAGGCTTATGCCTATCACAACCAGAGTATAGAGAATCGTCTGGTTCCTCGTCGGCCAACTTACTTTTGCCAACTCTACCCTTACTTCTTTAAGAAATTGCACTAGTTGATTCATTTTAATTGGATTTAAAAACCGCCCGAAGGCAGTACTTATAGGTATAGATTATCAAAACTAGAGTTAGTTGTCAACAACTTTCTTTTTAACATCTGTGGCCAGTAAATACCCTGACCTGAAGTGATATTTTAGATTTTCAAGAAAATTCATCCCGTCATGGGGATATAATTTCCCCGGACGAGCATATTTATAATCAAAAATGCCTTCCCCTTTAATGTCTTCGACAACCGGATGTTCTTGATCTCCCTCTACCTCCACCATACTGCTTTCTCCATCTAACAACTTAAAAGTCGCGATCTTTTTTTGATTGGCATCACGGTCTAACTGAAATAATTCAACAAAATAAAGTAATATCATATATCGGTTGTTGGAATTTGGCCTTCTTCCAACAATAACTCCGCTCTACCCCGAGCTCTTTTTATTATTTCCATAACCTCCAGTTTTGCACCTATTGAGAGTGAGTCGGCATGAGCCAAGAATCTTTCAAGGGCAGCCGTCTCAAATCCACTTAAACTTACAAGGCCTACTTCTTGTGCTTTTTTAACTATATATGTCCGAACATCCTCTCCCCTATCTT
>CAZPLD010000018.1:0-12954 GCA_964587505.1 uncultured Candidatus Saccharibacteria bacterium | reverse complement strand
AGAATTATTCAAAACCACCGACAACATCGATTTGGTTGCCAGATACATAATCAGAGAAGTTCAGGGCATTTATTCGCCGACCGGAGACAGTATCAACGACAAGCACGTTGAGTTGATTGTCCGGCAGATGTTCTCAAGAGTCAAAGTCCTTGATTCGGGAGACACTGACTTGTTAGCCGGCGATACTGTGGAAAAAAGAACCGCTTGGATAGAGAATGAAAAAGCCAAAGAAAACAAAAAAACAGAAGCCTCATTTGAACAATTATTGCTCGGTATTACCAAGGTCTCTTTGACCACCGACAGTTTCCTCTCGGCCGCTTCCTTCCAGGAAACAGCCAGAGTCCTTATCGATAGCGCCATCCTCGGAAAAGAAGATTACTTAAGAGGTCTCAAGGAGAATGTCATTATCGGCCGACTTATTCCGGCGGGGACAGGGTTTGGGAGTGAAATGAACGAATAGAGTCGCTTCGGGCACATCCCCCCGACTCGACCGATAATAAAGCACCTCTAGCGGGCGCTTTTTATCTACATGCTCGGCGTTTCGCAGAACCAAGCCGAAACGCCTGCGCAAGTTCTCCCTGTGGGAATGTACCCTCCCGCGCCGGTTGCTTAGTATGCTAGTGTGGTATATACTAAAAATATAATAAACGGTAGGCATAATAAGGAAAAATCAAAGAAAATGGCCCATTTTAAGTTTGGGACTCAAGATTTTATTCTTTATATTCTCAATAAACTTGAGCCAGATAAAAGTAGTAAAATAAAGTTAAACAAGATAGCTTTTTTGGTGGAGTTTGCTTTTGTCTATAAAAACAAAACGGAACTTTCTGATTCTAAGTTTGCGGCAATAAAGTTGGGGCCTGTTATTAATAACTACAGCGCACTTTTGGAAAAAATGGAAGCTACTAAGTTGTTGAAGATTGATGGCTATAAGATTCGGCCCCTAGTAAATCCTAAGGCGGAAGTACCAGTAGACATAAGTAATTTTATCGATCCCTTAATTAAGAAATATTCTTTAATGACAGATAGTGAGTTGGTGGGTTTAACACATAGTACTGATTCTTACAAAATTACAACTGATAATGAAAGAAAAATAGGAGGCATAATAGACAAAAAATTAGCTGTATTAGAAACTTTTTTTGACGACGATCAAACCGAAGAAACCCAGGTAGATTTACCAAAGATCAAGAGGGAGGATCTTGTAGATTATGAATTTTGATTCGTCATATGATATAAAAGTTCAGAAGAAATTTCCCAAATGGATAACAAAAAATTTGCCTGATGATATTCAGGCAGTTTTTCTAAAAAAGTTAACATATTTCAGTAAAAATCCTCGACACCCCAGTTTAAACACAAAACTTTATAATGTAAGTCCAGCCATACTCAAAGATCTTAAAAGTGAATTTGAATCTCAGGAGGCAGAGGTATATGAATTTTATATTAATGATAGAGACTACAGGTGTATTGTATACGTGCTTCACGATAAAAAACAAATAATTTTAGCCTATGTTGGTGACCATAATGAGATAAGAAATCGATTTACTTAGCAAATGGATAAAAACAAAGCCAAGGAGGCCATACAAAAACTCGTAGATAAATATGAGGATGTTTTAAAGTCTGGAACTAAAAACAAGCATACCGAGGAAGAAACAAAAAAGGGGTTTATTGTCCCGCTTTTTACCGCATTAGGGTGGGACATGGAAGATAGAAATGAGGTTACGGCTGAAGAACATATATCAGGCGACAGGGTTGATTACGGGTTCTACATAAGCGGAAGAGTTAAATTTTATTTAGAAGCCAAGCCATTGAAAGCTGATTTAATGAGAGAAGATTATGCAAATCAAGCCGTTCGATACTCTTGGAATAAGGGAGTGAATTGGGCGATTCTTACTGACTTCGAAAGTATAAAAGTCTTCTATTCCCAGGATATTAAAAAACATTTAAGTGATAAATTATTTTTTTCTATACCCTATAATGAGTATATAGAACGTTTTGATCAACTTTGGCTTCTATCCAAGGAATCGTTTCGGGGTGATTTAATAGATAAAGAAGCCGAGAGGGTTGGAAAGAAACTAGAAAAAATATCGGTTACAACTCTTTTGTACAAAGACCTTAATAAGGCCAGGGAACTGTTTACGGAGCATTTAAGGATTTGGAATGAAGATATTAATCCCGATTTATTAGATGAAGGTGTGCAAAAACTTCTTAATAGGCTTGTATTCATTAGAGTGGCAGAAGACAGGAAGGTTGAAGACCCCATACTGCGCCCCCTCATAAGAAACTGGAGGGGTCTGAAAATGGAAAAAGATATCCCACCACTTTACAAGTTAATGGTAGAAAAATTTCGAGAGCTTGATAAAATTTATAATTCAAATTTATTTTCTCCACACTCTTTTGAAAAATGGAAGGAAGAAGACAACATAACAGAAGAAGTTATTAATATTTTCTATGGTAAACCCGGATATTATGAATACGATTTTAAGGTGATCCCCGCGGATGTTCTCGGTACGGTCTATGAGAATTATCTTGGATACAGACAAGCTAAAAAATCTGAAGGAAATAATTTAAAAAAAAGAAAAGAACAAGGTATTTATTATACACCTAATTTTATTGTGGATTATATCGTTGAGAATACATTAGGGCTTATTCTGGAAAATTGCTACACAATTGATGATGTTGCGAGGATAAAGGTTCTTGATCCAGCTTGTGGCTCGGGTTCATTTTTAGTTAAAGCCATGGAGGCCATCAATAAGAAGTATAAGGAACTTGGAGATCAGGCTAATGTGTTTACTAAAATACAAATACTCACAAAAAACTTGTACGGCGTTGACTTGGATGAACAAGCAGTAGAAATAGCCAGATTAAATCTTCTACTGAACACTTTTGATTCTAAAATTAAATTGCCAGATTTGGGAAATAATATCAAAAACGGCAATTCTCTTATTTCTGGTACCGACGAAGAGCTCAAAAAACATTTTGGTAAAAATTGGCGTGATAAAAAGGCGTTTAATTGGTACGAGGAATTCCCCGAAGTTTTTAAGCAGGGCGGGTTTGATGTTGTTGTTGGTAATCCTCCTTATAATAAAGAACTTGATAACAAAGATTTATTTGCAGATGTAAGAAAGAGTCAGTTTGCTAAGTATTATCAAGGCAAAATGGATTTTTGGTATTTTTTCATGCATAGGGCAATAGAGGTCTCTAAGGACGGAGGCATTGTGGGATTTATAACCAATAGTTATTTCTTAAAAAGTGCTGGTGTCACAAAACTAATCGATCACTTGCGCGACGAGATGGTCTTAATAAAAGCCGTAGATTTTGAAGACATAACGATTTTCGAGGGTGTGAGTGGTAGGCACTTGGTGCATATTTGGGAAAAAACAAAAAATAAAGATAAAAGAATAACGGAGTATCTAAAACTAGATAAGGCCTCATTTAACGAAATCATGGATGATGGTAAGTGTATAAAATTGCCATATGTAGAAATTATAAAAAATTCGTCAATTAACTTTGAAACAAATATTCAGACTGATAAGGCTGTCGTATTGCTAGGAGATTCATATGACACATCAGTTGGAGTTCAGGAGTCAACCGACAAGGTAAGTAAAAAAATACTAGAAGAGGTTAATAATAAAGAATTTAAGGTGGGTGATGGCGTGTTCGTACTGTCAGGGCAAGAATTAAAAAATTTGAACCTTGATGATAAAGAAAAATTGGTAATTAAAAATTATCTTAACACAAATAATGTACAAAAATATCATATCAATTTCGATGACGAATATCTCATTTATTCTGACAAGGAAACAAAAATTAAAATTGCAGACGGGGAATATCCGCACATAAAGTCACATTTGGATAAAATGAAGAAATTTATCACATCGTCAAATGCTCCGTATGGATTGCATCGTCCGCGAGAAGATAAGTACTTTGAAAACCCAAAACTTATCTGTAAGGGCATGTTTCTGTCTCCAGAATTTTGCTTTGATGACGAAAGATATTATGTTGGTTTTTCTTTTTCGGTTATTATTCAAAAAGATAAAGATTATAATTTGAAATACCTGTTAGGGTTACTCAACTCTAATTTCGGGAAAAATTGGTTTAACGCAAATGGAAAAAAGAGGGGAATTGGCGTAGATATAGGAGTGGCCGTCTTTAGAAAATTTCCTGTATATAAAGCAACCAAAACAGAACAAGCAAAGATTGTTGTCCTGGTTGATAAAATGCTTACATTAAATGACGAGTTGTATATGACAACGGAAGACTCTAATGAATGGCAGAAAATTAAAGACGAAATCCAGAAAATAGACAATGAGATTGATGAGGAGGTTAATAAGCTTTATGGTCTCACTCTCCGAAGAGACTAAAATTGTTGTGAGTAATTAACAACCCCAACCCCAAAACTGCTGAAATCTGGGGCGACGGAAAATGATGAAACTGCAAAAACCGCCCAAAATAGACCCTCTTTGATATCCACTTGCATTTAATTATGATGTACGCTATAATGTACACATGAATAAAAATACAATCTCAATCTCGCAGGCAAGGAGCAAATTATTCGCTATCGCTGAAAGGGTGCAAACTCCGGGTGTTTATTTTACCTTTACTGACAAAGGACGCCCAAAAACAGTTATTATGTCTGCTGATGAATACGAATCAATGATTGAAACGCTTGAGGTCATGCGTGACTTTCCTAATTTAGACAAAACTATAGCAAAAGTTGATAGAGACATAAAATCCGGAGCCCATTTGCGATATCCGACACTGGATGATATTTTAGCGAGAGAAGGCTACGTGCTCAATAATAAAATTGATACTAAGCATGGAATATCAACTACGCGTCGAACCCAACGCGCTAAAAAGTCTTAATCGAATACCCGAACGTGAACGTCGACGCATTATCGCATCTCTGCAGGGCATAAAGAAAGACCCCTTCGACGGCAAAGCTCTCGAAGGCGAACTCAAGGGAATTCGTTCTTGGCGAGTAGGGGAATACCGCATACTTTATAAAATTTTGAAGCAAGAACTTTTGGTTCTGGTAATAAAAATTGGCAATCGCCAAGGAGTATACTAAACCTCAAAATCGGTGAAATCGCGGGTGGGCGACCGAATGGGAATGAGGAAGTACTGAAGTCAGTAGACTGAACGTGGGAAAATGATGAAACATCAAAAACCGGCGATTGGCCGGTTTTTGATGGGGGAAACCGATTATTGACTTGGTAGTTTATTAAAGGTATAATCATGTAACTTGTTTTTTGAAAAGGAGGCAGAATGAGCGAGTTGGTGGAAAGAGCGAGGGTCTTTGCGGAAAAAGCTCACAAAGGGCAGACGCGCCTTAACAAGGATAAACTACCCCTTGTGACTCATCTCGAAGAGGTGGTTTCGCTGGTCAGAGAATCCGGCGGAAGCGATGAGGAGCTTGCGGCGGCATGGTTGCACGATGTTGTTGAGGATACCCCCGTACTACTTACGGAAGTTGCTAAGAATTTTGGCGACAAAGTGGCGAATATTGTTTTTGGATTAACTGACCCGCCCCACTTCAGCGGTCTTCACACTCTTGAGCGCAAGACCGCCCAGGCCGAACGTATGCGCTATCTGAGCGATAGTGTAAAGAGAGTAAAAATAGCCGATCAAACGTCCAACGTGCGTTCGGTCGCTATTGACCCGCCGGTGAAGTGGGATACCCAGAGATGCCTTGATTATGTAGAGGGTGCCAGGAAAATTGTTTTTGAGTGTGAGGATGTAGATGAGTTTCTTTTTGGCAAATTTTGCGAGGCCTATTGGACCGCTATTAAGGTCTACAAGAATTAAGACAGCAACCGCGCTTTGCGCGGTTTTTGATTTTTTGTTTGTGGGAGTATGATTAGGGAATGATTAAATTTAACTGGAAGAGGTTAGTGGCTTCAATTGCCGTATGTCAGACGGCGGGTGTAGTGGGGACAGTGTTTACTATGCCCGCAATAGGGGGTTGGTATCAGTTTTTGAATAAGCCGGCTTTTTCTCCGCCGAATTGGCTGTTCGGTCCGGTTTGGATTACACTCTATACCCTGATGGGGATTTCGCTTTACCTTATCTGGTCGGGCGGACTTGGCAAAAAGGGAGCAGGATTTGCGTTTTGGTTTTTCATGGCGCATTTATTCGTCAATGCAAGCTGGTCAATAATATTCTTTGGCCTCCATAATATTTCTTTCGCTTTTGCTGTTATCCTGTTACTTCTTGCCATGATAATCGTTTCAATTAAACTTTTTCGTCCTCTCAACCGACTTGCCTCCAATTTGCTCATCCCATATCTTGTCTGGGTCTCAATCGCCACAGCTCTCAACTACTCTCTGATGGTCTTGAATAAATAATTCCCAAAACTGCCTCGGGCGGTTTTTGATTTCTTGGTCGGAGGGAAGCTTGCCCCGAGTTTTATCGAAGGGTATGATTAGGGTATGAATACTAATACATATCGAAAGGTGTCGGGGACGGTGTTTGCGGTTGTGGCGGTGATGCATGCTCTACGGCTGGTAGGGGGTTGGGATGTGGTGTTTGGTAGCTGGGTCGTGCCTATGTGGTTAAGCTGGTTCGGCGTAGTTTTCGCCGGCTGGCTTGCTTGGACAGGATTGAAGAAATAAGTTAACCCCAAAAATCTCCGATTTGGGCGGTTTTTAGTTTACACATTTGTCGGTATAATGGGGATATGACTAAAAATAAATTTTGGAAGGTTTTTTGGGTGGTGTTTGCGGTGGTTGGAGCCGGGGTCGGTTATTGGCTTATATCCCCGCTGTTTATAGACAAGGAGGTGTCCGAAAGCATGAAAGACATAGAAGCTATGGCTCCGGCAGATTCACAACAGACAATAATCGCTCAAGGTAAATTTGTGGATGCCGACAGTTTTCACAAGGGCGAAGGAACTGTAAAGCTTATCAAATCAGGCAATAAATATTTTGTCCGGCTTGAGGACGATTTTAAGGTGACTAACGGGCCGGACTTATTCGTCTATTTCGGCAGAGACGGCAAATATTCAAGCGAGGCAAGAATAGGCGCATTGAAGGGCAACATCGGCAGTCAGAACTATGAAGTGCCTGAAAATATAAATCCAGGGGAATATAACGAGGTTTGGATATGGTGCAGGGCATTTTCTGTTCCGTTTTCAAGCGCAGTTTTAAAATAAAGAGTGGAAAACGTTGAACATGGAAAAAATATACAAAACAGAGGATGAGTGGAAAAAAATTCTTACGCCGGAACAATACCGGATATTGAGGCAAAAGGAAACCGAGCCGGCTTTTACGTGTCCCGTTGATAAATTTAAAGGCGAAGGTATCTATCACTGCGCCGCTTGTGATTTGCCGTTGTTTCTCTCGGAAAATAAATTTGAATCAGGAACGGGCTGGCCCAGTTATTTTCAGCCAATAGATCCGGAAAATATTGAGGAACGCCCTGACGACTCTTTTGGAATGCATCGAACCGAAGTTGTCTGCGCCCGGTGTGAATCGCATTTGGGCCATGTTTTTAATGATGGCCCGCCTCCCACCGGCAAGAGATATTGCATTAATTCAGTTGCGCTTAAATTTGAACCGAATAAGTAGATGAATGAAACAAATACTACAAAAACAAAAAAAGTGGAATCAGTCGCATTTGGCGGGGGATGCTTTTGGTGTACTGAAGTTGTGTTTCGGC
The DNA here is from genome assembly GCA_964587505.1 of uncultured Candidatus Saccharibacteria bacterium. Classification (GTDB taxonomy): domain Bacteria; phylum Patescibacteriota; class Minisyncoccia; order 2-02-FULL-40-12; family GWA2-44-9; genus 2-01-FULL-41-26. The sequence continues at coordinate 5,301 of CAZPLD010000018.1, read as the reverse complement.
AATTAAAAGGTGTATTGGAGGTGACTTCCGGCTATGCTGGCGGAGAAACCGCCAATCCGACATATGCCAGTGTTTCTACCGGCAAGACAGGGCACGCCGAAGTGATTTTGGTGGAATATGACCCTGCGATTATTTCTTTTGGAAAACTGCTTGAAGTGTTTTTTGATAGCCATGACCCGACCGAATTAAATAGGCAGGGAAATGACACCGGAACTCAATATCGTTCCATTTTGCTATACACTTCGCCGGAACAACGAGAAGAAGCGGAAAATTATATTAAAAAACTTATTGATTCGCAAAAATACTCTAAGCCGATTGTGACAGAACTTAAGGCGTTAAATAAATTCTATCCGGCTGAAGAATATCATCAGGAATATTATGCCAAACATCCCGACGAAACGTATTCCAGCTTTGTTATTAAACCGAAGATTGATAAAATCCGCGAAAAATATCCAAAGCTTTTAAAGCCGGACAAATAAAAAAACCGCCTTTGGCGGTTTTTTGCAGGGGTTGAATTTTTAGTTAATCAAGGTATGATTATATAACTTGATTTTTGAAAAGGAAATGGAATGAGCGGGGATAAATATAGGAATTTTGAGGAGCTTGAAAAGCATGAGAAACGGGGCGGGGATTTTGATATTGAAAAAATTGTAAGGAAATCCGGCCTTGCTGTTATCGCTATTCATGGCGGGGGGATAGAACCGGGAACTACCGAAATTGCTCGTTGTATAGCCGGAGAAAATCACTCTTTCTATACCTTTATCGGGAGAAGGGAAGATAGGAGTAATTTTACGGATTTGCATATAACCAGCGATAACTTTGATGAACCGGAATGCCTTGAATTGGTTAGTAAACACAAAAAGATTATTGCTATCCACGGGGAAAAGTCCAAAGATGACGAGTTTGTAATGGTGGGGGGATTGGACGATAAGCTTAAAAATAAAATCGGCCGGATGCTTACTGACGCTGGCTTCGTTTTGAAAAAGACAGCCGGAAACTTAACAGGCGAAGGTCCAACTAATGTTTGTAATTTATGTACTTCCAGAGCGGGTGTTCAGCTTGAAATAAGCAAAAAGCTTCGCGAAAGGTTGACAGTTGACCAAGAGCTAATGGGCAAATTCACCGGTGCCATAAGAAAAGCAAGCCGGTTTTAATTGTGGGTGTGCAACAGCACACCCGCTTTTTCGTTATTGATTTATCCGCACTTATTGCTATATACTTAATACTATATGGGACGGCATAAAAAGAAGGAAAAGCAGGGAAAAGCTAAGGAAGAGCGGGTGTCGAGATTTGATATTTCTCAGGAAACCAAGAATAGCATCTATGGCATAGGCAGTTTTATGCTGGCGGTTATCAGTATTCTTAGTTTTGTAGGCAAAGCCGGCTGGGCAGGTGAAGGTTTTAATATTTTTGCACACTCCCTGTTCGGCTGGGGGTTTTTTATTGTTCCGGTGGCGTTTGTCATTTTGGGGCTTTCGTTCATCAAGTCAATTTCAAGGAATATTTATCACAGCGCGGTGTTCGGGACTTTGCTTTTTGTCGGCTCTATTCTCGGGATATTTTATGTATTCGGGAACGGTAATTTTGACACAAGGTTAGTTCAGGGCGGATATCTCGGGGTTGTTCTCGGAGCGCCCCTTTTGTCTTCGGTGGGTTTTGGCGCCTCGCTGATAATACTTATTGCCCTCATTGTGATTGCTTTATTGATATCCCTGAACGTTCCGCTTTACAGATTGATATCCAAAGAGGAACAGGAAGAAAAACTGGTTGATAATGTCGTGATCAAGAAGGGTTCGGAAGTTGTTGACCAGAAGAAACAGGAAGTAAAGCCGGCTCTTGCCATTAAGCCGGTCAAGACCGAAGATAAAGAATTCATCATCAAGAATTTCAAGAAGGGGAAATGGGTGCTTCCGCCGACAGATATTTTGCATGAAGATCAGGAAGAAGCGATAACGGGCGATATCAATGCCAGTGCATCCATAATCAAGAGAACTTTGGGCAATTTCGGGATTGATGTGGAAATGGGCGAAGTGTCCATTGGCCCTACGGTTACCCAGTTCACGATGAGGCCGGCAGTTGGCATGAAACTTTCGCGCATTACTGCGCTGAACTCCGATTTGTCTTTAGCTCTTGCTGCATATCCTATCAGAATCGAAGCTCCAATCCCGGGCAAGTCCTTGGTCGGCATAGAAGTTCCGAACAAAAAGGTGGCATTGATAGGCTTGAGAAATATGTTTGACCATGACGATTTCAAGAAATCCAAATATTTCCTGCCGCTTGCTTTAGGGCGTGATGTTTCGGGAAATCCGGTTTTTGCCGGACTTGAAAAAATGCCCCACCTTATGATAGCGGGAGCTACCGGCACGGGTAAATCTGTCAGCATCAACACGATACTGCTTTCTATGCTTTATAAGCATTCCCCCGAGATTTTAAAACTGATTCTTATTGATCCCAAACGCGTGGAACTTACTTTGTTCAATGACATTCCGCATTTGATAACCCCGGTCATTACCGACAACAAAAAGGTGCTCGGAGCTTTGAAATGGGCATTGAGCGAGATGGACAGGCGCTACGATTCTCTTTCAAAAACAGGTTCCAAAGATATGTTTTCATACAATGCAAAAATGGCTGACAGAGATGAGCCGATAATGCCGGCGATAGTTATCGTTATTGACGAATTGGCCGACTTGATGGCTACATACGGGCGCGACGTTGAAGCGGCTATTGTAAGGTTAGCCCAGATGTCCCGCGCCGTAGGAATACACCTTATTTTGTCCACCCAGAGGCCTTCAGTTGAGGTTATTACCGGTCTTATCAAGGCTAATATTACTTCCCGTATTGCTCTTCAGGTGGCCAGCCAGATCGACTCCCGAACCATTCTTGACATGGCCGGAGCCGAGAAATTATTGGGCAAGGGAGATATGCTTTTCTTGGCGGGAGATGTGGCCAAGCCAAGACGTTTACAGGGAGCAATGGTAACCGAGAAAGAAGTTAAAGATGTCACCAAATTCCTTAAAGCGCAGGGCGAGAATATGGAAGTAGGCGAAGGAGATGATTTGAAAGTTGATTTTAATGCCAATACTAATTCCAGCGGGGGATTTACCGGCGGAGGAAATGACGATGCCGACGATGATTTATATAGTGAAGCCAAAGAAACCGTTGTTTTGGCCGGCAAGGCCTCGGCATCACTATTGCAAAGGCGCCTGCGCGTCGGATACGCCCGTGCTGCGCGATTGTTGGATATACTTGAGGAGAAGGGCATTATCGGGCCGGGAGACGGCGCTAAGCCCAGGGAGGTCTATGTGAGGCCCGATGGCACGGTAGCCCAGGAGCCGGCCAATCTGGCCGGGGTAAGCGGAATAAACGCAGATACGCCTGAAGCGGAAAGTGACGAAACAGAAGAGGTATAATTTCAGAAATACAATGGGGGTCTTTGCATGCAAAGACCCCCATTGTATTGGCATGCTCCCTCTGCCGGTTGTTTTAGTGTTAGATGGCAGTTGGCAATAGAGGGTCAAATAACACTAATTGATATATTCTCAAAAAGTGCTACATTGTTCGGTAGCACTTTTTGATTTGTAGAGGGTAGGATGTTCAAACAAAGAGCTGTGTTTATTGACAGAGACGGCACTGTTATTGAAGCGGTTCACCGGCCGGATTTTGTAAAGAAAATAACGGCACCTTTCCACGAAAAAGAACTGAAATTTTTACCAGGCATCCGGAAGGCGTTGGCGGAGTTCAAGGCCATGGGCTTTCTTAGGATTTTGGTTACTAATCAACCCGATGTCGGTAATGGTTACATGGACAAAGAAACCTGGTATAAAATACACAAAAGAGTTGTTGGCGCCTTTTCTTTTGATGCCGTTAAAATGTGCCGACACACCTCTGCCGATAACTGTCCCAACAAGAAACCTCTGCCGGGAATGCTTTTGTCTGCTTCCGATGATTTTGGAATAGATCTGGAGAATTCTTACATGATTGGCGACACTGATGCAGATATGAAGGCAGGCCAGGCTGCCGGATGCAGGACTATCTTGCTTGATAGATTTTATAACAAAGACGTCCAATGCGGTTTAAGGGTTGAGGATCTTTTTTCAGCCGCTAAAGCAATTAAGGTATTGGAGAGATTGGGTTCATAGTTATGAAGAAACTCCGGCATTAGACTGGGGTTTTTATTTGTTGAAAAGTAATTTGCTTTAATAACCAATGCTGTTAGAATAACTAAATAAATTTAAAACCGCTTTGGGGGAAGCGTACTCAACAAAATGTCAGCAAAAAAACAAACTGAAAAACAACCAACAACCGACAACAAACACGTCGATATGACCGTCAAAGAGATACAGGAGAAGTATGGCGAGGGTTCTATTATGCGTCTGGGGGATGTTAAGAGAGTCGATATTGACGTCATTCCGACAGGGTCTATTTCTTTGGACTTGGCTTTAGGAGTTGGTGGAATACCAAGAGGCAGGGTTGTGGAAATATACGGCCCGGAGAGTTCCGGCAAAACCACTCTTTGTTTGCATGTGGTAGCTGAAGCCCAGAGAAAAGGCGGGGTTGCTGCATACGTGGATGCCGAGCATGCACTTGATCCCGAATATGCCAAGAAAATAGGAGTTAACTTAGGAAATCTTTTGATATCCCAACCCGATACAGGTGAACAGGCATTAGATATTGTTGAATCATTGGTTAAATCAGGGGGTATTGACGTTATTGTTGTGGATTCGGTGGCGGCATTAACGCCAAGGGCGGAAATAGAGGGCGAAATGGACCAGCAGCATATGGGTCTTCAGGCGCGATTGATGTCCCACGCTTTGAGAAAACTTACCGCCATTGTTGCCAAATCCAATACATCCATAATATTCATTAATCAGTTGAGAATGAAAATTGGAATCATGTTTGGAAATCCCGAGACGACTCCGGGAGGAATGGCCTTGAAATTTTATTCTTCCGTCAGAATTGAAATCAGAAAGGCCGCCCAGATACAGGCAGCCGAGAAGATAGTGGGGAACAGAGTTAAGGTGAAAATCGTTAAGAACAAAGTCGCGCCTCCATTCAGAACTTGCGAGTTTGATATTTTGTACAATGAAGGCATCTCCAGATATTCCGACGTCGTGAACACGGGAGTTAAATACGGCATTCTTGCCAAAGCCGGAAGCTGGTATAACTATGGCGAACAGAAACTCGGACAGGGCGTAGAAGGCTCCCGCCAGTTCCTTAAAGAAAATCCTAAAGTAGAAAAAGAAATCGTCACCAAAATTAAAGCCGCAGCGGTACTTGAAGCGTAGGGTTAAGCGAACCCCC
>CAZPLD010000017.1:0-13479 GCA_964587505.1 uncultured Candidatus Saccharibacteria bacterium | reverse complement strand
AGTCGATATGGTTCGAGGGTTATACCTCACCATTCCGGGTCCGACGGATAAATCGGAGTTCAATGGTAATATGAACAAAAATCTTACCTAGCTGGTTAACTGTACAAAGTTGAGAAAACCAAAAACGCCCTCTCGGGCGTTTTTGGTTTATTTTATCTGGTAGGTAATCATTACGCTTACATTTATCTCATTCTCTCCGGTTGGTACTGATGGCCCGCCTCCGCCGCCCATTCCGCGGCCCTCTAACTTAGCGTCATAATATATCGGTATAGGATATCCTCCCGTGCTTTCTGAAAAGTTTACTATTTTACCCAGGTCTATGCCGAGCTGGTCTTCAAGTTCCTTGGCTTTTTGTTTGGCATCATCAATGGCTTTCTTTCTTGCCTCGGCTTTCAATGCGTCAGGATTATCTATCTCAAAACTTAGTTGATTGACCTGATTCGCTCCGGCCGCCACTATTCCGTCAAGAATATTGCTTACCTTATCCAAATCGCGGACTTTAACTTCTATTGATTGATTGACCTGATAGCCGGTGATAGTCGGCTGACCGCCATACTGGGGATACCTATATTGAGGATAGATGTTGTAGCCGGTTGTTTTAATATCTTTTTCGTCAATATTTTGTTTTTTCAGATAGTCCGTTATGGCTTTTGATTTTTTTGAGTTCTCGTCCTGAGCCGCTTTTGAAGTAAGCGCATCTGTTACTATTGAAAGATTTATTTTGGCTATATCTGGTTTGGCGACCACCTTGCCTTCACCGCTAAATGAAACCGTATTTGTCGTCGCAGCCGTATTTGCGACCTTATTGATGCTGGCCAAAAGAAACACCGAAAGAATTACCAAAACTGCTGTTCCCGACCAAATGAGTGGTTTAAATTGTGTATCCATATAATAAATTTTAGCAAATTTTTTAAATCAAGCCAACATTCTCAGCTTGTTATTCGGTTTCCTTTTTGATATGTTTAAGCCAAAGAACTTTGAAAGGGCTGATGTAAATGAGAAAACCAAGTAAACGGTGTCAGTGTTTCGTTGTTGTAATTGGAATTTTGATGTTAAGTCTTAAATCTGAAACAGGTAAAGCTGCCACAGCTGATTTTTCACATTTTGTCGTGTTTGAAAAAGTTATTAAATCGGCTGAAGCAGACGACCACTGTTTAGGAGGCTTTGTTCGTCATTCCCATCCAATTTATGACCAATACCGCCTGCTCATATTAGAGTATAAAGGTTCTGATAGTCTGGATTTTGAAAATCTGGCAAAGTGTTTGGGTGACCAATGGGAGAAAGTTCCATTGGAATATTCCGGAAACACTGTTATTATTCCAACCGACGAAATCCTAATTCGCTTTAGAGCCAAAGTTAAGCCGGAGGAAATAAGCTCATTTCTCAGGGATCATGGTCTTACCAGTGACACCCAGGAGGGGGATTCAGTCGTTGTTCATACTGGCCGGTTGATTCGAGAGTTGGAAGAAGTTGTAAAAAAACTACTTTCGTCAGCAATTGTTGAAAGTGCCGAAGTGAACAAGGTATTAATAAGAATACACGAATAAATATAAATTTTATTTGGGCCTTTGCGGCCCTTTTGTTTACTTGGTTTAGTTTGTTTGATAGATTCAAATCTATAAGACCAATGATTAGAAAGAAAGATATTTATTTAGTTCTCGATAATATCCGGAGCCGTGAAAATGTAGGCTCTATTTTCCGTACAGCCGATGCGGCGGGGGTTTCCAAGATTTATTTATGCGGAATAACCCCAACCCCGCCCCATGAAAAGATATCCAAAACTGCTTTGGGCGCGGACACTTATGTGTCGTGGGAATATCGCAAGCAAACATGGAAATGTTTGCTTGAAATCAAAAATCAAAATCAAAAAATCAAAATTATAGGATTAGAACGGGCAAAAAATAATCAAAACATATTTTCTTTCAAACCCAAATTTCCGTTGGCCTTGGTGTTAGGAAATGAGGTGAAAGGATTAAGCCCGCAAATTTTGAAATACTGCGATAAGAAATTGGTTATTCCGATGCACGGAAAGAAAGAATCTCTGAATGTGTCAGTAGCAGCCGGGATTGCACTGTTTCAATTAATTAAATGAAGCTCCCACACAAAACACTAGAACGCAAGTTATTTAAATCCGGTTACCGGTATGTTTTTGGTGTGGACGAGGTGGGTGTGGGATGCTTGGCTGGACCGGTGGTGGTTTGTGCTGTGGCAATGACAAACCATTTCTACTCTAAGCACCACAAAAAACTTAAAGGGTTACGAGAGTCAAAATTGTTATTACCTCACCAAAGAGAAAAATTTGCCGCCGAATTGTTGAAAGAAAAAGACCTTGTTTATGCCATTTCGTCTGTTTCTCCAAAAATAATAGATAAAATAAATATTTATCAAGCTGCTCGGTTGGGAATGAAAAATGCGATAAAAAAATTAAAACCTAACTTTAATTTAAAAACTGTCGTTCTTGTTGATGGTAAAACCAAAATCAAAGACGTTAATTACGAGCAGATGCCAATCGTGAAAGGGGACAGGAAGATATTTGCTATTGCCTGTGCGTCAATTATCGCCAAGGTTCATCGAGACAAAATGATGATTTGCTATGCCAAGCGCTATCCCGGCTACGGATTTGAAAAACACAAGGGCTATGGAACCAAATACCATCAAATCCAGCTCACCGCTCTTGGTCCTTGCGAAATACACAGAAGGTCATTTGCTCCTGTAGCAAAAATGATATAATTACAACATGGCTAAAATTGCAATAAATGGATTTGGGAGAATAGGGCGAGCGTTTTTTAAGTTGGCAATCACAAGGCCGGAACTTGAGATTGTGGCGATAAATGACCTTGGCGACTTAAATGCTATGGCTTATCTCTTAAGATACGATTCCGTTTATGGGAGATACAACAGGGAGGTAAAAGTTGAAAGTGGAAAGTTAAAAGTTGACAAGAAAGAATATCTTTTCTTGCAAGAAAAGGATCCGCTAAAACTCCCTTGGGGCCAGTTGGGGGTTGATATTGTGATTGAGGCAACGGGCGCTTTTGAAAGCTACGAAAAAGCATCTGTTCATAAAACAGCAGGCGCAAAAAGAGTTGTTTTGACCGCACCGGCTAAAGATGAGGATAATCCCGACGGCCGGACCGTATTGATGGGCGTAAACGAGAAGGTTCTGAAAACATGTTCGATATCTTCAAACGGTTCCTGCACGACAAATTCCGCTTCTCCGGTCATGCAAATTTTGGTGGAAAAACTGGGTATTAAAAAAGCATTTCTTAATACCGTCCACGGCTATACTCCTACCCAGGCACTGGTAGACGGAGGAGCGAAGGACCATGATTTGCGCAGAATGCGGGCGGCGGCGGTAAATATCGTACCATCCACAACGGGAGCGGTTATTGCTGTGGCGCGAGCCATCGATGAGCTCAAGGGAAAATTTGACGGCATCGCCATGCGTGTGCCGGTGGTGACCGGTTCTTTGTCTGCAATTACATTTGTTTCAGAACGTCCGACAACTGCCGAAGAAATTAATTTGATATTAAAAACTGCCGAAGACGATCCGCGCTGGCAGGGAATATACAAAACCATCAGCGACCAGATAGTTTCCACCGATATTATAGGAGAATCCCATGCTGCTGTTGCCGACCTCTCGCTGACCAAAGTCGTCGACGGAGACCTCTGCTGTGTCTATTCCTGGTATGATAATGAATTTGGATATACGAATTCCCTTGTGGACCATGTACTTAAAGTTGCTATGAATATTTAAAACAGTATGAAAAAAATAATATTATGGTTGTTGTTGGTGGTTAGCGGATTATATTTTTTAGCCAATTTTGGTTCGTTGTTTAATTTTAAAGGAGATACCCCAGTAGAGGGGAGTTGGTTTATTGCCCAACAGCTGGCTGACTATGTTGGTTTTTTGGTACTAATTCCGTTGTTATACTTTATCGTAACTCGTAATTGGAAGGGTTTTGGTCTTAGTTTACTGTTAACTCTACTGATTTTTAGACTACAAGGACTTCTTTATTTTTATTGGAATATAAGCTTGTTTGTACTTACACTAATCTTTGCAGTTGTAGCATTTATGGCTTTTATTTACTCAATTTATTCTTTGAGAAGATCTAACTGATGTCTCAATATATTTCTGAAGAAAAAACCCAAGAATTGGAAATCAAAGCGAATGAAGCCCGGGAACTTTTGATTGAGATGCTGACGGAGGCGGGGAGTGGACACACGGCGGGACCGTTGGGGATGGCCGATATTTTTACGGCTATGTATTTTCATATTTTAAATCACGACTCAAAGAATCCGGATATGCCCGAGCGGGACAGACTGATTCTTTCAAATGGCCACATTACACCAATAAGATATGTCGTTATGGCTATGGCTGGATATTTTCCGATTGAAGAATTAAAAACTTTGAGAAAATTTGGAACACGCCTGCAGGGACATCCCGAAAGAGAACGACTCCCAGGAGTTGAAACCACCTCGGGTCCGTTGGGTTCGGGACTTGGCCAAGCAGCCGGATATGCTTACGCCGCCAGAATGGACGCTTCGGCAGGCTCAGCACAAGCTAAATTCAGAACTTATTGCTTTATGTCCGATGGGGAACAAGAAGCTGGAGCGACTTGGGAAGCGGCGATGTTCATCGGAAAAAATAAATTAAGCAATCTAACCGCAGTAATTGACCGAAATAGTATTCAAATAGACGGAATGACGGAAAATGTGATGCCGCTGGAATCATTGAAAGCAAAATACGAAGCTTTCAACTGGCATGTTCTGGAAGTTGACGGCCACAACATAGAACAATTTGTAGACGCTGTTGAGGAAGCAAAAGCTATATATGAAAAACCGACGGTTATTATTGCCCACACAATACCCGGAAAAGGAATCAAGGAAATAGAATTCGATTACAATTGGCACGGCAAGCCGCCCAAGCCGGAAGAGGCGGCAAAATTCTTATCTGAACTTAGAACATTGAATGGTAAAATAATGAGCGAACATGAGTAAGGGGGCATTGGCCCGGTCGAGAACTAATTTAATATAAGTTTAAAATATTATGCATGGAAATTGTAAATGCCCGCACCATATTGTAAATAAAGTATTAGCGGCTCTTGCTTGGGTTGCCGGTATTTTGTTTTTCTGGTCCAGCTGGGGCACAAGACCATTTTGGGGTTTTGATGCACTATATTGGGGCTGGTCAGTAGTGGTTTTGGTTTTGATGGCCAAGGTCACAAAGTTTTGCGGATGCTGCAAGTGGGGAATGGGAATGGGTAAAATGATGGACGGAGGCAAAGAGTGTCAGGCCTGTATGGGTAAGGGCGGAGAGCATATGCACGACCACGGGAACATGTAATTTCTTTGCCCAGCCCTTCCAGGAAGGGCTGGGTTGTAGAGATGACAAACCCAGACGCAAAACTTATTCAGGATCTGTCTAAACCGGAAATGCTCCCGACCCGCGATGGATACGGGAAGGGTTTGGTTAAGGCCGGAGAAAAAGACGAAAAGGTTGTGGTGCTTTGCGCAGATCTGACCGAATCAACGCGGTCGCTTTGGTTTGCCGAAAAGTTTCCAGAAAGATTCGTTGAACTGGGCGTGGCGGAGCAGAACATGGCTCTTGTGGCGTCCGGTATGGCAAATTACGGTAAGATACCTTTTATTTCTTCTTACGCGACATTCAGCCCGGGGAGAAATAACGAACAGATAAGGACAAATATCTGTATTAATAACGTTCCGGTCAAAATCGCAGGTTCGCATTCGGGAATTTCGGTTGGACCCGACGGCGCTACCCACCAAGCACTGGAAGACATTGCTTTAATGCGTGTAATCCCAAAGATGGTTGTGGTTGTGCCGTGCGATGCGGTTGAGGCAGAAAAAGCGACTTTTGCCGCGGCATTCAACGGTCAGCCGACCTATGTCAGGTTCGGGAGAGAAAAATCGGCTGTTTTTACGACCGAGGATACGCCATTTGAGATAGGACGGGCTGAAATATTACGCGACGGTAAAGATGCGGCTATTATTGGCTGCGGGATGTTACTCTACAATGCATTGGTTGCGGCGGAAGAATTAGCCGGCGAGGGCGTGGATTGTATGGTTATAAATTCCCATACCGTAAAACCGATCGACGAGAAAACTATAATTGAAGCGGCTCAAAAAACGGGAGCCATGGTTTCTGTTGAAGAGCATCAAATAAACGGGGGACTGGGCTCGGCTGTCGCCGAAGTTTTGTCGCGCAACTATCCTATACCGCAGGAATATATCGGCGTTCAAGACAGATTCGGAGAATCGGGAAGTCCTGATGAGTTAATTGAAGCATTCGGGATGGGTATAGGTTCAATTAAAGAAGCGGTCAAAAAAGCAATCTCCCGCAAGAAATAAAAATACCTCCCAACGGGAGGTATTTTTATGATTCTTTTGAGTCAAGCAATTTTTTTAATTTTACGAAATCGAGTTCAAGTAAACTTTTAATTTGAGGATCTTTCAGAGCGTGGTCAGGATGGAATGTCGGCAATAATTCATAGCTTCCCAGATTGAATGTCCGGCCATGAACGTTGTCTAATGGCTGTCTCATTCCTATTCCGTTCAAGGCCATATTTCCCAGAGTTACAACAAGAAGAGGATTAATGGTTTTCAACTCTTCCTTGAGGAATGGAACATAGGATTTTATTTCTTTAGAAGTGGGGACTTTTAAGGGTGAAGGATAATATTTGAGAACATTGGTAAAATAAACTTTATTTTTGTTTATTCCGGCGGTTTTTAAGAGTTGATGAAGCAGTTTTGCTTTATTGCCCGCAATCGGCTTACCTTCATTTTCTTCGTCCTGGCCGGGAGCTTCTCCCACAAAGACAACTTTTGCGCCGACGAAACCACCGCCAAAGACTAATTTCCGGTCTTTGAATTTTCGTTTTAACGAAGCGTTAACTTGGTTAAGTTTTTGGGTTTCTTCGCTCATATTCGGGGCAAATACTTGATGGCTTGATGTTACCATATAATGGTTATTTTGGCAAGAGTTTACTTGATTTTGCCTCAGCATAATGGTACATCTATGGCAGATTTTTAAAATTGAAAAAGGTAAGATAATGGCTCAAAAACGCATGGTTATTGTTGGGGGAATCAGGACAGCTATCGGCAAATTTGGCGGTGCTTTAAAAAATGTTCCTGCCGAATATCTTTTAGCGTATTGTTTCCGCCATGTAGTTAAAAAGAGCGGTATTGATCCGGTGCAGATTGATGAAGTTGTGGCTGGAAATATATGTCAGCCAAAAGCCAATATTGCCCGGGTTTCAGCGCTATATGCGAAGGTGCCGTTTAGTGTTCCTGCCCGGACAGTTTCACGTAATTGTGCGTCAGGAATAGAAGCGATTAGTTCGGCATGCCAGGCGGCGGCAGCGGGGGATGGAGACATTTTTCTTGTCGGCGGGACCGAAAACATGTCGCAAGTTCCGTATATTATGAAAGATGCAAGGTTTGGACTTAAAATACAGAACCACATTATTACAGATGCCTTGTGGGAGGGTCTTTTTGATCCCAACATCAAGCAGATGATGGGGCGGACGGCCGAGAACGTGGTTCAAAAATGGAATATTACCCGTGAAGAACAGGATGAATATGCGGTGCGTTCCCACCAAAAGGCGCTTGATGCTCAACAGAAACAAAAGTTTGATGCCCAAATTCTTCCTGTAAAAATTCAAGAACGTATGAATATTCAAGGCGGCGAATCAGGCGATAAGGTTATTCCCGGAAGTCAGGTCATATTTTCTCAAGACGAAAGCCCGAACGAGAGATTGGCCAGAAATCCCGGAACGGCATCAAGTGCCCCTGCAATATTTATGAATGATAATATTATGAATCCGGTTGAGAATGATGTAAAAATCTATATAGACAAAACTGGCACATTTATTATAGAGAAAACGTACTATCTCAACGGGACAGTAACTCCGGCTAATGCTTGTCCGATGAATGACGGTGCGGCGGCGCTATTGATCATGACTGAAGAAAAAGCTGTTTCTTTGGGACTGACCCCATTGGCATATATTGTTTCTTATGCTTATACGGGTTGTGACCCGGCGCTGATGGGTGAGGGACCGATTCTCGCTGTTCCTAAGGCGCTTGCCAAAGCCGGTCTGAAAATTGACGATATTGATTACTTTGAACTTAATGAAGCTTTTGCCGGTCAATCAATTGCTTGTCAACGTGGCCTGGACATTCCTGATGCAAAATTGAATGTCTGTGGCGGAGCTATTGCATTGGGACATGCTGTTGGTGCAACTGGTGCATCTCTTGTGGTAAAAGCGATATATATTTTGAAAGACAATCAGAAACGATATGCCGCAGTTACCATGTGCGTGGGCGGCGGCCAAGGCGGTTGTCTGATTATTGAAAGAGTGTAATTTATCACAGGGCTATAGCCCTGTTTTGTTTTGTGTTTTTATGATTGACAATCGTTATTTATGGGACTATATTTTGAGCAGTTTTTTAAAATTTTAACCGAGGAAATCATGGCAAGAATCATTAGGAAAGTTGCGATTATTGGCGGCGGTACGATGGGAAGCGGTATCGCGCAAAAGATTGCTCAGAGCGGAGTAAATGCAGTTGTTAAAGAAGTTGACGAGGCGCATGCGGTAGCATGCAGAGACAAGCTTCATCGTCAGTGGGATAAAGTGGCTGGACTGGGCAAGCTTAACTCAACGGAATTACAAAGTGCAAAATCTCATTTTTCTGTCACAAGCTCATATGATGACATTCGTGGTGTTGATCTGGTAATTGAAGCGGTTTTTGAAGATATGGAAGTAAAGAAAGCTGTTTTCAGAGAACTAAACTCGTTACTTCCTGCCGATGTCATTTTTGCGACAAATAGTTCATCGCTTTCTATCGATGAAATTGCTTCGATAACAAATCGCCCGGATTGTTTCATGGGCACTCATTTTTTCAACCCGCCAGTCAAAGCTTTGCTGGTAGAACTTATCAGGGGTCAGGCGACTTCAGATAAAACTTATAGCTCGGTAAAACGTTTTATTGAGACTAGTCTTGGCAACACTTCAATTCTTGTGAAAGGTTGTCCAGGGTATCTTGTTAATAGACTTTTGTTGCCTTATTTGAACGAAGCAGCGCGTCTTCTTGTTGAGACAAGGCTGACTTTTCAAGAGATTGATGTTTACGCAAAAAAATTTGGCTTGCCGATGGGGCCGTTTGAACTTCTTGACTTTGTTGGAATTGATATAGCTTCCAGTGTGGCAAAAATTCTTCATGATGGATACGGTGAAAGAGCAACACCAACGACGCTCATGTACCGGCTCGTTGAGCTTGGGCGGGTTGGCGATAAAGTTGGGGTTGGTTTTTATAACAAAAAGAAGATGGCCGGTTTTGAAGATATTCAAACGGTTATTGACCGCGAATATCCAAATCGACGAGAGCTTGATATCGAGGAAGGTTTTAAACGTATGCTGGCCGGTCTTTGTAATGAAGCACTCATGTGTCTTGAAGAGGGTATTGCTCCTAAGGATGTAATTGAAGAGGGTGCTACAAAAGGTATCTTTTTTCCAATGGCTCTTGAAGGTCCGTTGCACTATACTCAAGAAAAATATGGTTTTGCCAATCTTCTCGCCGACCTTAAACGATTTGAACGTGAATATGGAATGAGATTTAAGCCGGCAACCTTGCTTGAACAACTTGTCGCGGAAGACAAAAAGATATTTAAAGAGATTGAAGAAGAAGAGTGGTAATTTAATTGTTCGGGCTCCAAAAATGGAGCCCTTGTTTTTTATAAAAAAGGCGGTATATTAACGCCAGATTCTTAATAATTTTATCTGGAGAACTCACGTGGCGCAAAATCAGGAAGATTCGAAAGTAAAATACAGTAAAATTAAGGGAACGGATATTGCTTTGATTTCAATCCAGAGTCCTCCTCTTAATCTATTGTCAGGAGAGGTTTTGATGCTGGTTCTTGGTTTTCTGGAAGAGTTTAAGAAAAATGAAAAAGCCAAGGCGTTGATTATCAGAGGCAAGGGATTATTTTCTGCAGGTGCTGACATTAATGAAATCTATGCGATTGCTCAAGAGGGAAGTGTTAAAAAAACACTTGAAATTTTAGATAAGGCAAATGCCGTAGTTAACTCAATTGAGAACCTCGGAAAGCCAACTGTTGCGGCTATTACGGGTCTTTGTTTGGGCGGAGGAAACGAGCTTGCTATGGGTTGTACTGCACGCATAGCTTCAGAAGATTCTAAATTTGGTCAGCCGGAAATCAAACATGGAATTATGCCGGGTATGGGCGGGACGCAACGCTTACCGAGACTTGTGTCAGATTTAGAAACATCGCTTAAACTTCTTTTTTCGGGCGAGTTGATCTCGGTTCAAGACGCTTTGTCTCGCGGGCTTGTAGATGAAATCGCCCCTAATTCAGAATTAGATTCTCGGGCTTTAGCATTAGCTCAGCGCTTAATTGCGGAGCCGTTGCAAAGGGAATCCGGGACATTTGATATAAATAAATTTGACCGGATTGTTGCCTCTGACGCATTCAAAGGTTGGACGGAAAAAAAATCCAAAGATGCGGTTAGTGCTATTATTGCCGGGGTTCGGGCTGGGATGGGCTTGTCGCTCAATGAGGCGCTTAAGCTTGAGCAGAAACTTTTTGCCGAACTTGTTGTGAAAGATTCTGCAAAAGCTGGATTGGCTAAACTTGTCGGCAAGAGCCGTGTGTCAAAAGGCGGGAGATTTTTATTGCCGAGTGAAAAATTGCCTGACATATTTACTGTCGGAGACCTGAACGAAGAGCAACTGCTTATCCGCGATTCGGTAAGAGAAGTAGTTGCTAATACTCTTGCACCTTCTGAAGCTAGTGCGAGAATTGAATCTAAAGATTTTAAGTTTACCCGGGAGTTAATGCGTGAATTTGCTAATTTGGGAGTTCTCGGTATTGAGGTACCGGAAGAATATGGAGGCGTAAATCTCGGAGCTGTAGTTTCAGCTGTAGTTGCGGAAGAAATTTCACTTCAAGGTTCGTTTGCCTGCACATTTTTGGCCCATACTGGTATAGGAACTTTGCCTATTAGATTCTTCGGAACCGAAGAACAAAAGAAAAAGTATTTACCTAAGCTGATAAGTGGAGAGTGGCTATCCTCATATTGTTTGACGGAAAGCGGAGCCGGGTCAGATGCCAATTCAGTACGAACCAGAGCTATTTATTCTGAAGGAGATACTTATAATATCTTTGGTGAAAAGATCTTTGTTACTAATGGCGGTTTTGCCGACTTATATATTGTTTTTGCTCAATTGGAAGATCTAGGACTTACAGCGTTCATAGTTCCAAGAGAAACTCGAGGATTGGTAGTGGGCAAGGAAGAGCACAAAATGGGAATCCAGGGCTCTTCAACGGCAACTATTGTTTTGGACAATGTCCGCATTCCCAGAAGCAATATTTTGGGCGAGCCGGGCAAAGGTTTCAAGATTGCGGTCAATATTCTTAATCTGGGGCGGTTTAAACTCGGAGCGGCTTGTTCCGGTGCTGGTAAGGTTTGTTTGAGCGAGTCTGTGGCATATTCAAAACAGCGCAAACAGTTTGGTCTGCCAATTTCTAACTTTGGCGCCATTCGCAGGAAGCTTGCAGAGATGGCCGCAAAAAATTATGAAATGGAATCTGTTGTTTATAGGACCGCAGGATTGCTTGAAAAAGCAATTCACGATGTTGATTCAAATGATTCCAGAGCGGTATTGAAGGCCATCGAAGAGTTTGCTGTTGAGTGTTCTTTGGTTAAAGTTTCTTGCAGTGAAGCCCTCGACCTCATCGTAGATGAGAATATTCAAATTCACGGTGGTTCCGGCTTTTGTGAGGAATTGCCTCCGGCCCGCCACTATCGCGATTCAAGGATTAACCGAATTTTCGAAGGGACTAACGAAGTTAACCGGCTTGTTGCAATCGGCATGACCCTCAAGAAGGCGCTAATGGGTTCACTGCCATTGTTAGAAGCGAGTAAAAATGTTGTCCGGGAGCTACACATGGATACGCCTCCGGTTGAACCGGAAGATGTTGTTGAACGCTTAAATTTGTATCTTAATAACGCAAAAAAAGCCACACTAATTTCTTTCGGAATGGCTTACGAAAAATTTGGACTTGAGTTGGAAAAACATCAAATGGTTTTGATGAATCTTGCAGATTGCTTGATGGCCGTTTTCGTACTGGAAAGCGTGTTGGCGGCTTTTGTCAAAAACAGGACAGATATGAATCTTTTGATGGCCCAATTTATTTTTAGCAATAACTTACACAAGTTGGAAGGAACAACAAAAGAACTTGCGGGGATGTGTTCTGAAGGAGATGAGGTTAAGAATCGGTTGGGAATGGTTAACCGGTTGACCGGAATTACTCCCATGAACACCGAAGAGCTGTGCGATAAAATTGTCGATAATTTACTGACTAGAGGTTGAAAAACCTCTTTTTATTTGGTAAAATGTGTATATTAAACCCATATATTAACTGCGCGAGTAGTTCAGTGGTAGAACGCCTTTCTGATAAAAAGGAGGTCCCAGGTTCGATCCCTGGCTCGCGCACCACAAATAAAAAATAGACCAAAAGGTCTATTTGAGGTCAAATGAAGTTCCGCAGCCACAACTATTTTTGGCGTTGGGATTATTAAAAGTAAATCCTTCAAGCAGGTTTCCGGTGTGGTCAATCTCTGTGCCTTTGACGATGACCAAACTTTTTGGGTCCACAAAGATACGGATTCCATTTGATTCAAAGATCTTATCATGCGGGGTTGGTCTGGCTACCACGGTCAAGGGAATGTACGTGAATCCTGAACAGCCGCCGGCTTTGACCGCAAGCCGTATGCCGGCTTCGGGATTGTTTGGCTGGTTTCTGTCCAGCATACTTTTGAGGCGTTTTGCCGCCACCAGTGTTACAGTAACCATGTTATTCGGTATTGAACGACTGGCCGCAGCCGCAAGTTGATGTAGCATTCGGGTTTTTGATGGTGAGTCCGCCGCCAGTAGAATTTTCAACAAACTCGACCTGGGCACCGTCAAGATACTGTTTGCTTATAGGGTCAATGAATATTTTAATTCCATTGGATTCAAAGATATCGTCGTTTACACCCTTTTCTTTTTCTATCATCAGTCCATATTGAAATCCGGAACAGCCTCCGCCCTGAACGAATATTCGCAAGCCGACGGTTTCCGGAATTTGCGTATCTTTATTTTCCTCGGCTATTAACTCCTTCAGCTTCGCGGCTGCTTCCAGCGTTATGGTAACCAAGGTAACTCCTTTAAAATTTAAAAAATCTATGTTATAATATAGCAGATATTTTACTAAGATAAAAGTACTGGAGCTTCGCTCCAGTTATGAACAGAGTTCCCAATTAGTCGCCGGCGCGTGTCCCCATTGCTCCTCTACAGAGAGAAGTCTCGGCTAAAGCACGAGACTCACTCCGAGACGGGAGCATTCAGAAAGGGAATAACGCAACGGGGCCCCTCGCGGGCGACTTAAATGGGAGCCCACTC
>CAZPLD010000016.1:0-13825 GCA_964587505.1 uncultured Candidatus Saccharibacteria bacterium | reverse complement strand
CGGACATTCTTATTATATCGTCCACAAACAGAATGCCGTGTTCATCAAGCAGGTCAACAATTTTTTTCTCCGTCGGGTTTTTAGTTAAGACACTCTTTTTCTTCTCGGGAAATAATTGTAAATTTTCATGATACTCATTAATGATATCATAAGCGTTCATAACAAGCTTGGCTCCGCTTTGAATTAAAGTGTTGGGACCGGCAGATTTTGGAGACAGAACGCTTCCCGGTACCGCAAAAACATCGCGATTCTGATCTACGGCACACTGGGCAGTGATGAGTGCTCCGCTTTTTTCGTCTGCCTCTATAACTAAGACCCCCAAGGACAGTCCACTAATTATCCGATCTCTTACGGCAAAGTTAAAAGCACGAATGCTCTCCTCATCTGAATATTCAGAAACTAAAAGGCCGTCGTTTTTGAGTATGTTTTGAGCTAAAGTAAAGTTAGTTTTGGGTCCGATATTTTTATCGCCGACTCCGCCTCCGAGGACAGCTATGGTTTTACCCCCGCAATCTAATGTCGTTTGGTGCGCTATTGCGTCTATTCCTAAGGCCAAACCGCTCACGACGGTAAATCCGTTATTGGCAAGGTCTCTGACTATCTGTTGGGCGGTTTCTTTTCCATAACTTGTTAGTTTTCGAGTTCCTACAACAGCAAAACAGCTGCTGTTCAACAGAGAAATGTTCCCCCGACAGTAAAGTTGCTTGGGGGGATCATGTATTTGGGACAAGAGCTTAGGAAAACTTTCTTTGCCAAGCTTAACTTGTGTGATGGGCCAACTCATTAATATTCAGATTAGGCGAGTTTGAGTAATCGGTCAAATAATGTTAATTTATATTTAATTATTAGAACGTAGCTGGCTTGTCCAAATTCAAGGCAAAAGCGAGCATTGCGACGAGCCATAGTAAACTATGGTGAGAAGTAAGCGGAGCTTTTAACGAAGAAGTTGGACAAGAGCGTACTTGCCGTAGTCCGCCAGTTGGCGGAAGGCGAGAGCGGCCAGCAAGTTATATATGTATTTATCTGTAATTATTCCCGCATACAACGAGGAAAAGCATATTAGAAAAACCGTCGAATCTATCCACCAATATCTTTCGGGCAAGAATATAGAGTACGAGATATTAGTTGTTACCGACGGTTCAAAGGACAAAACCAATGATATTGTCCGCTCAATGACTGCTGCAATTCCCACTCTTCAACTATTGGATTACGACCGGAACAGAGGAAAAGGGTTTGCTGTCCGTGAAGGTATGCTTAAGGCAAGAGGCCAATACCGGCTTTTTACAGATGCCGATAATGCAACAACCATCGATCACATAGAAAAAATGCTGCCTTTTTTTGGTCAGGGCTATGGCGTAGTTATTGCCTCGATCGCTGCTAAAGGAAGCGTTGTGGCCAGCGGTTCAGAGCCGATCTGGAGAAGAGTATTCGGGACGTTGGGCAATCTTTTCATACAATTAATGGCCGTACCGGGTATTAGCGACACGCAGAGGGGATTTAAAATAACTACTGCCGAAGCAGCCAATAAGATTTTCTCTAAAGCAACCATTGATCGCTGGGGTTTTGATGTTGAGATGCTGGCTTTAGCCAGAAAATTCGGATACAAAATAAAAGAAGTTCCTATTTTTTGGAAGAACGATCCCAGCTCGCATGTTAAATTAAACGCCTACTTTCAGGTTTTGACGGAAACGGTTAAAATAAGATGGAACTTAATGACGGGAAAATACAATGCTTAACGAGTTTCGACAAGATATTGTTTCAGGAGATTGGGTTTTGTTTGCCACGGAAAGGGCTGGTCGTCCCCACCAGCAACTAAATGGCAATAATCTGGAATTTATATCAAAAGACGCCTGCCCCTTTGAAGATCTAGTAGGCTCGGGAAACGAGCCGGTTTGGTTTTATCCAAACCGGAAGTCATGGACTATTGCTGTGATAAAAAATAAATTTCCGGCAGTAAAACCGGGAATTTGCAGTCCCGAGAGTTCTGTGGGCCCTTTTAAAATTCACTCGGCTGTTGGAGACCATGACTTGTTCATATACAAAGACCATGACAGGCATATGACAGATTTTTCTCAGAAAGAAATGATAGATGTTGTGAGGGCATACAAAAGGAGATATAGAGAAATTATGAATACCAGCGACTGTGTCCGCTATGTTCTTATTTTTCATAATATTGGTCCTGATTCCGGAGCCAGTATTTACCATCCTCATAGCCAAATAATGTCACTTCCCATATTGCCTCCGGATGTGGCAAGAAGCATCGGAGGCTCACATGATTTTTTTAAAAAACACGGAAAGAGCGTGTATGAGGTTATGCTTAATTGGGAAATGGAATCGGGTGACAGAATAGTATATGCAAATGACAAGTTTGTGGCATTTTGTCCCTTTGTATCCAAAAATCCATATGAAGTTAGAATATTTATGAAAAATGGCCAGCCTCATTTTGAAGAGTTGTCGGATGATTTTGACGATGAGCTGGCTGATGTGCTCCTTGCTTCTTTGAAAAAAATAAAAAAAGCATTAAATAGTCCAAGTTTAAGTTTTTTTATCCATACGGCGTCTAGAGAATCATCGCACGACCATGATTATTACAGCTGGCATATTGAAATACTGCCCAGATTCAGCAAGTTAGGAGGATTTGAGTTGGGAACTGATATAGAGATCAACGCCATTGACCCAGATGAGGCGGCGCAGTTATTAAGAGAAACGACTATTTAAAATGATTGAATTAGTTTCTTATATAAGTGAGTGGGCACTTGTGATTATTAGAAAAACCGGTTATGCCGGAATTTTTCTTTTGTCGGCCCTTGAAAGTGCTGCTATACCGATACCATCAGAGGTGGTTGTTCCATTTTCAGGATTCTTGGCCGCGTTGGGGGGACTTAATATTTGGCTCATCATTCTAACGGCCACGTTAGCCAACTTGGCCGGTTCAATAATTTTATTTTGGATAGGCAGGTCAGGCGGGAGGTGGATATTAGAACGTTTTGGCAAATATGTTTTCATACACAGACACGATATGGAGAGAGGGGACAAATGGTTTGCCAAATATGGAAGCAAAGCGGTTTTTTGGTCAAGAATGCTTCCGGTTGTCAGAACTTTTATTTCATTGCCGGCTGGAGTTTCCGGAATGAATTTCCTCAGATTTTGTCTGCTGACCACTTTGGGATCGTTGCCGTGGAATGCCGGCTTGGCCTTCATTGGCTATAAAACAGGCGAAAACTGGAATATACTTCATGACTATTTCAAAAAAGCGGATATTTTTATTGTATTATTGATAGTAGTTTTGGTTGTTTGGTATGTTTGGAGGCATTTAAAAAATAGACATGTCTAAAAAATATATTATTGCTAATTGTCCCGATTTTAATCAAAATTAATTTTTCTATGTACTTCACTTACATTTTGCAATCTTTTAAAACAAAGAAGTTTTACATAGGATATTCGGAGAATATTAGTGAAAGAATTAGGTTACATAATCAAGGTGCTGTGAATGCAACAAAAAATAAAGGACCTTGGAAATTAGTACACTCTGAAAAATTTTATAACTCCAGAGACGCGGTTCACAGAGAAAAACAAATTAAATCTTGGAAAAGTAGAAATTCTATAGAAAAATTAATTTTGAAATAAAATCGAGGATCCTCGATTTGTCAGCTACGCTTTGCGTAGGACAAATCGGGAGAAAATGAATTTATGAACAAAAAGTATATAGTTGCAAATTGGAAAATGTTGCCGACTTCTTGGGCCGAAGCCGAGCAGATCTTGGATTTTGTTAACGACTATCTCGAGTCCAGAAACGAAAAAGAGTTCTCTACAGAGATTCCCGGGCTAAAGCACCGTGAACCTTATCCGAGCTTAGTTTTCTGTCCGCCTTTTGTTTTTTTGGAAGAAGTGGCAAAGGTTTTAAAAACATCTCACCTTGAACACGAGACCTCACTGGGAGCGCAGGATATTTTTTGGGAAGACAAGGGCGCTGACACGGGTGAAATTTCCGGACCGATGTTGAGCAAGCTTGGAGTAGAATATGTGATTGTTGGGCATTCCGAAAGAAGATGGAAGTTGGGCGAGTCGGATGAGCTGGTGAATAAAAAACTTAAAGCCGCATTAAGAAATGGAATGATACCAATAGTATGTTTGGGTGAAAGAGCGCGGGATGAAAATTTTAAGGAATTTTTGAAAGAACAAACAGAAAAAACTTTTGCTGGATTAAGTCGTGACGATTTGGGAAAATGTATCATTGCTTATGAACCGGTTTGGGCCATTAGCACAACTCCAGGCGCCAAGCCCGATACCCCCAAATCCGCCCTCGAATCAATTGATATTATTAAAAAAACCCCTCTTGCTAATGGCTATTCGCTAATGGCTAATCGCTATCTTTATGGCGGTTCCGTAACATCTAAAAACGTAGCCGACTTTATCGGACAGAAAGAAATTGACGGAGTTTTGGTTGGCGGAGCGAGCGTCAACAAAGAAGAATTTGTTAATATTTTATCTTTGATAAAATGAACAACCTTAGACAGGTGGATTTAAAAAACAAAAAAGTTTTATTGAGAGTTGACTTTGATGTTCCGGTTTCCGATGGAGGGCAGGTAGAAGAACCATTCCGTATTAAGAAACAGAAAGAAACAATCGACTATTTAGTTGGCCATGGTGCAAAGGTGATTATGGTTGCTCACATTTCCGACCAATCTGTCGGCCAATCATTTGCCTCACTTATACCACAATTTCACATACTACTGGGTTATGAGACTAATTTTCTCAAAACTGTGCCGGAAATTGGAGCATATCTTCAAAATTATGCTGGACCAGCACTATTGGATAATATCCGCCAAAATATCGGAGAAGAAAAAAATGATATGGAATTTGCGAAGCAACTGGCCACTGGATTTGATCTATATGTCAACAACGCGTTTGCCGTCTGCCACCGCAATCATGCCTCGGTTTCGGCAGTTGCTAAATTATTGCCTAGCTATGCCGGGTTCGTTATAGAGGAAGAAGTTGCTCGTCTTTCCGAGGCTGTTAATTCTCCAAAAGAAGGAAAGGTTATGGTTGTGGGCGGAGCTAAAGCGTCTACGAAAATTCCGGTCATTAAAAACTTTTTAGACAAAGCGGATAAAATATTGCTCGGCGGAGTGATTGCCAACGATATATTGAAAGCAAAAGGACAAGACGTGGGGGACTCTGTCGTTGACGAAAATGCTTTGGAGCTACTGGCGGGTTTGGATTTGAACAGCCCGCAACTAATTATGCCTAAAGATTATAATATTTTTCAAAATAAGATTTTAGATATTGGTCCCGAGGCAATTAAGGAATTTTCAGAAATAATCAAGAACTCGAAAACAATAATCTGGAACGGGCCAATGGGTATGTTTGAAGACCCGAAGTTTGCCGATGGGACGAATAAAATCGCCCAAGCAATTACTGAATCGCCGGCTATGAAAATAGTCGGCGGAGGAGACACTATTTCGGCTGTTGATAAAATTGGTCTGATGGATAAATTTGATTTTGTTTCAACCGGCGGGGGAGCGATGCTGGCGTTTCTGGCGGGTGAGGAGTTGCCCAGTCTTAAAGCTTTGGGGTATCATGACTAAACAAATGACGAAGCTTTTAGAAAAAAGAACACATGAGAGGAAAATAGGCGAAGATATAGTTATTTTATATCATAACAATTGTACTGATGGGTTTTGCGCTGCTTGGGCTGCTTGGAAAAAGTTTGGCGATAAAGCAGAATATATAGGAGTTAATCTTGGGCTTCCACCGCCAGCAGGTTTAGTTAAAAAGGAAATTTATACGGTCGACTATTCATATTCGGTTGAAGACACTCAGAAACTTGTTAAGAAAAATAAAAGACTAACATCAATTGACCACCATATTACAGGACAAGAAGCAGCGGAAATGACACACAATTATAGTTTTGATTTAAAGCATTCCGGAGCGGTATTGTCTTGGCAATATTTTCATCCCGATAAAAAAGTTCCTGAACTTTTAAACTATGTGGAAGATTTTGATTTGTGGCAATTTAAACTTCCTCACACAAAAGAAGTTCTTGCTTATCTTGATTTGTTTGACTTTGATTTTAAAGTTTGGGATAAAATAGTATTCGATTTTGAGGACCCTGTTAAATTCAAAGAGATATTGCCTCAGGCAAGGCTACTTCTCGTATATGAGAAAAAAATGATTGAACGGATTGTGCAAAGTCGTTCAGAACTTGTTAATTTTGAGGGATATAAAACTTATGCGGTCAACTGCCCGATATTCGACTCTCAAATTGGTAAGGTATTATTTAGTAAGCTTCCGCCAATGGGCATTATATGGTATCGGGATAAAAATAGGTTGAAATTTTCTCTTCGATCAGACGGTTCTGTTGACGTTTCGGAACTGGCCAAGAAGTTTGGCGGCGGCGGGCACAAAGGGTCTTCTGGATTTACATTACCGATTGATTCTCCATTGCCTTGGATAAAAATCAAAGACGATGAAAAATAAAATAATAATTCATACCGATGGGGGAGCAAGGGGAAATCCGGGGCCGGCTGCGATTGGGGTGGTTATCGAGGGACCGATGGGCAAAAAAGAATACGGAGAATATATCGGCGAGACTACCAACAACGAGGCCGAATACCGGGCGGTTATTTTTGCTCTTAAGAAAGCCAAGCAATTAATAGGTTCGGATAAATGTAGCGAGAGTGTGGCGGAATTCTTTTTGGACAGCGAGTTGGTAGTAAAACAGCTGAACAAGGAATATAAACTCAAAGACAAAAACATCCAGAACTTTTTTATTGAAATTTGGAACCTTACTTTTGATTTCGGCGGGGTTTCTTTCCGCTATGTCCCCAGAGAAGAGAACTGGGAAGCGGACAGAATAGTCAATCAGGTCTTGGATAGGGAAACAAACAAATTATTGTAGGTCTTGAAATCAGTTCAAATTTGTGCTATACTTACATTGCTTTGTAAACTAGGTAATCGCTCGCCTATGGCGAGAGGAAAGTCCGAGCACTTACTTTGCCGAAAGGTAAATTAAAACGGTAGCGGGTAATACCCGTCTGCAGTGATGCAAGAGGTGCGAGCAGAGACGTCTTTGTCCGAAAGGACAAGAAAGCTAATCCCAAAATTCTTGATTGTATCAGGAGTTATAGCTTAGTCCCAGCCCGGGTAAAAGGCTAGGAGTGAAACGGCTAAATCCTTACTGGAGCGCAAGGTCAAACTGTCGCCTCTGGCGACAAGACAAGTAGACCGCTTGAGCTCATTGGCAACAATGGGCCTAGATAAATGATTGCCTCAACGCGAAAGCGTTTAGACAGAACTCGGCTTATTGTTTACAAAGCAATTAAGAACCCTGCGAAAGCGGGATTTTTAATTGAAATTTAGACCTGTTTATGCTATTTTTCTGGCGTTATTAAGTAATTAGAACGTAGCTCGTTTGGTCAAGATTGAGGCAAAAGCGAGGACCGAACCGAGCCATAGATATCTATGGTGAGGGAGGACCGGAGCTTTTAACGAAAATATTGGTCAAACCCTTTAGGGCCCGTACCGCTTAAGTATTTAAGCGGAGGGCGAGAAAGTTATAATATGAAAAAAGCTGACCTATTCTTCAATGTCCTGCGCCTGCCGATGGATTTTCTGATGCTTTTGGCGGCCGGGGCGACTACATACATATTCAGAACCGAAATCTTAAGGACCTTCAGGCCCGTGCTTTTTGAATTCAACCTACCCCTTATAAAATATCTTTATTTGGTTGTTTTTGTTTCGATTTTGTTTATTGTTTCTTATGCAATTTCCGGACTCTATTCCATGAAAGTAAGGATGGGCATAGCGGAAGAGTTTTCTAAGGTGCTTGTAGCATCTTCTGCGGCGGTGATGGCCATTATCGTTTATATTTTCTTGAGGCAGGAACTTTTCAATTCAAGATTTCTTGTTTTAGGAGGCTGGTTTTTCGCGATCCTGTTCGTATTTTTAGGGCGGATGTTGGTTAGATATCTCCAAGTGTTTTTTGTGTCTAAATATGATTTTGGTATTCACAAGATAATGGTTGTTGGAAATGACCAAGTCGCCACAAATATTATAGATGAGATAACCAAAAATCCATCTTCCGGTTACAGGATAGTAAAACATCTTTTCAAACTTGAAGTTGGAGAAATTAAACCCTTAGTCGCAAGCTTTGGGGTGGACGAGATTATTTTGGCGAACCATGATTATCCGGCTGATAAAATAGTAGAGCTTATTGATTTTTGTAACGAGAACCACCTTGTTTTTAAATTTGTTCCGAATTTGAGCCAGACCATGACCACTAATTACGAAGTTGATGTAATCAATGGAATGCCCCTGATAGAGTTAAAAAGAACCGCTCTTGACGGATGGGGCAAGGTCATTAAGAGAGTTCTGGATGTATTCTCCGGAGCTTTAGGCTTGGTACTGTTTTCTCCACTTATGGGTATAATTGCTTTTGCTATAAAATGGGAAACAGAAGGCCCGGTTTTCGCGCGGCTAAAACGGGTTAGCAAGAATAAAGAATTTGATCTTCTAAAATTCAGAGGAATGATAAAAAATGCCGAGGAGTTAAAGCCCTATCTTAAAGTTTTCAACGAAAGACAGGACGGTCCTCTTTTTAAGATAAAAAACGACCCGAGGATTACGGGAATAGGACGTTTCATCAGAAAGTACAGGTTAGATGAGATACCCCAATTTTGGAATGTTCTAAAAGGCGACATGAGTTTAGTCGGTCCTCGGCCTCATCAACCCGATGAGATAAAAAGATATGAGAAGAATCACAAAAGAGTCCTTGCCATAAAAGCCGGAGCTACCGGCTTAGCCCAGGTTTCCGGGTCATCGGATTTGCCATTTGACCAGGAGGTGGCACTGGACACTTTTTATATTGAGAACTGGTCTCTTTGGTTAGATTTTAAAATTATTATTAAAACTTTGGTTAAAGTATTTACAGACAGGTCGGCCGCATAATGAATCCCGTTAGAGGTCTCGCTCGCGACAAAGTCGCGAGTCCGAAGGACCTTGGCGGGGCTACCTCTAACGGGATGAAAATTGCTTTTGTCCACGAATATCTGAATCAATTCGGGGGAGCCGAAAGAATGCTTCAGGTTTTGTGCGCCTTGTTTCCGAGAGCCCCTATCTATACGCTCTTATATGACCGGGAAGCGACTGGAGGCGTATTCGATGGACAGGTTATTAAAACATCTTTTCTCCAGAATCTGCCTTTTACCAAAAAGCATCACAGGGTTTTTCCGCTTTTAATGCCTCTGGCAGTAGAGCAGTTTGACTTTTCTGACTTCGACCTTGTTATTTCTGTTTCAGCCTCTTTTGCGAAAGGTATCATTACAAAACCACACACTAAGCATATTTGTTACTGTCTGACTCCGCCCAGATTTTTGTGGGATAACAGTCAGAAATTTGTTGAGGAGTTTGGCTATCCTGCGTTGCTAAAGAAATTTCTTCCCCCGTTTATAACTTATTTGAGGATTTGGGACAAGGAAGCTTCTTTAAGGGTTGACGATTTTTGGTCAATCTCCAATTTTATAGAGAACCGGGTCAGAAAATATTATTCTAGGTCTTCGCAAGTTGTTTATCCGCCAGTCAATATGGCTAAATTTTATGTTTCCAAACAAATCGGGAATTATTTTTTTATGGCTGGCCGGCTCGTTTCATATAAACGATTTGACCTTGCTGTAAAATCTTTTAACGAAAACGGATTACCGCTCAAAATTGCGGGGACTGGTCCGGAGCTGAATAAACTAAAGAAGATTGCCAATAAAAACATTGAATTTCTGGGCTTGGTTTCCGATGAACAACTTGCGATGCTTTATTCTAATGCACAAGCGTGCATTTTCCCGCAGGAAGAAGATTTTGGCGTTGTTCCGTTGGAATCTATGGCTTCGGGCAGGCCGGTTATTGCTTACCGTGCCGGTGGGACGATGGAAACCGTCGTCGAAAACAAAACAGGAATATTTTTTGACGAACAAAATGTCGAGTCGCTCCAGACAGCCATAGACAAATTTCATGATGTGGATTTCAAGCCGGCAGATTGCCGGCAGCAAGCGTATGAATTTGATATAGAAGTTTTCAAAGAAAAAATTCTTAAATTAGTAAAAGAAACAGAAATAAAATAGGGCTGTGGATATCTCAATGGCGGTCAAAAATATTCTTGTCGGCTCTGGATTAAGGGAACTGCTGGCTAAGCGGGAGTTTGAAAAAGCTCAACACTTCACTTGGGATAAATGTGTCCGGGAAACCCTTGAAATATTTAATAGCGTCTAAAACCCATTATACTTTATCAAAGTTTATTAATAATTAGAGTAGTAAAATTAACTCTAGCTATACTTCGTAAGGCTTTGTATAAATGGTTCGTTCGGCAAAGCGCAAACTTGAAGTTTGCGCTTTGCCTCTCTGCCATTTATAATTATCATAGACAGCAAGTTGAAGTTTTTCTTAATTTACGCACTTTTAAATTTTCTGCACTGAATGGAACTTTTGTTTGCTTACTCATGACCGAAAAATAACTCAAAAACTATTCGACAAGCCAACGAAACTCTCAAGTTGTTCCGGGGTCCAAACTCGGAACCTCTTTACCGGCGCCTCTGTTTCCAGCAGAGGCAGCGCCTATAAAAATACAAGTCGTGAATTAGCGGCGACAGTTCCCTTGATTTTGTCCACTTCGAAGCAACAAAATTAAGAGTCCTTAATTTCTAAACCAAGCCATGGCGGGTAAGAAATCAGGACACCTGCTCTTTTACTTCCTTCGCGAACAATTCCTTCGATTGCGGAGGGAAACATGGTTCTTTGTAAAAACGAGGGTTCCTAGAGTGCAGAGAACCCGGAGATAAATGCCATCCGGGCACAGTCAATTGTCTCGGATGGCATTTTGTTTTTTTATTTCATGATCAAAGGAAAACACAAAGTAGTGACCGCAATGTTTGATATCAAGCCGGTAAATGATTCGGGGAACATTGATGTTTCAAAAATTTCCAATCTTCAAACAATCCTTAATCTGGGGAGAAGATTTAGGGTAAGTAAAAACAGGGGACTGATATCGGTCGTTAAAAACCCGGTTTTCAGAAAAAAGACCGCAGTGAATAATAAAAAAGAAAAATCTCCGATTGAAGAATTTGAAAACTTTTTAAATAACGAGTCGGACCCAAAGATTGAGTTGGCATCCATCGGAGTTGAATTTCACGGAGAAAAATACTCCAAACCGAGATATCACCCGATTTTTGCAAAACAAAAATCGGGAATGACCAATTTCCAATTTTCAATTTCCAATGAAATTCCAAATTCTAAATTCCAAAAAGAAGAGTCTGAAGAGGACTATGAAGCTGTATTGAGGCAAATCAATAAAAAAGTAGCTCCTTCTGTCGACGATAACTTTATCGGTGAGCCCAAAAAAATAGACGCTTTTAACCTTGGACTTCTTACTTTGAAAACTCCGCAAGAGGCGCAAGCATCAGATGAACTGGATATGTGGGTAAAGGACTTTTCTAAAACTTCAAAGATAAAAATACCCAAACTGAACCGGATCTGGTTTTTGGCGGCGGGTTTTGGATTAACCTCGCTAATATTTTTTGGCCATTACGGAATAAACGTTAAAAATCAGCTGATAATAGAAAGCAATTCAGCTGTGGCAAGTCTTGAGAATGCCGAAGAGAGCATCAAAAATATGGATTTTGTTTCTGCTTCGGATAACTTTGCCCAGGCCTATAAAGAATTTTCCAAAGCGGGGGACGACCTGAATTTTATGGGAGCCGGAATCAGTTCTTTGCTTTCCGATCTGCCCGGGGCAGGTAAATTAAAGTCGGCAAAAAATCTGGTTGAAGCCGGTAAGCTGATAGCTGATGCCGGACAAGCCATGTCTGATGCCATGGGCGAATTGGCTAAAACCAACTTAATTTTGAATCCATTTGAACCGGCTGCCGGAAGCGACGTATCAATAGGAGAAATATCCTCTTCTCTTAAAAAGGCCCTGACGCTTTCAAAGAAAAATTTAAGCAAGGCTAAACAGCTTCTTGCTGATGTGGACGACTCAAGTATCCCCGAAGATAAACAGGCGAGCTTTGAAGAATTTAAATCAAAACTTCCTCTTTTTGAAAAGCTTACCAATGACTCGGTGGACTATTCCAAATTTCTCGAGGATTTTATCGGAACAAAGGGAACGAAAAAATATTTGATATTATTCCAGAACCCTTCGGAGTTAAGGCCCACTGGCGGTTTCCCGGGAACTTACGGGGTGGTTACATTCAAGGACGGAAAACTTCTGGATTTCAAAGTTGACGATGTTTATAATCTGGACGGCCAGCTCGAGGAACTTATTATTCCGCCAATCCAGCTCCAGCACATCACGCCGAACTGGGGGATGCGAGACGCAAATTGGTTTGTTGACTTTCCCGCCTCGGCTAGAAAAATAACGACCTTTTTCAAAAAAGAAGCTGGTTATGAAATTGACGGAGTGGTTACTTTCAATCCGCAGATCGTGGCTGAAATATTAGGTATTGTCGGCCCGGTAGAAATGTTCAAATATGACCTGACTTTGGACTCAAATAATTTATTTTATACTCTCCAAGAAGAGGTCGAGTATAAAGGGGACCGCAAACAGCCCAAGCAGATAATCGTAGATTTTGCTCCCAAGATGCTGCAGAAGTTATATTCGGCCGACTCGGACAAGTGGCTGGATATATTTAATTTACTGGTATCTAGCATGGAACAAAAGGATATTTTGATGTATTTCAGGGACCTGAATCTCGAGAGTTTCTCGGTGGACAAAGGATTTTCCGGCCAAGTTAAAAATACCGATTCGGATTATCTTATGGTTACTTTCAGTAACGTGAAAGGTTCCAAAACAGATATGGTCATGGACTCATCCGTGAAAGTTCAGACTACAACCGAAAACGGGAATGTGAGGCACAAGGTTTCAATAACCCGCATGCACACAGGAGGGACTAATAAATACGGATTCTATAACAAACAAAGCCCGACCTATGTCAGAGTCTTGGTTCCGGATAACGCTGAATTTGTCGGCCTGACAGGAAATTCAAGGCCGGACTTTAAGCCGTTGCTAGATTATGACAAGTCCGGATTTAAAAGAGATGATGATCTAGCTAAATTTGAAGAGGAAAGCTATACCGACAAAGAAACCGGCGTGACAATCTACAAAGAAGCCGGCAAGACCGAATACGGATTCTGGATGATAATTAGTCCGGGTGAGACAAAGACCGTAAATTTGGAATATTCCGTTCCGTTATTTGCCGGAAATTATCAGTTCTACGTCCAAAAACAACCCGGCTTGGATATTAGTGATTTTAAATTTTACATGGACGGAAAGCCCTACTACGATGGACGGCTGGATAAGGATATGATAATTAGTCCGAGATGATACTGACACGACAATCCAAAACGCTACTGGAATCAAGTATGATTTTGGGGGTTTTTACTGTTGTCGGCAAACTGACCGGTCTATTGCGAGATAGAATTTTGGCCGGACAGTTTGGCGCCTCGACAGAACTGGATGTGTATTATGCCGCATTCCGGATCCCGGACCTTGTTTTTAATCTTTTAATTCTTGGCGCGACCTCGTCGGCGATCGTGCCGATTTTTATTGAATATTACCAGCGGGACAAGGCGGGGGCTTGGCGCGTCGCACAAAATTTCTTAAACGTGATGGTGGCAGGAGTGGCGATATTGTCGGTAGCGGTATTTGTTTTAGCTAAACCGGCCGCTCATTTGATCGGACCCGGATTCGGTCCGGCAGAGATCAAAATTCTTGCCAATTTAATGCGTATTATGCTTTTGAGTACGCTGGTTTTTGCGGTTAGCACTATTTTAGGTTCGATTC
>CAZPLD010000015.1:10441-14827 GCA_964587505.1 uncultured Candidatus Saccharibacteria bacterium | reverse complement strand
GTGTCGCTTATGTCATCCCCATAATCACTGGTGCTTACGGTTGAATCCTCCGGCTCTTCTTTTTCGAGTTCGTCTAAACCGATGATTTCCACTGGCGTATCGTCATTTGTTTTTTTGTTGTTATTCATAATAATATTTTACCACGATGGGGGGCTAATGGGAATTGGTCACGGATAATGGTTCGCCGTCGCTCACCATTTCCGCGACCCCAGCTCACGGTTGCAATCTGCTGATTGCAACATCGTTCCACTTTTCAATTCCCATCGTGAGCAAGTCAACTTGCTCACTTAGCCCGCAGAAACAAAAACACCCACTTTTAAAAGTAGGCGTTTTTGTTTCTAAGGGGGGCTAATGGGAATTGAACCCATGACCGCGCTTCCACAGAGCGCTGTGATAACCGTTTCACCATAGCCCCCATATCAATTTGACTATTCTATATTATATCAGATTTTTATCTTATTTTCAAACAAAAATCCCGCTTTAACGGGATTAAAAAATGTGTTCTTTTCGGTTTCCGAATCTGGCCAACCAGGGATTTCGCAGCAGCTTCTGTCTTTCTTCTTCGGTAAAATGATATTCAGCGTTGCATATCTGGAAAACTTCATTCAGATTCGGCATAAACAGGTCGTCATCGGGATTCAGGGAATAATTGATTCCTTCTGCCAACAGTTCCCTGATTTTTAAGTATTTAGTATTGGGTATCAGTCCGGAGCTTAGATTTGAGCCCGGGCATCCTTCAATGGCAATATTTCTGTCTCTTACGGCTTTCATCAGGTCTCCGGCATAAGCCAATGGTATAGCATGGCCCAATCTGGCAACCTTGAGACCAAAGATAGCAATTTGGATATTCTTTAATAGCTGATATC
The DNA here is from genome assembly GCA_964587505.1 of uncultured Candidatus Saccharibacteria bacterium. Lineage (GTDB taxonomy): Bacteria > Patescibacteriota > Minisyncoccia > 2-02-FULL-40-12 > GWA2-44-9 > 2-01-FULL-41-26. Next base: position 13,961 of record CAZPLD010000015.1, on the reverse strand, counting down.
GGTCTCTGAACCAGTCAGCTTTTCCTTTGGCAGGATGGTGGACCCATTCCCCGGCATGACAGGTAGTTTTGAAACCCAATTCTTTAGCCCGTCTGAACATGGCTTTATGCTTCTCCGGTGGATGAGCTGCCTCGTCACAGACAAGACCAATACCGACTACATAATTTCGGTCACACCTATCTGCTACCTCTACTAATTTAACTGCTTCTTCTGAACTTACTTCACGCCCTACGGTAAATAAAAGATTTACCTCGACATTAGGAAATTTTTGTTCGCCCACTATAATTCCATTAATAAGCGCTTCTACTGTCTCTTGAACAGTTAATCCTCCGAAAGTGAAATATTGGGGCGCAATCGTCGCTTCGCAGTATTTGAACCCTTGCAAAGCTCTGACATGGACATAATTTTGTGCAACTAATGACAAGATGTCCCATCTTTGCATGACGCCGGTAGTGTTTGAGAATTTATGGACAATATCTATCTGGGGGTCTTTGAAAAGATTTACCATGTCGCCTTGAACGTCGCCGTTAGGATCAAACGGATATTCTTTGCCGCTTAACTCAAAAAGTCGCGGCAATATAGGCACAAGTGTAGCCGAACCGTCCAAATGGTCGTGAAGCAGAATTCTTTGCGTCCAAGGAACAATCGCCATGTGGTTTCCTCTATGTCAAAAAACTGCTTCGGAATCATACCAGAAAGTTTTATTTTTGACAAAGGTTGTTTTCAATGCTATTTTCTTTCCAGCTTATCGTACATTAACAAGGAACAGAAGATGTCCAGCCAAGAATATCCGCTCAAACATATCCGGCTTGAACAGCTTTCGGGTTCGGGATTCAATGTTGCCGACTTCATTTGTTTTCCGCCTAATACCCTAAGAGGCCGTGAGGAGGAGCTGAAAGCATTTCTCGCCAAGCATGGTACCATCTCGTGTCGCAACTTTCACGGTGACGAAAAGATTCATTTCAAGTGTCCAGTAGAATACGAAAAAAACGATTTTGATTTCATTTTGGCATTTTGTCTAGCTAATAACGAAGGAAACAACGAAGCCAAGACCGCTTTTTACACTTTGTGTAATGAAGCAATCAATGTGCAAGAGTCCGTCTGTGCGGGTAATATCCTCGTGCTGAACGAGCATGCGGTCTGGATTGAGTATTTCTACGGACCTGGAACTCCGAGAGATCTTGAATCAAAAGGTCCGGACGAGCTGAAGACCTACGGAAAAGTTGATGGCCAGCCGGCCGAAGGCGATAAACCGCCAGATGAAGTCCTGCGAATGATTGTTGACGCCAGAAAATTCAAAGCATTGGATAACAAGGCCTATATCATGGAGTTTTCGCTTTATCCTTATCCTATCGGCCGAGACCAAACTAATATTATCTGCTGGGAATGGCGCTGGGGCTGGCTGCATTATCAGATGCAGGCAAATCGATTCCTCCTTGACCAGCTTAAGAAGGCGAATGAACGAAGTAACGAATTGACTGACAAAGTGGATGAGCTTCGGCTCGAACTTCGCAATCAGGATGAGACTATCAGAGATCTAAAGAGAGAAGTGAACGACCGGATGATTGCCGGAATGATGCCGCAAGATCTTGATCCTGGCGTTCGCCGATTGGCCGTCCGAGGACTTGAAGAAGAAAGAAAAAACCACGAATCGGGTTATGGTCATGGTGTATAGGGGCGACAAGCCCCTTTTTAATTTGCTTAATTTCTGGTAAATTATTGGGATGACCCATTTGGAGATACGGGAAAAATTTCTAAAATTTTTTGAATCGCGCGGACACAAGATAGTGCCTTCTTCGTCTTTGCTTCCGACCGATCCGTCGGTGCTTTTCACAACCGCCGGAATGCAGCAATTCAAGGACTATTACACCGGCAAAGCCGATGCTATGAAGGACTTTGGCATGCTTAACACCGCATCTATCCAAAAATCCATGAGGACTTCCGATATTGATGAGGTGGGGGACGAATCACACCTTACTTTTTTTGAAATGCTGGGAAATTTTTCTTTCGGAGGTTACTGGAAAAAAGAGGCCATTCAGTATGGATATGACTTTATAACAAAAGAAATGGGGTTAAAAATTGATCATGTCTCGGTATTTGAAGGTTTGTCGTCAGCTGGAGTGCCCGCTGATGAAGAGTCAGAAAAAATATGGAAATCTCTTGACCCTAAGATCAAAGTCAAAAAGGCCGATATTCACGATAATTTCTGGGGACCAACAGGGAGCGAAGGGCCATGTGGTCCGACAACGGAGATATATGTTAACGGTTTAGAAATCTGGAATGTTGTTTTCAATGAATTTTACTATCCGGGTTCACGGGAAGAACTGCTTTCGAGTAAAAGCCCCAAAAAATTAGAAAAACTTAAAACATCGGGCATAGATACGGGCATGGGGTTGGAGCGTTTGGCTATGGTTATCCAGAAAAAGAAAAATCTTTTTGAAACAGATCTCCTCGAACCGATACTAAAACTTACTCCTTCGGAATTAGATAGCAGAGTAAAAAGAATTATTGCCGACCACAGCCGTTCCGTTGCTTTTCTTTTAAGCGACGGGGTCAGACCATCAAACAAAGAGCAGGGCTATGTTCTCCGCCGTTTAATGCGCAGGGTTATAAATTATATTTCAAAGTCCGACATAACTCTGATGCATGATATTTTTGCAAAAATCGTAGAGATTTATGGGCCATTTTATCCGAATTTGGATGCAGATACTTTAATTCATGAATTTGACCATGAAAAAGAAAAATTTGATAAAACACTCCATCATGGCTTAAGAGAATTAGAGCATTTGTCCGAAGTTGATGCACAATCGGCATTTAAATTGTACGAAAGTTACGGCTTGCCGTTTGAAATTATAAAAGACATCGCCAGTGCTAAAGCTAAATCGTTAACCCGGGAGGCGTTTGACGAAGAATTTAAAAAACATCAGGAGATTTCTCGCGCTGGAGCGGAGAAGAAATTCGGCGGACATGGATTATTGATGGACACGGGCGAGCTCAAAGCGGGGAACGAGGAAGAACTGAAAAAGGCAACGCGTCTTCACACCGCCACACACTTGCTCCACGCTTCTTTGAGAAAAGTTTTAGGAACAGAAGTTCATCAGGCAGGTTCTGACATTACCGCAGAGAGATTGCGATTTGATTTCACTTTTCCGCGCAAAATGACCCCCGAAGAAATAAAACAAGTTGAGGATTTAGTAAACGAAGCGGTGCAGAAGGATTATCCCGTTACTAAAGAAGAAATGTCTTACGAAGACGCAATCAAATCAGGAGCGATGGCCTTCTTTAAATTAAAATATCCCAATCGTGTAAATGTTTACACGATTGGCCCTGAGTCTTTCGACCCTGAGCTCAAGACCGAAGGGCTAGTCGAAGGGCAGAATCCTTCGTCATCAAATTCCTCAGGACCTCCTTTCAGTCGGGAACTCTGCGGAGGACCTCATGTCTCTCATTCAGCTGAAATAGGCTATGTCAAAATAACCAAAGAAGAAGCTGTCTCGGCGGGAGTCCGCAGAATTAGGGC
>CAZPLD010000015.1:0-10341 GCA_964587505.1 uncultured Candidatus Saccharibacteria bacterium | reverse complement strand
AAACATGACAGCGGTGCAGGACTTATCCGGAATCCGGAACTGGCCAAAGAAATTATTCGCGAAACCAAGCGCGGAGCGGGCAATTTGCCGGTATCGGTCAAAACCCGTATTGGATACAACAAAATAGTTACCGAGGAATGGACTTCACATCTTATTGAAGCCGAACCGGCAGCTATTATCATTCATGGCCGGACAATGAAAGAAATGTCCAAAGTACCGGCTCACTGGAACGAGATAGGCAAAGCCGCGGCGCTTTGCCGGAAAGCCGGCATACCAATCATCGGCAATGGCGATATCGCGACTTACGCAGAAGGAGTAGCAAAAGCCGAACAGTATGGCCTTGATGGCATCATGGTTGGCCGAGCGATATTTTCTAATCCGTGGTTTTTTAATCCAAAAATAAACCCCGCAACTAAAACTCCGTCAGAAAAAACTGAGTTGCTCAAAAAACATATTAGATTATTTATCGAGCTCTGGGGAGACTCTTCGATAAATTCAGGGCAGGTAAAGCATTTTAATGTCATGAAAAAATTCTTCAAAATCTACATCTCCGGCTTTGACAGTGCCAAAGAACTGCGCGTCAAATTGATGACGGCAAAAAACCTTAAGCAAGTTTCCGATATTCTCAACCACCCAGAACGATTGCTTTAATAGGTTTGATGTGATATAAACATAGGTAGAAAATTTAAAATAAGGGTGTATCAATGGGTTGCGAACGAGAAGTCAATCAGGAAGAAACTGAAGAATCATACAAAATAGATAAAACTTGGGAAATCAGAAAAAGGATAGGAGAATATTCCGTTGGCAAACTTACCATTGAAGAGCTTGTTTTAATTGTGAATATATTTAAACCTGATTGCATAAAAACACCTACTAAATCCGATTTTGAATCCCTACTTCAAATTCAACGTAAACTTAAACCTCGTTCTGCCGACTGATTAGTCGGTTTTTTTGTTTGACCCTTTATTGTCAATTACCATCTATCGCTTAAGCAACTGGCGGAGGGTGTGTGCCTTTTTAAAATTTAGTAAATATTTTTAAAAGGTACACCCCGCAGTCATGCATGGAGGTTGTGTCAGCTATAAAGTGTTGATATTTCTTAGTTTTCATTGTGTTATACTTAATTCGTGGCTTCCACGAAAATCATTAACGTCCTTAAAGACGATAAATTTGAGGAAATTTTGGATTTATTCAGAAATACTCCGGCAAAAGAAGTCATATTTGTCTTGCCAAAAACATCAAGGGCTTTCAGAAACGAGGAACATTTTATTATTCTTGAAAACGAAGCCGTAAAATCGGGCAAAAAGATATCTCTCCTTTGTTCCAGTCCTGATACAAATAAGCTTGCCAAGAAATACAAATTTGATGTTCTTTTGGCCAAGAGTGACGACGATAAACCCACAGTAATTGCCGTAAACCAAGTCGATACCGGAAAAAACAATGAAGAAAACGAAGAAACAGAAGAACCAGAGACACTTAAATTTTCTCCGGCAATGTATCAAGAAGACAACGACGAAAATGATGAATACGAAGTCGTAACCGTTTCCAAAACCAAAAGAGGTCTTGAAGGTATTGTGAAGCAGGGCGGAATACCATTGAGGATCGATCCGAATAAAGAACGCCCCATGAGCCTTAATGTAAAGAAAAAAGTAACATATCAATCAGCAGATGACATAAAAAATGTCTGGAGAGAACAGAGCGAACGTATCCGCGCCCCGCGTGAAAACATCTGGACAGGTATTAACAACAGGACAAAAAAGACGTTCAGAAACTTTCCCAGAAGATCATTGGTCGGCCTTGGCGTAACTTCGGTTATTCTTTTTGGAACTATTATCTATGTTTCCACTGGAAGCGCTAAAATAGATATAATTCCCCGCAAAAAACCGCTCGATATCCAGTTTAAGGTTTATTCTTCCGATAAATTTTCTTCTGTTGATGCCGGACTAAACAGGATTCCCGGCCAGTTGTTCAGTGTAGAGAAGAATGCCACTCAAACATTTCTGACAACCGGAGAAAAAGATGTTGCTCAGAAAGCCAGAGGCATAATCACTGTATTTAACGAATATGGAACTACGCCGCAGGTCCTCATCGCCACTACCAGATTCCAGACTTCGGACGGACTTGTTTTCAGGACATTGAAGGGTATAACTGTTCCCGGAACTAAAGTGGAAAACGGCAAAATTATTCCGGGCAGCATAAGCGTTGAGGTAATAGCAGATAAACCGGGGCAGTCATACAATATTCCGGCAAGCAAATTCGGTATCCCTGCTTTCAATGAGCGGGGCGATTCCGGAAGATACGAAAAAATATACGGCAGATCAAGCGAAGCCATGAAAGGCGGAGCTATCGGCAAAGCTAAGGTGGTTACCGATTTGGATTTCAATACCGCCAAGCAAACCTTATCGGACCTGGTAATAAAAGATGTAGGGGATTCTCTCAAAACACAGACCGCCGGATTAAAAGTTATTAATGCTTCTGGAGTCAAATTGAAAGAGCCCGAATCATCCGCTAAAATCGATGAGGCGGCTGATAGTTTTATGGTGACTGTAGGCGGTTCAATAAAAACAGTCGGATTCAAAGAGGACGATTTGAAAAACTTGATTAAGCAATACGTCGACAAGACCCAGAACCTTAATGCCATTCCTGAAAAATTTAGTATCAGCTATGACAATATTGCCTTTGATGAGACCAGCAACACTCTTTTGTTTAATGTGAATATCAAAGGCAACGGTTACGCCAAAATAGATACCGATAAAATAAAGGCGGAGCTTGTCGGCAAGAACATAAACGAGATCAAGGAATACTTTAAAATAGCCGAGGGTGTGGAATCGGCAAAGGTGCTTTTAAAGCCGTTTTGGGTCAAGAAGATCCCTAAAGATAAAGAAAAAACAGAACTTCGCATCAACTATTAGTTAGCCAGTTGACATTTAAAGGAGTTTTTGATAGTATACTAAGGCTTTAAAATATCATGAAAAAAGGCGGGTCCCATGATTTCTAAGTGGTGGACCTTCCGCCTAAAGTAGCGTTAAGTATCATAAAACCACTTTTTTGGAGAAGCGGAGTGCTAGTCGTGCTTTAGCCGACTAAAGCTCTCTGTCCAGATTTAATTTTGAAAGAACAAAAAGAAAAATTTAACGGCGTAGTGATAGAGGCTTTACCCGGCACGACCTTTACCGTCGAGCTGGAGGACGGCCGTAAGGTTTTGGCCTATCTTGCGGGAAAGATGAGATTGAATTATATAAAAGTAATGCCAGGCGATAAAGTTGCCGTAGAATTAAGTCCTGACGGGCTAAGAGGCAGAATAACATTCAGATTTTAATAATTAAAAAATTAGTAAGATTTAGAACGCAGTGCGTTTGGCCAAGATTGAGGCAAAAGCGAGGACCGAACTGAGACATAGTAAACTATGACGAAGGAGGACCGGAACTTTTAACGAAAATATTGGTCAAACCCAAAGGGCCCGTTCCGCTTTACGAAAGTAACCGGAGGGCGCGCAAGTTATAACATGAAAGTACGAGCATCAGTTAAAAAAATGTGTATCAACTGCAAATTAGTACGGCGCAAAGGCCGTCTTTATTGCATATGCAAGAATCCAAAACATAAACAGAGACAAGGTTAAATTTTTAAATACATGCCGCGATTACTTGGAATAAACATTCCCGACAATAAAAAAATTCTTTACTCGATGACCTATATATACGGAATAGGCCAATCTTCGAGCAGAGTCATCTTGCGTTCAGCCAATGTCGATGGCAATAAGCTGGCTAAAGACCTTTCTGTTGATGAGCTCAACAAGCTTCAGAAGATAATCGAGAAAAGCTACAAAGTTGAAGGAGATCTGCGCAAAGATATCGGCCAGAACATCAAACGGTTGAAAGAGATCGGAAGCTGGAGAGGATTAAGGCACGCCAGAAAGCTGCCTATCCACGGGCGTTCCAAAACAAATTCCAGAACCTTGAGAGGCAATGTAAGAAAGACCATGGGTTCGGGAAGAAAGTCGTCATCGGAAAAAACTTGATGAAATAATATGGGACAGAAAAAAGTAATTACAAAAACAGAGGAAGAAATAAAACCCGTTTCCGGAGGGGCTGTTAGCGCTTCCAAGAAATCAGCGAAAAAGCAGGTCATCAACGGAATCGCCCACATCAACATTTCATACAACAATACGCTTATCGATATCAGCGATCTTAAGGGCGACATCCTTGCCTGGTCTTCGTCCGGTTTGCTGGGATTCAAAGGAGCAAGAAAATCAACTCCATATGCCGCCAACATGGTTGCCAAAGACGTTTTCGAAAAAGCAAAAAAATATAATTTAATGAATATTAAAGTTGTCGTGAAAGGCATCGGTCCGGGCCGCGAATCGGCCATCAGGGGATTGGCCGGAACCGGTTTGAACATTACTTCGATACAGGATGCAACCCCCATTGCCCATAATGGCGTCCGCAGATCCAAACCCAGGAGAGTCTAGGGCAATACGGGAATAAAGAGACAAGTAATACAGGCGAAACTTTATTACTTGTCCCTGAATTGCTTAATTACTTATACATATGGCACGTTACACAGGACCAAAAGAAAAAATAGAGAGAAGGTTGGGTGAAAAGCTTTATTTAAAAGGCGAGCGTTCGTATTCCCAGAAATCTGCCATGACCAAAAAGCCATACCCGCCTGGAATGCACGGCCAGAAGGGTTCCCGGAAAGCATCCGAGTTCGGCCAGCAGTTAAAATCCAAACAGAAAGTAAAGAATGTTTACCGTTTATTGGAAAAACAATTCAAGAACTATATTAAGAAAGCGATAAACTCAAAGAAAGAACCCTACGAATATATTCTGAAAGAGCTTGAGAATCGTCTGGATAATGTTGTCTTCAGGATGGGATTTGGCCAATCAAGAGATCAGGCAAGACAGCTTGTAAATCACGGGCATATTCTCGTGAATGGCAGGCGGGTCACCATTCCTTCGTTCGAAGTCAAGATAGGCGATGAGCTGAAAGTAAGAGAAGGAAGTTTGAAAAGTCCGTACTTTACAACCCTTATGCCGAGTTGGCTGAAAAAACACGATGTGCCCGCATGGATAGCATTGGATAAGGAAAAGATGACTGCAAAAATAAAAGGCCTGCCCACACTGCCGGAAAGCGGAATAAACGTGGGGGACTTGCAGGCAATAATTGAATATTACAGCAGATAGTTAATAGCCATTAGCAATTAGCCATTAGAAAATAGAAAACTTCTAAGTTCTATTGGCTAAGTCCTAATAACTAATCATGATACAGATACCGGAACAAATTAAAGTGTTGTCGAAGGAGGGCTCAAAGACGACTTTTGAGATATCTCCCTTGATGCCGGGCTATGGAGCCACAATAGCAAACCCGTTAAGAAGGGTGTTGTTATCGTCTTTGGAGGGAGCCGCTATCACCTCGGTCAAAATAAAAGGCGTTGACCATGAATTCTCAAGCATCCCCGGAGTTTTGGAGGATCTTATTGAGATTATTTTAAATGTTAAGAAAATCAGATTTAAACTGCATGGCGATGGTCCGGTTAAAGTGACTTTGGATGTTAAAGGTGAAAGAGCTGTCACGGCCGCCGATATCAAGCTTACTTCGGATGTTGAACTGATAAACGACGACCAGCACATTGCCACCATTACCGATAAGAAAATGGGGTTGAACATGGAATTGGAAATTGAAAAAGGTATCGGCTACGTGCCGGTTGAGCAAAGGCAGAAAGAAAAACTCGCCATCGGAGTTATTGCCGTTGATGCGATATTCTCGCCGGTTAAACTTGTGAACTTCAAAATAGAGAATGTCCGCGTCGGCCAGAGAATTGACTTCAATAAAGTTGTAATGGAAGTGGAGACCGACGGTTCCGTTGAACCTGAAGAAGCGCTGAAGAAAGCTTCGGAAATACTTGTTGACCACTTCAAACTGGTTTCGGAAATTAAAATTGAAGAAAAATCCGCAAAGCCGAAGAAGGCTAAAACAGCCAAGAAGAAAAAGTAAATTTCTAATTAACCTAATTTCTAATTAACCTAAAATGAGGAGAGGTAAACAACGAAAATTCGGAAGAGAGGCGGGACAAAGGAAAGTGCTTTACAGAGCGCTGGCGACAGCATTAATAGAACATGGCAAAATTAAAACCTCTTCAGCCAAAGCCAAATCATTAACCGCCCATATCGCGAAGCTAATAACTACCGCAAAGAAACAAACCCTCGCCGCAAGGAGATTGATTTTGGCAGAGATAGGCGAGAAAGCTGCCCGGAAGTTAATGTCCGAGATTGCCCCTGATTTTGCCAAGAGAGACGGTGGATACACTAGAATACTGCGCTTGGGCCAGAGAAGGTCAGACGGCGCCGAAATGGTTATAATTGAATTTGTTAAATAAAAACATGAAGCAAGTAACTATTGACGCAACAAATGAAACATTAGGAAGATTAGCATCAAAAATTGCCGTTCTTTTACGCGGTAAGAATTTAGCATCATATCAGCCGGAGGTTTTGCCTCAAGTTGAAGTCACAGTAAAGAACGCCGACAAAGTCAGATTTACGGGTTCTAAATTCGCCACCAAGACCTACTACCACTATTCGGGATATCACAGCGGTATCAGGGCAAGGAAATTGTCCGAGCTCTGGGCAACAAGGCCGACCCATGTTATAAGAGAATGCGTTTATCGTATGCTTCCCAAGAACAAGACAAGAGATAAAATAATCAAAAATCTTAAATTTAAATAAAAATGGCCATCAAAGCTAAAACAACCAAAAAAGCTCCGGCTAAGAAGGCGGTAAAGACACCGAAGTCCCGAGTTCACGAGGGGAAGGCCGTAGCCAAACCGAAACCTGAAATAGTCGAGGAAGTTTTAGTTATCGAAGAAGCCCCCGTTGCCAATGGAAATGGAAAAGAGAAATACTTCCAGGCCATCGGACGAAGAAAAGAATCCATCGCCAGAGTGCGTTTATATACCAAAAAGTCCACCGACTCCGTTGAAGAAGAGAAAGCCCTCGTTGTGGTCAATGGCAAGAATTACAGAGAGTACTTCTCCGACGTTAATCTCTGGAATGTTGTTGAATCGCCTTTAAGAAAATTAAAATCATTGAACCGCTTCAAGGCAACCGTCGTAGTTCACGGCGGAGGTTCAAGGGGGCAGGCCGATGCTATCAAACACGGCATAGCCAGAGCATTGGTTGAATTTGATTTAAATTTCCGAAAGAAACTCAAAAAGTCCGGTTTCTTAACCCGCGACTCCCGCATCAAAGAAAGACGCAAATACGGCCACAAAAAAGCAAGAAAGATGGGACAGTTCTCAAAAAGATAAACTCAAAAGCCGGCCACTCAGCCGGCTTTTGCTTAGAGCTCGACCCATCCCCACTACTCGACCGATAGTCCTCAGCTTCCTGCGAGCCTCGGCTATCTACATGCTCGGTATTTCGCAGAACCAAGCCGAAATGCCTGCGCAAGTTCTCCCTGTGGGAACGGGTCTCGCTCTACCTAAGCCGTTGAATTTTAGACCGAGAAGTGATATTTTTATTGTTGTAATTCATAATAATCAGCAATGAAACTTTAATGAAGTCAAACTTTCCAGAATTTTACCGGATATCCATACCTGACTTTCAAAAAATTTGGGATGAATGTGTCTTTATTTTTGATGCGAATGCTTTACTAAATTTATATCGATATTCCCAAAGCACATGTCAAGAGTTTATTAAAATTTTAACTGATGACAAAATCAAAGAACGGGTTTGGATCCCTCATCAATTTGCCCTTGAATACCAAAAGAATCGTTTAGAAGTTATTGCCGAACAAAAGCGTTCTTACGCGCAGTTATTAGAAAAAATTGAAATTCTGGTTAAAGATTTTGAGAGACATCCATTTCTTAAGATGAAAGATGTTATGCAGCCGGCCGTCGAAAAAATTCGTTCGGCTGCACGCAAACATCCAAAATGGAATGAGGATGATCCAATTCGCGAAACCCTTACTAATTTGTTTAAGAATAAGGTGGGTAAACCGTTTTCTCAGACAGAGTTAAAAAAAATATACGAAGAAGGGGCGGTAAGATATGAAAAAAGGATTCCTCCTGGTTATCTTGACAAGAAAAAGGGTGGAGAAGCTCAGTTCGGAGATTTGATTGGGTGGAAACAAATTTTGGACCAAGCTAAAAGTACAAAAAAACCTATTATCTTTATAACCAACGAAGCAGATGAAGATTGGTGGTGGAGAATTAATGGAGAGATTGTTGGTGCACGATATGAATTAATAAAGGAGGCCAAAGATTTTGCTGAAGTATTTTTCTGTATGTATAATTGGCGATTATTCCACAAACGGGCTACTAAATACTTAAAGCGCAAAATCGACAAGAAAGTAGAGAGGGAAATTAAGGAAATCACTGAAAAAATTATTGGTAGTGAAATTCGAGATGTTTCTTCTGAGGACTCCGTAACGCTTCACGATTTACAGCAAATACTTTCAGTAGATGTTGGGGTGTCAAATTCCTCGCAAGATTCAGAACAAAACACATGAAAACATATTTAATTTCTTATGATTTAGGACTCCCGGAGACCAGGCTGGACTACGATATTTTGAAGAGATATGTTAAGTCCTATTCTTATTGGGCTAAACCGCTTCAATCTGTTTGGTTCATAAAAACAATGAAAAGTGTTTCACAGGTTAGAGATGAGATAAAACTTAAGATTGATAGTAATGACAAGGTCTTGGTTATCGATGTTTCATCTAAGGGTTGGGCCACTTCGGGTGTGTCAAAAAGTGTTACTGACTGGATGAAAAATAATCTATAAATATATGACGTGGCTAAAACAAAATTGGTATTTAGGTATTTTTATTATTGTTATTTTGTTTATACCAAAACCATCCCAAAGTTACGGCGATTGTTCTGAATATGGTTTCTGGGCAACCTATGACTATCTGTCCGGTGGGTGTAAATGTATGAGCGGCTATGTTTTTGGTAAAGATATCCTTGGAAACACCACCTGTGTTTCTGGTAATAGTGTTTGTTATGATAAATATGGATATAGTTCACGCTATGACTCTTTGACTAACTCGTGTGAATGTTCATATGGATATGTATTCGGAAAAGATTCCATAGGCAGAACACAATGTATTTCTGAAAACCAAGCATGTCAAAACCAATACGGTTATAATTCCCGGAGCACTTATGGTGGTAAGTGCGAATGTAGCAGTGGTTATGAATTTACGCAAAAAAGTTACGGAAGTGGACTAGAGTGTCAATCTTGCTTTTCAAAATATGGAATACATTCTTCCTATGATTATCTTGGTAAGCAGTGTGGGTGTGATGATGGTTATACTTTAAAAAATGGAACCTGTGTGGAAAAGCAAAACAATGTTTATTTTACTCTTAAAGAATTGGATACGGACAACAAAGAAGCTATCATTAGAAGTGATTACGATTTACGATATTACTTTATCAAATATAATTCCGGTTGTTATGCGTCATCTTTTCGTAGATATTTAAATGATAAAATAGTTGTGAATTTGGGTACAGATTTCGATTTAGATAGGTGGGATAAAATTGTTTTACAAGATGATAATGAAACTTGTGATATTACATATAGAGAAAAGGTTGACTCAAGCTTCACACTAGAAGAGCCACAAGAGAATGCCGACGTTCAAGTTTATTTTAAAAATCTTTTTCAGACCCAAACCCCTGCTCCACAAATAAATGACTTTAAGCCAATAAAGACCCCTCCTGCACCTGCCCTGGACGTAAAATGTAATGAAGGTTTTACACTAAGTTTAAACAAGAAACAGTGTGTTAAAATTCCAGACCATGCCCGAGTTGCAAACGATGGTAAGAATGTGTGGTTGTGTGACGAGGGATATTTGGAGAAAGGAAATTCTTGTATGGCATCAGAAAATACTATTATCAGCCCTTCTTCGACTCCAACAGAAAATAAAACCAGAACCTGGACTAAAATATTTAAATTCTGGAAGTGGTTCTGATCCCTGCTCTACATAAATTTTAGTTAGGACTATCATAAACTTATGAATATCAAGAAACTCATTAATATTGATCGGGGTAATGACGTTTTTGGCGATGACTCCTTTGGCGGAAGCTCGCACAACAAGGGTGCGGAGTTATTATAAGCCAAGCACAGGTACTTATGTGGCTCCTCATTACAAAACAAGCCCGAATAGTACAAGATACGATAACTATTCAACCAAAGGGAACTACAATCCATATACGGGCAAAAAGGGCTACACAAGTCCATACAAATCCTCTTACAAATCCTATCGTAGATAAATCTCTAACCAAAAAACTCCCAATATGGGAGTTCTTTGGTTATTCGTAAACTGATTGACCTCCGCCTCAGATTGTCG